>JADLBE010000052.1 GCA_020847915.1 Saprospiraceae bacterium | reverse complement strand
GCAAGCAGGCACAAAACCGCCAACGCTGAAGGTTGCAGAAGCGAAAAATGGATGTTTTTGGCAGCAAACTCGTTAAAAACGGGCAAAACAGCTTTGACCACGACAACAGCCAAAACAAAGGAGATCACCGTGAGCACCAGACTTTCGGTCAGGAATTGGCGTATCAATGCGTTGCGGCCCGAGCCCAGGGCCTTACGCACACCCACTTCGCGGGCGCGCCTTGCCGAACGGGCGGTGGACAGGTTCATAAAATTCACACAAGCCAGCAACAACACCATAAGCGCCACCGAACCAAAAATCCACACGTATTTGATGTCTGAATTGGCTTCGTGCTCAACCGCGCGATCGCTGTGGAGGTGGATATCGCGCAGGTTTATCATGCTGTATTTCAGGTAGTTGCCGGCAGCCAGGAAGTCCTTCATGGTGCCCCCGAGCAGTTGTTCAAATTGGGGGGCAGAATATTTGTTTACAACTTCCTCAAAATGACCCGGAAACGCGGCTGCTGAGGCGCCAGGTCGCAGCAAAAGGTAGGTTTGGAAGTTGTTCGACAACCAGATGTCAGCAGCAGCTTCCTCGCGGATGGAGGACATGGAGAACAAAAAATCGTAATGAAAATGCGACTGCGCCGGTATGTCCTTCATCACGCCGGTGATCCGAACGTCGCGGTTTTCGTTGATGCGCAGCGTTTTGCCCAGCAGTCCGGTGGATGCGCCAAAATACTTTTGGGCCATTTTTTCAGAAATCACCACCGTATTGGGTTCCGTAAGTGCTGTTTTGGGATCGCCTTCGATTAGGGGCATCGAAAAAACATCAAAAAACGTGCTGTCTGCGTACGTGTTGGAACCTTCCTCGATGGCTTCTTCGTCTTTTTTTACAGTAATAAATCCCCATTGCCTGAAACGGCACATGGTTTCAACATCGGGATAATCGCGTACCAGGGCAGGTCCCATGGGCGCAGGTGCTACGGCATAAGCCTGCTCCTGTCCGCCGTTGCGAACGTCCATGTTTATCCTGTAAATGCGGTCGGCCTTGTCGTTGAAACGGTCGAACGACAACTCGTCCAAAACGTACAATCCCATGAGCAGGCTGACGGCCAGTCCGGTCGCCAAACCGGTAATGTTGAGAAAACTGAACAGGCGGTTTTTGGACAGGTTTCGGAAAGCTATTTTGAAAAAATTGGTCAGCATGGCTTAGTGTTTTAGGGATGTTTATTCGCTTCGAAGCGATTGAACAGGATTGGCCAGGGCGGCGCGCAGACTTTGAAAACCCACGGTAAGCGTGGCGGTCACCACGGCCACGGCGCCGGCGCCTACCAGTACCCAAACATTGAGCGGCACGTGGTAGGCGTAGTTGGTGAGCCATTTTTGCATAAGGATGTAGGCCAAAGGTGATGCCAGAGCGATGGCGATGCCCACCAGTATGAGGAAATCGCGCACCAGCATGAGGGCCACCTGAAACACGCCTGCTCCCAACACTTTGCGCACACCAATTTCTTTGGTGCGGCGGTGTGCCATAAACATGGCAAGTCCGAACAAGCCTAGACAACTGATGAGCAAAGCCACACCGGTAGCCAGATTCACGATGCCTGCCATACGTTTTTCATCTTCATAAATGGTTTCGAGGGTTTCGTCGAAAAACGTGTATTTGAATGTTTCGGAGGGGTAAAACTGGCGCCACAATTTTTCCAAACCTTCCAAAACAGGCTGCCAGTCGGCCGGAAGGGAAGATGCCATTTTGATGTTGAGTGTGGACAACTGATCCCGGCCGTTTACCAGAGCCAGTGGTTCAATTTTTTCTGAAAAAGAGGCCATGTGGAAATCGGCCACCACGCCGACGATGGGGAAAGCACCGCCATCTTCGGTACTTAAAATTTGGCCCAGGGCCGATTGTGGATTGGCAAAACCGAAGGTTTTTACCGCCGTTTCATTCACCACGTATTCTTTAGCTGTATCGCCGGGCTCCAGGTAACGTCCGGCCAGCAATGGCACTTCATACAAGGGCAACAGTTCTTCATCGGTGTATTTGATGAGCATGTTGTGTTGCACTTTTTCCTTTCCTTCCGGATTGGAGTAAAAAGTATTGGCCATGTAAGAGAGGTAAAGCAACGGGTCGCCGAGTGCCGCCTGCTGTACCCCCGGCAACTTTTTGATGTTTTCCAGCAAGACAAAATGTTTGTCGGCATATTCAGGTTTTTCCTTAAGCACCCAGGGCACTTCCACAAATACAACGGCATCGCGCCGAAATCCAAGGTCATTGTTCAACATAAAATGCAGTTGTTGCCAAACAATGATGGCGCCCACGATGAATACCTGTGCAATGGCAAACTGGAATACGATGAGCCCTTTGCGCAAATTCACCCTTCCTCCGCGGGGCGTTAGTGTATCGGCCTGGCCGCGTAAGATGCGCACGGGCTCGGCACGGGTAATGAGCCAACCTGGGTAAGAGCCGGCAAGCAAGGTTACGACGGCCACCAGTACGACCAGGAAAACAGCCGTTGGTTGCCAGTGCACATAAGCCAGGATGTCTTCGGGTACCAGATTACCGTATTGTTTAAAAAACAAACTGGTTAGCCCGGCCGAAAGTGCAACTGCCAGGATGGTCACCAACGCTGTTTCGCCTAAAAATTGTGTGAGCAAAGTTTTACGGCTGCTGCCCAGTGTTTTTCGAATGCCTATTTCCCTGGCGCGTTGTGGTATTTGTGCCGTGGCAAGATTAACATAGTTGATGCAGGCAAGCAAAAGCAGGAAACCCGCAATACCCATCAGGACGTACAACACTTTTTTGTTGGTGGTGGGGAAATGGCCTGTAAACTTGGGTTCAAAATGCATTTCCCTCAAACTGTGTAAAACATGCGTTCGGGAATATTTCATTTTTTCCAAATCCTCCTTGATGTTATCATACGACACCCGATTTATTTGCGCAGCAACAGCCTCGCGATCAGCGCCTTCTGCAAGCAGGATGTAAAATTGGTTGCCCGAATTCACACCTGTCCAATCGGGTTTGAGGATGGGTTTTTTCACCAAGAACTCTTTGCCAACCATGCTGCTCGGGAAATCAAGATCGGCCACCACACCGCTTACAACCAGTTCGGCGGTGTCGTTGTGGATCAAACGGCGTCCCATCACGTCTGCCATCTTTACGCCTGGGAAGTAACGCTCGGCGCGGCTTTGGGTAAGCACAATTTGTCCTGGATTGGAAAGCGCCGAAGTGGGCTCACCGGCCAGCCAGCGGTATGGAAACAATTTGAAATAGTCGTTCGTGGTGTGCACGACTTTATCCACTTTTTCAAATTTTTGATCGTTGTTTCCGGTACGTACCGTAAATACGAATTGATCACTTACGGGTACGGCCATTTCAACGCCGCTTACCGTTTGTGCCGTTTGCAGCATGGCCGTAGGTGCGCCGGAATTGCCAAATTCCTGACCGTCCATCTCATAGCTCGTCGCTACCCGGTGGATGCGATCGCACAAGGGATTGCCGGCGTCGAAACCATATTCGTAGGCGGCATACTGGTACATGATCCAGGAGGCACTGATGCCTATTGCCAACCCTGTCACATTGAGCAGGGTGAACAGGCGGTTGCGCCACAGATGACGCATGGACAAACGAAGGAAGTTCTGTAACATCTTTTTCGTAGGTTTTATTCGCTGCGGAGCGATTTGACAGGATCGGCGATGGCAGCGCGTACGCTTTGAAAACCAACGGTGAGCAACGCCACGCCTGCTGAAAGTAAACCTGCCAGCAGGAATACCCACCAATGGATGGGGGTGCGGTATACAAAGTCGGAAAGCCAGTCTTCCATAAACAGGTAGGCCAAAGGCGATGCAATAACGATGGCCACAAGTACCAGTTTCAGGAAGTCTTTCACCAACAATCCGGTAATGCCTGCCACAGAGGCGCCAAGCACTTTACGCACACCAATTTCCTTGGTTTTTTGCGTGGCCATCAGGGATGCCAGTCCAAGCAAACCCAAACAGGAAATCAAAATGGCCAGCAAGGAAAATCCCTGACAAAACGACGAAAACCGGTTTTCATCCTCGTAAAACTCGGCGATGTACTCGTCGTAGTATTGTCCGTCGAACACCTGATCGGGGAAGGTTTCTTCAAACACGGTTTTGATGTTCTCCACGGTTTTGGTCATGGATGGAGGATCCATCCGGATACCGGTAACGAAGTAGGTGGATTTTCGGCTGAACATGCTCATGGGCTGGGTTTCTTCGTGGGCCGAGCTGGTTTTAAAATCGGCTGCAACGCCCACCACCGGAATCCAGTTGTCACGTCCGATGCGCATTTCCTTACCGATGGCTTCCTGTGGATTGTTGATGCCCAGGCGTTTCAACAAGGTTTCGTTGACAACGGCCTCCCGTACGGTATCACTTTGGGTTAGTTCACGACCGGCCACAAGTTTTAAACCGTACGTTTCGAAGTAATCTTCGTCAATGAATTTAAAGGAGGTGCCGAAAGGCGCATCGTCAGAGCCAAGACCAAAGGCAAAATTGCCCGACCAGGTATTGAAAGAACCAGGTACATCGCTCGAAAACGACACCGATTCCACGCCGGGAAGTTGTTTCAGACGTTGCTTAAAGGTTTCGTACTTGCCGATGTAGGCGCTGTCGGGCGACACCCAAACATTGTACACCAGTTCAGGCTGGTAGCCCAGTTCCAGATTTCGGAGGAAGTTCATTTGACTAAGCGCTACCAGGGTGCTGATGATGAGCGCCTGGGCGATGGTGAACTGTGCCAAAACCAACAGTTTGCGCAGCGAAATGCCGCCTATGCTGCGGGTGTTGAGGTTGTTTTTGAGGGCCGCGACCGGGTCGAAACGCGCCATGACGAAGGCGGGGTACAGTCCGGACAACACACTCACCAACACGATCACAACGAGCAGGAAAACCCATACGGCCGGGTTGGAAAGGAAGGGCAAATCGTCGGGTACGGCCGATATTTTTTTCAACAAAGGCGAAAGCAGGTAGGCAAACAAAGCGCCTGTAATGGCAGCAAAAGTGACGATGACCACCGTTTCGCTCATGAACTGCCGGATCAGGTGGCCGCGTTGTCCACCCAGGGACTTGCGCACGCCCACTTCTTTCGATCGGTTCACCACCATGGCTGTGGCCAGGTTGATAAAATTGAAACAAGCCATGGCAAGCACCAACAAACCTATGAGCGACAGGATAAACAATCGGCTTTTGTTGATGGTATGATCACTTATGGTATCCAGATCGGAGTTAAAGTGTAAATCGCTAAGTGGTTGCAGTTTGTGGATCTTTTTCGAATTGGTGTTCCTGTATTCTTCCTGTCCCACCCTGGCCAGCAAGGCTTCGGCGGCCCCAAAATCCAATTTGTTTTTCAGCAATACATACACATGGTCATTGCTGCTTGAGCTTCCCCAATTGGGGTTGTAACCGAACAAACTCTTGTCTGCTTTGAAGGTTTCATAGGAAACAAACACCTCGATTTGAAAATCGGAGTTCGGCGGTGCATTTTCCACCACACCCTGAACGATGAGGGGCGTTTTGTTGTCAAGCAGCAGGGTTTTGCCCACGGCATTGGCCCAGGAGCCGTATAGTTTGTCGGCAATGTTGCGGGCAAGAACAACTGTTCCGGGTGTTTTGAGCACCTCATCGGGATTGCCGGCAAGCCATTTCCAATCGAAAATTCGGAAAAAAGAGGACTCTGCATAAACGGCAGTTTCCTCCGCATTGAGCTTGCGTTCCAGGGGCGTACCTTGTCCGGCCGTAACTTGCATTCCATTTGAACGCACGCGTGCAAATTGTTCAAAATGCGACACGGTGTTCTGGATCATGTCCTGCGCCGGCAAAGCAGAGCCTGAGGTAAGGTTTAAACCTCCGCTCGGGTCGCGCTCTTCCGTGATGATCCGCGCTATGCGGTCGGCGTTTTTGTGGAACATGTCGAAACGCATTTCGAAATACACGAGGCGGAAAAGCAACAGACATGCGGCGATGCCCGTGGCCAGACCAAAGATGTTGATGAACGTGTAAAATTTGTGCTTCCGAAGGTGGCGGATGGCCAAAGCAACCTGGGTGATCATCATGGCTTAATTGTTTTCAGTGTTTTAAAGCTCTAAGCTTGCAGCTGACCGTCTTTCAGGTTCAGGATGCGGTTGCCGTAACGGGCGTTTTCTTCCGAGTGGGTTACCTGAATGATGGTGACGCCGTCTTCACGGTTCAGTTTTTGGAAAATATCCATGATCTCGTGAGCCTGCTGGCTTTGCAGGTTGCCGGTAGGTTCATCGGCCAAAATGAGTTTGGGCCGGCCGATCAAGGCGCGGGCGATGCCCACAAGCTGCTGTTGTCCACCCGAAAGTTGTTCGGGGAAAAGGTCTTTTTTCGCTACGATGTTGAAACGGTCGAGCATGTCGGCGATGCGGCTTTTCCGCTCCTGGGCCGGCACTTTTTTGTACATCAAAGGCGCTTCGAGGTTTTCATAAACCGTCAGGTCGTCGATGAGGTGGTAGGCCTGAAATACAAACCCGATGTATTGCTGGTACAGTTCGGCGCGTTTGCGCTCGTTGAAGGTATGCACGGGTTCACCCAGGAAATTGTAGGCGCCCGCAGTGGGCGCGTCCAACATGCCCAAAATGTGTAAAAGTGTGCTTTTACCCGATCCCGAAGGACCCATAATGCTTACAAATTCACCCTCCTGAATGTTGGCGGTGACGTAGCGCAACACATACGTTTTGGAAGATCCGTTGGTGTAGCAGCGTTCGATGTCTTTCAGTTCAAGCATGGGATTGGTCTGTTAGTCGGTTGGTCTGTTAGTCGGTTGGTCTGTTGGTCGGTTGGTCTGTTAGTCGGTTGGGCATTATTGGGGGAAAAGAAGTCGCTTAAGTAAGAGAGCGAGCAGGAGGAAGATTGTTTTCGTAAGCATAGCATCAAAAAGTTTGAAGTTCAGAGTTCGGAGTCTGTAGGGTCACCCCTTGCGGGTGCCCTGGCCCCAGGTTTGGAATTCCCAGAGGTGTTAATTCAGATTCCTTTTTATTAAAACTCAATGGGTGTTTTCTGTTTCATAGCAATTTTACATTGTTGCCCTTTGGTCCTCGGAGTTGGTGGCATTCATTATCGGTATGTACCCTAAAGTGGACCAACCGACCAACTGACCAACCGACCAACCGACCAACCGACCAACTGACTATCTCTGTTCCGTGACCACCTTTCCGTCGAACAAATTCACGACGCGGTGGGCGAAACCGGAGTCGTGTACCGAGTGGGTAACCATGATTACGGTGGTGCCTGCCTGGTTGAGTTGGGTGAGCAGGTTCATCACTTCGAGACCGTTGGCCGAGTCGAGGTTGCCCGTAGGTTCGTCGGCGAGGATGACTTTGGGGTTGGCGATCACGGCGCGGGCGATGGCCACACGTTGTTGTTGTCCACCCGACAACTGCTGCGGGAAGTGGTTGCGCCGGTGCATGATGTTCATACGTTCGAGGGCGGCTTCCACGCGTTTTTTGCGTTCGCCGGCGGGTGTTTTGAGGTACAGCAGGGGCAGTTCCACGTTTTCGTACACCGTCAGCTCGTCGATGAGGTTGAACGACTGGAACACAAAACCGATGTTGCCTTTGCGGAGGTTGGCGCGCTGGCGTTCGCTCATGCCGCTCACTTCGGTACCGAAAAACTCGTAGCTGCCCTCGCTCGGGTTGTCGAGCAGGCCCAGGATGTTGAGCAGCGTGGATTTGCCGCAACCCGACGGACCCATGATGGCCACAAACTCGCCGGGATTGATTTCCATTTGAATGCCGTTGAGGGCCGTGGTTTCAACCTCTTCCGTGGTGAATACTTTTTGAAGATTGCTCGTCCGTATCATGCTTAAGTTCAAAGTTTAAAGTTTAAAGTTTAAAGGGTTTGATCCGTGGTAATCCTAAAATCAAATCCTGAAAATCAAATTTTGAAATCAAATCCTGAAATAGAAATCCCGAAAATCTTATAACCCTGGAAATCCTGATCCCTGATCAGAAGACGAGGATGTCCTTTTCCCCGAAGCTGCTGTATGAACTCGTCACCACTTTTTCACCCGCTTCGAGGCCTGTGAGCACTTCGAAATATTGCGGGTTTTTGCGGCCAAGGGTGATGTCGCGTTTTACGGCTTTGTTTTCGTTTTCATTGAGCACGTACACCCAGTTGCCGCCGGTGTCGCCGAAAAATCCGCCAGTTGGAATAAGCAGTGCCTGGGCTGGTTTGCCGAGTTGCAGGCGTACGGGCACCGATTGTCCGCGGCGGATGCCTTCGGGTACGGCCTGCACGAAGGTCATGTCGACCTGAAACCGGCCGCTTTTCACTTCCGGGTACACTTTGCTCACCACCAGCATTTGCTGTTTGCCGTTGAACTCAAAAGATCCTTCGAGGCCCGGGAAAATGCGGGAGATGTAATGTTCATCCACTTCCACACGCATTTTGAAACCGGAGAGGTCGTCAATTTGTCCGATGTTTTGTCCGGCCGTGATGCTGGCGCCAATTTCCACGTCGATGCGGGAAAGCAGACCGGAAACCGGGGCTTTTACCATCAGGTTTTCCAGGTTTTGTTTCATCATGGTCAGGTTCACCTGGGTGCGTTCGAGGGTGCCTTCGAGTTGTTTGATCTGTGTCAGACTGTTTTCTTCCTGGAACTGCTGGTTTTCGATTTCGATTTCCAGTTGTTTGCTGAGTTTTTCGAAGGTTACTTTGGTGCGTTCGTAGTCCTGTTGGCTCACCACGCCGTCGTCGAAGAGTTTGCTGTTGCGTTCGTGGTCGTATTTGGCTTGCTGGATCTGGTATTCGAGTTCGGAGCGCACTTTTTTGAGGGCAAATTTGTCCTGACGCAATTTCAGACGTGTGTTTTCAAGGTTGTTGATGAGCTGGTACATCTCCGTTTCGCGGTTTACAAAATCGAGCAGCAGGCGTTGATTCTCCAGTTTTAAAATGGGTTCACCTTCACGTACCGTAGCGCCGCCGTCCACGAATTTGTGGGCCACATAGCCACCCTCAATGGCGTCGAGCTGGTAGGTTTTGAGGGGTTGTACCACACCCGTCACCACAATAAACTCATCAAACATGCCCTGGCGCACTTCCGAAATGGTGAGGCGGTCTTTCACCACGTTCAGGGTGCTTTGGCGACCCGAGAGGTAGATGCTGTACACGGTAAACGTGGTAAAAGCCAGGGCAGCGAGGGCGATGCCGATGCGCTGCGTTGTCCAGATTTTTTTCTTGAGCTGACGGTCCATGTTGTTCGTTGATTATATACTAACAAGTAACAACCGCGTGCCAAAATTCTAATTATTTGAAAATCAATATTTTGTAAAATTTTTATTTTAAAAAAATGATCGAAAACGAACAAGGAGTGTCCGATATCGGACACTTGTTCGGGAAAATGTGTTTCTTTGGAGGGAACTTGTCATCCCAGCGAAGCGTGGGATCTGTTTCCTTATCACGCGGTATTGGTTTTCTTTCGCACCGGCTTTAAGATCAACCAGTAAGGTTGGTCCATTTGGATCCATGGTAAAGGGACAGATCCCACGCTTCGCTGGGATGACAAGTCAGCGGGTGACTCCCCCAATAGCGAAGTGTGAGCGGCCCAAAAAAATCGCTGAATTTTAATTTAAAAAATCGCCTTCAAAAACCGACCTTTTCCCCCATGCACAACGCCTCCATACTCATTGCCGACGACAACCCCGGGGTGCTCAGCGCCGGAAAATTGTTTCTCAAACGGCATTTTTCCGAAGTGGAAACCATCCGCGACCCGGAGGAAATTCCCGCACTTTTAAGCGAACGCCGGTTCGACGTGGTGATGCTCGACATGAACTTTTCCCGCACCAAAAACACGGGTGAAGAAGGCCTTTTTTGGTTGGAAAAAATTCTGGAAATCGACCCGACCATGGTGGTGGTGATGGTGACCGCTTACGGCGACGTGCAACTCGCCGTGCAGGCCATACGCAAAGGCGCCGCCGATTTTGTGCTCAAGCCCTGGGACAACGAAAAACTGCTCGCTACCCTGCAGGCGGCGCTCCGACTGAAAAACTCGCAGGACGAAGCCCAAAACCTCAAAACCAAACAAACCGGCAGCAACCTGGCACGCGCGCGCGACCTGCCCGAACTCATCTGGCGCAGTAAAGCCATGGAACAGGTGATGAACACCATCGAACGGGTGGCCCAAACCGACGCCAACGTGTTGCTGCTGGGTGAAAACGGTACGGGCAAAGACCTCATCGCCCAGGCCATCCACGCCCATTCGGACCGCGCCTCGGAAAATTTCGTCAAAGTGGATCTCGGCGCACTCACCGATTCGCTGTTCGAAAGCGAACTGTTCGGTCATGTGAAAGGCGCGTTTACGGATGCCCGCGAAGACCGGCCGGGCCGGTTTGAAGCAGCCGACGGCGGTGTGATTTTTTTGGATGAAATCGGCAACCTGCCGTTGGGTTTGCAATCCAAATTGCTCACCGTGTTGCAAAACCGAACCGTCACGCGTGTAGGCGCCAACCGCGCGCGTGAGGTGAATGTGCGCGTGATCGCGGCCACCAACATGGACCTGTACCAAATGGTGAAGGAACGTTCGTTCCGGCAGGATTTGCTTTACCGCATCAACACCATCGAAATCAACATTCCGGCCCTACGCGAAAGGCCCGAAGACATCGAACTGCTGGCCGGACATTTTCTCGAACAGTTTGCTCAAAAATACAAACGTCCCGTACAACGCCTGAGCGCCGCGTTGCTCAAGGAAATGCAACGTTACCCCTGGCCGGGCAACGTTCGCGAACTCCGGCATGCCGTGGAACGCGCCGTCATCATGGCCGACGGACCGACGCTCGATACCGGCGACTTTTTCTTCCGCGACCAATCCGAGTCTGCGATGGGAAGTGATCTGCCGCTCATGCACCTCGAAGAAGTGGAAAAACATTTGATTTCCAAAGCTTTGGGCAAACATTACGGCAACATCACGGAAGCCGCAAAGGAGCTCGGGATTACGCGTGCTTCCTTGTACCGCCGCCTCGAAAAACATAAACTCTAATTAGTCGGTTGGTCGGTTAGTCTGTTGGTCGGTTAGTCAAGACATCAGACCATCAGACCAACAGACCAACCGACCAACCGACCAACATTGAAATCTTTTTTGATCAACATTACCTGGCGCATCGCCATTCTTTCTGCGTTTGCGGCAGCCGGAACCGTGTGGGCGCTGCGCGGCGAAACACCAGTGCTTTCAGCCATCATAACCTTTGGAGTGGTGGTGGTTTTGGGCGCCAGTTTGTACCGCTACGTGACCGAAACCAACCGCCGGTTGTCGCGTTTTTTTGAAAGCGTGCGGTATTCCGATTTTGCGGTGCGGTTTTCGTCGGGCGAAACCAAAGGCGAATCGTTTGGTGAATTGAACAAACAATTCAACGAAGTTTTGGAGGCTTTCCGGCAGGCGCGGGCGGAAAAGGAAGCGAATTTGCTTTTTTTAAATGCTGTCGTGCAACACCTTACCACAGGCATCCTCGCTTTTGATGCGGCCAACAACCTTTTGGTGTCGAACAACACGGCGTTTCAGTTGCTGGGCGTGTACCGGGTGAACAACCTGCGCGACCTGCCCTCGGACCACCGGCTTTTGGTGGAGTTTGCGGAAAACCTGCGTTCCAAGGGCAAAATGTTGTACCAACCCGATTCCGGACGCCAAATTTCGGTGCAAGGCGTGGCACTTAACCTGCAGGGCCGCAACGTGCGGCTCATCACCCTGCAAAACATCCATCCCGAACTGCAACGCAAGGAGCTCGATGCCTGGCGCAACCTCACAAGGGTTTTGCGCCACGAAATCATGAACTCGGTAACGCCCATCGTGACCATCGTAGATACGATGAAGGAAATTGTGCACACCGACCTGAAACACACCGGCGCCACAGCCGACCTCGAAGAAGCCCTCGACATCGTGGCCACACGCAGCCGCAGTTTGATGGATTTTGTGGAAGCGTACCGGTCGTTTTCCTCGGTGCCGCCGCCCAAACTGGAAACGTTTCCCGTGAAAAAAATCGTGGACCACGTCGCGACGCTTGTTGCTGCCGATTTGAAAAAGGCGGACATCACTTTTACCGTCGAACCGTTCCCGGAAGACCTGCAGGTGTACGCTGATCCCGGACAAACAGAAATGGTGCTTTTGAACCTCATTAAAAACGCACGCGAATCGCTTATCGGCGAAAACCCTGTTGCCTCGCCCTCCATACGCCTGCAAACCGGCGCCGATGCCCGCGGTAATGTGCACATCACCGTTTCCGACAACGGACACGGCGTTCCGCCCGACCTCATCGAAGAAATTTTTATACCGTTTTTCACCACCAAAGTCACCGGTACCGGCATCGGACTCAGCATTTCCAAACAAATCATGCAACAACAAGGCGGCGACATCCGGGTGGTTTCTTCGGCGGAGCAGGGAGCGACGTTTGTGATGCAATTCAGCAGTTAGCGGGCAGCAGGCAGCAGGCAGCATTGACGAGATACGAAATACGAAATTTGAAATTAGAATTTGAGGCCCTCACTCCGCCCTTTTGTCTGAATCAGGATTTCCAGGATTGTAAGATTTTCAAGATTTTAAATTACAGGATTCTGGCCCGAGTAAAGTGGACCATCCGTATTTCACACGGGTCAACATCATGCAATTTAAAATCTTGAAAATCTTACAATCCCGGAATCCTGATTCAGACAAACAGCAGCGCTTGATGCCAGGGCCAGCACAGAGCAAAAAATTCTAATTTCAAAAATCGTATTTCGTATCTCGTCAATCAATCACTATCTTAATATCCGAATCCTGACAACCCATTCCCCGTGGACAACACGCTCCAGACTCAAACCATCAAGCTCAACGACAAACGCACCATCTGGTCGTGGGCCATGTACGACTGGGCCAATTCAGTGTACATGCTGGTCATCACTTCCGCCATTTTTCCGGCGTATTACAACAAAATCACACGGCTCAACGGATCGGGCATCATTGAGGTTTTTGGTTTCCCCATCGAAAACACGGCCATGTATTCCATCAACATGGGTTTGGCATTTGGCATCGTAGCGCTTATTTCCCCGCTTTTATCGTCCATTTCCGATTTTTCCGGCAATCAGAAATGGTTTATGAGCCGTTTTTGTTACCTCGGCGTGTTCGGTTGTACGTTGCTGTGGTGGTTCAATGGTCGTGAGGACGTTCACCTGGCCCTGTTTGGTGTGTTGCTGGCCACGGTTGGTTATGCCGGAAGCATCGTTTTTTACAATTCGTATTTGCCCGCCATTGCATCGGAAGACCAACAGGATAAAGTGAGTGCCCGGGGCTACACTTTCGGGTACATAGGCGCTACCGTTTTGCTGGTGATCAACCTCGCGTTGATCATGAACCAGGAAGCGTTGGGGGTAACCGACAAAACCCTCATGCCGCGTATCGCTTTTTTGCTTACGGCCCTTTGGTGGGCAGGTTTTGCACAAATCACTTTTGCCAATCTTCCCAACCGCGTGCCCTCCCACAAACACAAAGCGAAACATTACCTGCTAAACGGCTACGCTGAGCTCAATAAGATCTGGAAACACATGAGCAGGAACCGGGTATTGCGCACCTTCCTGTTCGGCTATTTTTTCTACATCATGGGGGTTCAAACCGTGCTGTTCATGGCGGCCTCGTTTGGCGAAAAAGAAGTGGGCCTCGGTGTTACACAACTCATCATCACCATACTTTTACTGCAATTTGTGGGCATCGCCGGCGCTTACCTGTTTGCCTGGTTGGCCAAAAAATGGGGCAATGTGCGCAGCCTTATCCTGGCCGTGGTCATCTGGATAGGCATTTGTCTTGGTAGTCTTTTCATCGCAACACCCTTCCATTTTTACATCGCCGGCGCGTGTATTGGTCTGGTGATGGGCGGCATACAAT
>JADLBE010000051.1 GCA_020847915.1 Saprospiraceae bacterium | reverse complement strand
TCGACCGAAGGGAGACACCTGATTTTGCTGCCTACTGCCTGCTAGTTAATGCCACCGTCCACACCATTTCACCCACTTCCTCCGGCAGCGCCATTTTTTCCGTGATGACTTTGTAGCATTCCCGGTGCGCTTCTTTTTCCACCCAACCGCTTGTTTGTCCGCGGCCTTCGAACCAGTCGAAAGGTTCGAGGCGCAGGTGCTCTCGGAAGTCGAGCTCTTTAAGTCCGTACACTTTGTAGAGACTTTCCTTGGCTGTCCAAAACACGTGCATAAGTTCGAACTGCTCGTCCATACTGTGGTTTTCGAGAAAGGGTTTTTCGTCCGGACCAATGAATTTGTGGGCGAGTTTTGCCATTTTTTCCACCAAAACCTGGATGTCGCAGCCGCATGGCTGGGTGTCGAGCAGGGCGCCTACAATGCCGTGGGAGTGGCTGAGGGAGCAGTGCAGGTCGGGTGTATCGAGGAAAAATGGTTTGGCAAAAACGTTTTTGGCGAGGGGCAGGCGTTCGGGTGCGCCGGTGAGTTTGTGCAACAACCAGCGGCTGGCGAGCCATTCCATCCGACGCAGGTCCTTGTACCGCGCCAGATCGGTTTCTTCATCAGGCGTAAGTGGCAGGTCGGTGCGGAAGAAGGCCTCGTCTTCAGCGATTTGCCAGATGCCGAGGGTGGCGGTGGAAGTTAAGTGTCTGGTAAGTAAAAGGGGCATTTTTAGTTGTCAGTGGTCAGCAGTCAGTGGTCAGTAAAAGTCAACAGTCGGCAGTCGGCAGTCAACAGTCGACAGTCTTTGTGTGGTTTGCTTTGGATTTTCACCAGGCAAACATACACAACTACCATGGACTGTTGGCTGCCGACTGTCGACTGTTGACTGTCGACTTTTACTGATCACTGGTTACCGAATACCAACCACTAAGATTTTTTTCATTTCACTTCCTGAAGCATGTTTCCAGCGCAAATAATACGCGCCCGGAGCCAAAGAAGCGGCGTTTTCGTCGAAGCGGTATTGGCCGGCCGATTGCGTTTCACCCGCGAGGATGTTGCGCACGGTTTGTCCGTTGGCATTCACCACATCGAGCCAAACCTTGCCATCGAGCGGAAGTTCGTAACTGATGGTGAACACATCCACGGCCGGATTGGGCAATACCTGGATTGAAGACGCCTGTTCAACGGTGGCTGAACGTTCTTCCGCAGGATCATCATCGAGTGGCAAAACGTTGGTGCAGGTGCCGCGGTAAGCGCGGAACTCGCTGCCCTGCACGGCCCGGAAGCCCGGGCGCAGGGTTACACTTGTTCCGCCCCGGAAACTTCCCTTGCTGCCCACGTCGTACAGGAAAACCGTACCGCTGCTGTTGGAGCAGGAGGTGGTACCGAAATGGTTGGCCTCTTCTTCATCGATGATGGTTTCGTTGGCGCTCAGCGTTTTGTCCATGGCGATGCCTTCAAAGCCGGCGATGGTATTGTCGTAGGCATCGATGGCGCCGCGGTTGTTGCAACGGCTGTTGGAACCGGTTGCATTACCGTTGTAGTCGACGTTGGGGTTCGACCACCATTGTACGCGGGTGCAAAAAGGGTCGCCGGGAGTGGTGCGGTCGTCGCTGTCCGGACAAGGCGAAGTTTCGTTTGAACAGTCGCAAGCGTCATTGTAGGCCATCACCGTACGCCAACCACCGGGCAGGTAGGTGAGGCCGTGGTTGGAGCCTGCGGTGTTGTCCACAAATGTGTCGTGGCGGGCGTTCAAAAGGTGTCCGAACTCGTGGGCGAAGGTGAGGTTGTCGGCGGCGCATCCGTAGGCGGTCACCTGGAAAGCGGAGCCGTAGCCGGCGCCGATGGCATCGGCCAGACCGCAGCCATCGAGTTCCTGGGTGATGAGGCAGCACATGTCGGCGTCGTACAATTCGCGTTCGTCGTGGATGTTGTCTATGATGCCGTCGCCCGGATTGCGGAAGCGGTCGAGGTCGGTGCCGTCGTCGCCTGTTTCGTCGTAATCCACCTGCATCATCCGTGCGATTTCCACCCGGTGGAACACGTTGCTGTTGCTGTTGCAGGTGTTGTAGTTGTCTGTGGCGAGTTGGATTTCTCCACGAGGATTGGCGTTTGAAGCGTAGGCCTGGTTGGAAAAAGCCACCAACAGGCGGATGCTGCATTCACCTTCCATCGACAATTTTTCCTCTTCTCCGGCGCTGTTGCGGGGTTTTTCCGGTTTTTGAGGTTCACCGGAGCGGTGATTTTTACCGGTGTCCTCGCAATTTTCAGGAGCGTAGGCCTGGTAGCGGCGGCGTACCAAGACATGTAGACCTTCGCCGAGAGGTTCGATGGTGAACAGGCCATCGTCGAAACGGAAATTGGCGTGAACAAACCCGCCGTCGAGTACGATGTTGGCCGTAGCGATCGGGTAACCGTCGATGGTTCCGAACCACGACATGTCGGAGATCCCGCGGCGGGTGATGTTTTGACGACTGAGGTAAACGTCGCCCCATTCGCCGAGGTTTTCAAGTTTGAGTCGATCGGCTTGTTGCAGGGCGTTGAGATCGACCTGGATGAAACGGAACGAATGGGTGGTTTTTTCGGCACGAATGACCGACAGGAAATGTTCCTGTTTGGCGGACAATGCCGGATTGTCGAGGTAGCGCAGCAACGGGGTACTTGCTTTTTGAGCCCGTAAGGGCGCGTTTAAGCCGAGGCACACCATTGCCAGAAGCCATAGGGCATGTTTCATAATTGGCATGGTTTAGAGGTGAACGGCTTAGTGTTTTGGGTTGGAAACCTGTTGCTGCAGGGTGTCGATTTGTTTCTGCTGGTCGATGATCATCAGCGTGAGCTCTTCGATTTTTTCGAGCAAAAGACGCTGCGTTTCACCCACAGGGAAACTGCCTTCTTTTTCAACTTCGGCGGCCGACGGCATGCCGGGCAGGTGTTTGTGCTCGTTGATGTAGGCTTCCCATTGTTTTACATCAGGACGTGGGTGGTTTTCTCCAAACACGTAGTCGGGCCACGAACCAGGCAGAAGCACCTGTACCTCGTCGGTGATGATGCGGCCTTGTACACTCAGGGCATAATTGGTTGCAAAATTGGCGCTCGGACCGATGGCAACGTTGCCATTGAAATAACTTTGACCTACGGTGTGCAGCCGGAAATTGGGCACTGCAGTACCGAGACCGGTGTTGCCGCCTACGTACAATACGTCGCCTACATTGGCATCGTCGCCTGCACTGATGTCCTGCGTCGCCGTTAGGTTGGCGCCAGCCGAAACGTTGCCACCTGCCGAAACGTTGCCGGAGGCTGCGACGTTGCCACCGGCCGTCATGTCGGTGTTGGCGCGAATGTTGCCGGAAACGTCGAGTTTGGCGGCAGGAGCTGCGTTGCCGATGCCCACGTTGGTGCCATTGTCGAAAATTTGGCTGTCGCCGAGGCTGTTCGGACCGGTAAATTTGGGAACAAAATTGGGTGTGCCGTTGATGTCGAAACCACTCAGCAGTTTGTACCAGGTAGCACTGCTCCAGTCGGCGGCTTCACCATCTTTGTAACGGTTGTAGATGCCTTCGTTGCCGAAATAGAGCTGGTGGTCGAGGGCTGCACCGCCCGGAGCGAGGGTCATCACAGCGCCGTGGGTACCGGCATCGGTTACGCCGAGGTCGGTGTCGGCTTTGCGTTCGATGGTGGCTTCGTCGTCGTAGGTGTCCGGACCTTCTTCCGAACCTTCCGTGGGATCGATGTGCAAACGACCGTAAAAGTCGCCGCTGGTGTGGGTGTTGCCCACCACATCGAGGTTGAAGTTAGGTTGCCACAAACCGATGCCTACCAGACCGTCGTGGGTTATCACCATGCGGTCGATTTGCAGCGGTGTGCCGGTGCGGAAACTGAGGTTGGCGGGCAAAACGCCTGGACTAACAGGGCCGGTGATGACCGAACGGATGGAAGCGCCGGTGCGGATTTTTTTCACGGCCGTCCAGCCGTCCCAACGGATGGTGCCGAGGGTGTCGCCTTGATTTACATTGGGACCGCCGGGGCCACTGTTGTGCATCGACATGATGAGTTCGGGTTTTTGGCCTCCGGCCTGGGCCATGGCGTTTTGGCTTACAAGGAGGCAAAGGGCTGCAAAAAGCAGAGAAGCGTGGAGGGATGACAGGATTTTTTTCATTGTAAAAATCATTTGGTAAAAAATTGGTGGGGAAATGGGTTTGGGGTAAAAAATGCGCAGAATTTTGTGGTGAAAGGTCTTCTGCGACGGGACAAAGGTTTGCCCGTTGAGGCAACGGATGTTGGAAATGCGTTGGAAATGGTTGACTCTTATGCTGGAAGCCTTTACTTTTGCAAACGCTACCCAATTAGAGCTTGTTAAACAAGCTCTTAATCGCCTCAAACCAAAACCCTTGAACTGATGGAAACCAAAGACTTCAACATTTTTTGTTGTCTGCTGTCCGATGTATATCGACTGGCATTCGGTGAAGACCTCAACAAACTCCCCCACGGAAAAGCACAACACCTTAGCTGGCTCATCTACGAAGCCACAGGCGCCAGCCTGAGTTACAAAACCCTCAGTCATTACGTGCAGGCAGCCCTCTCCCGGGCGCCCAAAAGCATCAACCCCACACCATCTACTTTGTCAATTCTTGCCTCCTTTGTTTTCGGCGAAGGCCAACCTGTTGACATCCACAAAGGCCCGTTCCTTGCATGGTTCCAGTACCGCAGCCGTTTGCTGATGCAGGAACAGAAACTGGCCATGGCAGGGTAGGGTTTCACACAGATTTTCACAAAAGGTTTCACGCAAATTTTCACAAAAGGTTTCACACAGATTTTCACAAAAGGTTTCACACAGATTTTCACAGATTTGCACACAGATTTTCACAAAAGGTTTCACACAGATTTTCACAGATTTGCACACAGATTTTCACAGATTATAGGCGCAGATGTCCAAAAAATATTTACAATTGATTTCTGTGAAAATCTGCGCCTATAATCTGTGAAAATCTGTGTGAAACCTTCTGTGTGAAAATCTGCAATAACTTCACACCGTGAAACTCCCACCCGAATTTTTCCTCCGTTCCGATGTTCTCACCGTTGCCCGCGAACTTTTGGGCAAGGTGCTGATTACGCACATCGACGGTGTGATCACTGCAGGCCGAATCATTGAAACGGAGGCTTACCTCGCTCCCGACGACCGTGCCTGCCATGCCTTCGGCAACCGCCGCACCAACCGCACGGAAGTGATGTTTTGGCAAGGTGGCCACGCCTACGTCTATTTGTGCTACGGCATACACCACCTTTTTAACGTTGTTACAGGTTTTGAAAATGAAGCCCATGCCGTGCTTATCCGTGCTCTCGAACCACTGGAAGGTGTGGAAATGATGCGTGAAAGGCGGTTTAAAGGCAAAAAGAGATCCGATGCTTTGCTGGCCAACGGTCCGGGAGCTCTGTCGCAAGCCATGGGTTTGCACACCCGACTGACCGGCACAAACATGCTGCTGCCACATAGTCCCGTGTGGATCGAAGACCGCGGACTGTCGGCAGGGGAAATTATCGCCGGACCAAGGATCGGGGTGGATTATGCCGGGGAATGCGCGTTGTGGCCGTGGCGGTTTTTAGTCGACAGTCAACAGTCAACAGTCGACAGTCCGTAAACTCCTAACTACATTTTTTATGACTGTCGACTGTCGACTGTTGACTGTCGACTGAAAGCCGTAGTTTTGCGCCTCTTTTTCGCAAACAACGCCCATGTCAACCTATCTCACCGAACTCCACCGCCGCCGCACCTTTGCCATCATTGCCCACCCCGATGCCGGTAAAACCACGCTGACGGAAAAGCTGCTGCTTTTTGGTGGCGCCATCCAGACTGCAGGGGCCGTAAAAAGCAACAAGATCAAAAAAAGCACGGTTTCCGACTTCATGGAGATCGAACGGCAACGCGGTATCTCCGTGAGCACCTCGGTGATGGGTTTTGAATACCGCGACCTGCAGATCAACATCCTCGATACTCCCGGTCACGAAGATTTTGCGGAGGATACTTACCGCACGCTCACCGCCGTCGACTCGGCCATCGTGGTCATCGACGTGGCCAAAGCCGTGGAAACCCAAACCGAAAAACTGACCAAGGTGTGCCGCATGCGCGACACGCCCATCATCTTTTTCATCAACAAACTCGACCGCGAAGGCCTCGATGCTTTCGACCTGCTCGACGACATCGAACAAAAACTCAACGTGCGCGTAACGCCACTTTCCTGGCCCATCGGTATGGGCGGGCGTTTCAAAGGCGTGTACAACCTGTATGAAAAAAAGCTGGTGCTTTTTAACCCGCACGGCAAACAGGAAGAAGAGGATCTCATCGTATTTGAAGACCTCGCCAGTCCCGACCTGGAAAAACACATCGGCGAATCCGCGGCACGCACCCTGCGTGAAGAAGTAGAAACCGTGGAGGCCGTTTATCCTGTTTTTGATAAAAAAGAATACCTGGACGGCAACGTTTGTCCGGTTTTTTTCGGCTCCGCCGTAAACAACTTCGGCGTCAAGGAGCTGCTCGACTGCTTTGTGGAAATTGCACCCACGCCCCGCCAGCGAGAAGCCGAAGAACGCATCGTCAAACCCGAAGAACAGGCCATGACGGGTTTTGTGTTCAAAATTTTTGCCAACATGGACCCGCGTCACCGCGACCGCATCGCGTTCCTGCGCATTTGTTCGGGCAAATTTGAACGCAACAAAAACTACCGCCACATCAGACTGGGCCGCGACCTGAAATTCCCGAGCCCGACCATGTTTATGGCCAGCAAAAAAACACTGCTCGAAGAAGCGTATCCGGGCGACGTGGTGGGCCTTTACGATTCGGGCAACTTCAAAATCGGCGACACGCTCACCGAAGGCGAAATGTTGCATTTCAAAGGCATTCCGGCGTTTTCGCCCGAGCAATTCCGCTACGTGGAAAACGCCGACCCGCTCAAACAAAAACAATTCGCCAAAGGCCTCGACCAACTCATGGACGAAGGTGTGGCCCAGATGTTTATCCGCAACGTAGATGGCAGGCGCATCATCGGCACGGTGGGACAACTCCAGTTCGAGGTCATCCAGCACCGCCTCGAAAGTGAGTACAACGCCAAATGCCGCTACGAACCTGTGAACCTGCACAAGGCCTGCTGGATTACCGCCGAAGATCCCAAAGCCATGCAGGATTTCCTGGAACGCCGCCGCCGCGACATCGCCAAAGACAGCGAAGGCAACCTCGTGTTCCTCGCCGAAACCTCCTGGATTTTGCAAACTGCTCAGGAGAATTTCCCGAAAATTCGGTTTTCGTTTATTTCGGAAGGGTAAAATTAGTCCGAAGTCCAAAGGGGTTTCGCGCAGATTTTCACAGATTTGAGGCGCAGATTTTCACAGAATATTTTTACAATATTTTCTGCGAAAATCTGGTCCTTAAATCTGTGAACATCTGTGCGAAACTATGCTACGTAAAATCTGCGCGAAACCAAATCGCGGGCGCGATTAACCGAAACATTTGGGTTGAAAAAAAACAGGCCGGGCATTACGACCGACCTGGATTACCCAAAAAAACCAAATGAATATCTAAAACACGGGTATCGTATTAAATTTAAATTTCACGTTTAACAAGTTGGAAAACCCTCGAAAGGTTGAAACCGAAACGGATTTCACCCTTCAGCCAATTGCCGTTGGCTTCGGTGATGAAAGCGCGTTCGTTCATGCCTGCGGAGTTGGAAAAGTGCAGTTGAAAAACGTGACCGCCCGTTTCGATGTCGACGCCGATGGAAAGCGGGTTGTAGCTGATGTTGGGCGGAAACCGGTTGAAAACGTAGGTATAATCCCAAACAAAAGCCATACGCTGCGTAAATTTTACCCGTCCGCCGAACCCCAAAGCAAAAAGATCGTTGGGGACCAATTCGTTGGCCACGATGTTGTTGTGCACCAGGGTGGGGGAGAGCTGAACGGTTATTCGGTCGTTGAATTTCCTGCCGATGATCAGTTCGTGGTAGTACCCCAGTCGGCGTGAGAACGTAACCTCCACACCTTCAATCCCGATAGGTTCCTTGAGCCCGTTGATGGTCATACCGCTCACCCAAACCAGCGAAACCGGCATGTTTTTAGCGCCTTTACTTTGCCACAGGATGCGGTATTTTAAAAAGCCATCGATTTCTTTTTTCGACGTGCTGCGTCCAACACCTCCCATAAAATTGCGCGTGATCCCGAAGTCGAAACCCATACGCATGGACGCCTGGTCGAGGCCCCACAATTCGTAACCGCCCTGGTTGACCTCACCGAAACGGTGCAGGATGCGGAAGTCCATGGTGCCGGGTTGCAGCATTTCCATGCTGTGGGTATTGATGACGCGTGGACTTTTGAATGCGTTGGTGATGCGCTCGGTAACCGGTTCGTCGTCGAGCAGGTTCATCAAATCGTTGTCCTGGGCCAATCCGGGTGTTGCCAAAAGCAACAGCAACGAAGCCGTTATGATACTGTATTTCATGGTTTTAGTTGTTGGGGGCTCCGGCATCAACCCAGGTTTGGATAAGACTGATGTTGCAGTTGGAAAGTTTGTTGCCGTTTTCAGGCATGGGCGAATACCCGGAGGCATGTTGGATGGAACCCATCATCGAACCATCGGTTGCGGTGGCTTTAACGCCGGTAAACGTGTTGTAATTGATGTTGCCTTGTGGACTGCTTCCGCCATGGCAGCCGTTGCAATATTTATCCAAAAGCGGTTTTACCGTGCCGCTGTAGGTCACATTGGACGTGTCGCAGGTGCCGTCGTCGGGACAAGTGGTGTTGTTAGCGCCTTCCTCAATCCAAAGTGCAATAAACGTGATTTGCTCATCGGTCAGGCGGTTGTAAGGCGATTGTGGCATGCGATCTTCGCCGCCCATTTTTACCAAAACCTTATAAATTTCGCTGCCTTTGTAATTGCCTGGCTCAATGCCCTGGCTTACAATCTTTTCGTAGGAAGTCAGATCGTAGCCATCTTCGCGGTCCTGGCTGTTGTGGCAGCCGCTTTGTGTACAATTGGATTGGAAAATGGGCAATACGTCTTGTTCAAAACATACGCCGCTCAGGTCTTCCGCGTACTCCTGCGTACAGGAATACGAACTTATGGACAGCACGGCGAGCGCTGACCACACAAGGTGGGCCAATTTCATGGTCGTGTTTGTTTTAGAGCATGTATTCAAACATACTCGGTAGATTAAAAATGGTAATAAAGTCGTGCTTTCAACCCCAGTTGGTTGTTCAGCAAACCCGATTCCTCCGCAAGTGGGAAAAGCCAGAATCCTTCAGCGCCCAGGGATACCCGAGGACTTATTTTGCCTTCAACACCAGCCAAAAGCAACATGCCCTGGAAAAAGGTGCTGGTTTCCGCCTTTTCCGTCAATTTGAGTTCCTCGTCGTCCACTTCATTTTCATACTCAAAAGCGATGTCAAACGGCAATTGGGTGGTTGCTTGCGCACCCACACCGATCCAGGGTGTCCAGCTGCTTTTCAGGGGAATTTGGTAGCGCAGGTGCAAGGCATAAGTCAATGCGGCCAATTGGTCGGTTTCCCAATGTTTCAATTCGTAATTGTTGCCCGGATTGGGGACATCAACACCCGTAAGAGCTTCTGTTTCTTCGGATTCCAGTTTGCCCGTCCAGTAATCGAGGGATGCTCCCAGGCGTGTGTTTCGGGCAATTTCCACATCGGTACCCAGGCCAAAGCCCAGCAGGTAACCTTCGCGCAAGTGTTCAGTCAAAGGCGTGCTCCAACCGGCAGTTAAACCCAACCGTGGTCTTGCAAAGTAAAACAAGGGTGATTTTGAAATTTTGGTCGGCGGTGTAGTCAGGATTTTTTCGAAGGTCGAATCGGGATGGCCTGCCGTTGAATCAGGTGCTGCATTGCCTGCATTTTCTACAATGGATTTTGCATTTATGGAAGCATCAGATGTTGTGGGTTCAGCTGGTGTGCCGGGGTCGGGCATTTTGTTTGCCTCGGCTACTCCAATTGGGATTATTTCCGTTATCGCTTCAGCCTGAGGGGAGTATGTATTTCCTTTGATGTCCGGATTAGTTGCCTCCTGGCCATGGCTGATGCCGGAGTGTGGATGGGGTTGGTTTTCCTGTAGTTCAGAAAAAGCCAAACTTCCCTGGTATTGCCGGCGTGATACCGTTGTGTTTTGGTAAATGGTATCGTAGCGGTGTACAACTGTGGTTTTTACGACGGTATCGGTTTGAAAAAGCGTTGTGACACCTTCCCCGGTTGGTTTGGTTTGCACAGCTTCGCGCCATTGGTACCACCAAAACACATTTCCGGCAGCAAGCAAAGCAAACAACGGCAACAATACCGGCAGCAACCAGCGGTTGCGTCGGTTTTCATGGGTGTCGAGGCGGGAGGACAATGACGACCACCGCGCTTCCGAGTAGGCATCGCCAGGCAATTTTCTGAACTTGTTGGCAAAAATATTGTCGAAGTCGTTATTTTCCATAAACGTCCACCTTGGTGCGGTTCGTAAGCAGTTCTTTGAGCATCAACCGGGCTTTGTGCAGGTTCGATTTGACGGTTCCAATGTTTACGCCGAGCATGTCGGCTATTTCCTGGTAACCATATCCTTCGATGGCATACAGATTAAAAGTAGCCTGGTAAGCAGGAGGTAATTTGCGCACCATGTACAAAAGATAGTCTGCGTTGGCATTGATCCGGGTCTCCGAAACCACCGTTTCATCAACGGCCTCTTTCAGTTCAACCGTGGGCGTATCGTGCAAACTGGCACGGTACCGGTCGATACAGGTGTTGACCATAATTTTTTTCAACCAGGCTTCGAAAGATAAATCGCCTCCGTATTTGTCTATTTTGGTAAAAACTTTGAAAAAACCATCCTGAACACATTCCTGCGTGGATTCCGAGTCTTTGTTGTAACGCTGGCAAATGGAATGCGCCCAGGCATAAAAAGACCTGTACACACGATTTTGCGCATAACGGTCGCCCTTGCGACAGCCTTGAATCAGGCTTTCCAACTCGGTTTTTGACAACATGTTTTCAATTTGAAACACGGTTTTATGTTGTTTTTTGTTGCCTGAATATAAAAATAGGCAAGTCTTCCCGAATTTTTAGGGTGACTTATGTGTGTGAAGGCAACGGCACCAAGAATTAGGCATGTGGTGGGTGACCAGGCCCTTAAACACATAAAATCATCCCAAAAAATTCGGGATGATTCATGCGTTTATAAAACTAAAAACATCAGTCGTCATCTTCATCCTTACCGCTCTCCCTGCTTGCATTGGGCGATACAGCACCATTTGCAGCAGATGCAGTGGCATCATTCCGGATTTCCGTATGGCGGATTTCACCACCTGTAATACCTACTCTGGCAGCCAAACCCATGGCTGCAATGGAAACAGCAAACGTGATGATGTACAGCGTTGAGGTGATTCTTTGCGCTTTGAAGTCTGCGTACAAAGTGGCAAGCGACAACAGCCCAAGCGCTCCAACCACCCACAGGAAAATGTTGGCCATGTCTTCGTGGGCTTCAATCAGGTTTTCGGTTACGCCGGGCATACTTTCCACCACTTCTTCGGCGCTTTCGCCGGTGAGGTAGGCAGGTATGGCGGTGATGGCCGCTACGGCAAACAAACCAAGGGCCGTTCTTTTAACCGTGTCGTTTTTCAGGAGAAACCCCGCAAGTAGGGTAAGGATTCCAAAAAGGGAGCCCAAAATGGGCAGGTGGTTGAGCAGTAAATGCAAATGGGCCTGATTCATGGCAAGTGGTTTTTTAAATTTTAAAAAATGCCGGAGGCCTGCAACCTTGGATTCAGGCTTCCGGCCCTGAAGTGTTTTTAGATGGTTGTTACGCGTGCTAAAGGGTATTGATTTTGACCATTTTTTCGCTGTCGGTCATCGATATACGGCAACGTTTGGGTGGTGTGGTATCGTAGGTATTGCCACAAGTCGGGCAGATGTAATAAGCTGCGGCCATGGTTCCCAACCGGTTGTTTTGCAGGGCGGCCAGTGCTTGTTCGTACATCGGTTTGTGCCTTTGTTCGGTGCGGTAAGCGTAGTTCAAACTGGTCAGCGCGAGTTGGTTGTCCGCGGCGTTGGCCGCCGTCAGGAATTCCGGATACATCGTGGCGATTTCATACGATTCGCCTGCAATGGCGTCGGCCAGGTTTTCTTTGGTCGTTTTGACGGTGAACTGCGGTGACACGTTCGGCACTTTTTCACCCATGTCCTCGAGCACGGAACGGTGGTTGTTGGCATGGATTTTTTCCGACGCCGAAGTTGCTTTAAAAAGCAGGGCAATTTGTGTGTAGCCTTCTTCCTGAGCCTTTTTGGCGTAGGCGGCGTATTTCGCTGTAGCGGTGCTTTCGCCGGTGTAAGCCGTAATCAGGTTTTGTACCGTTGCCGTGTTTGCATCAGCACCTTTCGGAGTATTTTTAATGGCTTTTTCGGTTTCTTTCGCTTTGCCTTTTTCAGCAGCCTCGGACTGGTTGGATTCGGGAGCAACGAGTTCGGCGTTGGTATCGGTTTGGGGGCCGCAGGAGGTCAGGGTAAACAAACCGGTTGTGGCGAAAAGGGCGAGAAACAGGATGTGCTTTTTCATATCTTATCGGTGTTGATTGCGTTTGATAAGACAAAGGTGGCCGTATGCACCTTAAGACATCCTTGGGCTTTTCTAAAAATTGGCTTAAAAAAAGTGGAGTGTAAAGGTCGTACCCGCGCCTTCCTGGCTGCTAACACACAATTGAATACCCAAAACTCCGGCTATTTTTTGGGCAATGGAAAGCCCAAGTCCGGCGCCCGGAATGGAAGTGCTTCGGGAGGCATCGGTCCGGTAAAAACGGTCGAACAAATGGGGTACATGTTCGGCGGGAATGCCCGGGCCGTTGTCACTGATGGTCAGTACATTGTTTTCCACACTCCAGGTGCAATGGATTTGGCCTCCGGCATGCCCGTATTTCACAGCGTTCCCGATAAGGTTGTCGAGCACGATGTTCAGCAACGCTGCATCGGTGGCCAGGGTAGAGCCTGAAGGAATCTCCAACCCCAGATGCATGTTTTTTTCCGCCAGCCGGGGTTGCCATTCGGCGTTAAGTGCGTTAAAAAAGGCGGACAAATCAACCGGGGTTCGGTTGGCACGTGTGTTTCCACTTTCCAGCCGTGCCAGTTGTAAAAGTTGTTCGAGCATGGCGTTTAGCCGGTCCACCTCTGCCATCACGCGGCCAATTTTGGCTTCGTATTGCGCCGGTTCACGTTGCTTGCGGATCAGGACTTCGAGCGTGCCACGAATGGCGGTGAGGGGTGTTCGGATTTCATGGGAGGCGTCGGCGGTAAACTGTTTTTCGCGTTGCATGCCTTTTTCCACCCGGTCGAGCAGTTCGTTGATGGTGGTTGCCAACTGGTAAATTTCATCTTTGTTTTGCGGCAGCGGCAAACGTTTGTCCATGCTGGCGTCGCCAATGTCCGACGCGCCCCTGATCAATTGTTGTATGGGTGCAATACCCTTGGATGCCGCAAGGGCGGTGGCCAAAAACAAAACGATCAGCAACAAAGGAAAGGCTATCCACAAGGTTTTACTCAGGTTGTGCAACACGACCGCCGACTCCTCTTGGGAAATGCCAACCGTAAGGTGCCCGATGATGCCTCCTTGTTCGTTGACGATGGGAAACTGACCCTGCCGTATCCGTTGGTCATCGATGCGGCTGTTGAAAAAAGCGGTCTCTATCAGATGGGGATTAAAAAGCAGGATATGCTCCTGCAAGTTGGCGGTGCGGAAAAGCAATTTCCCCTGCGCGTCCACCACCTGCAGAAATGTTGGGTTCACTTCAATCTGAAGATGTTCACTTTCTTCCCACTCGGGCATTTTTTCGATGATGATGGAGTCGCCTGCCCAACGCAGGTTGCTCAACACCTCCTCTTTTTCCTGGGTAATGTCCTCGTCCAAATGGCTGTATGCCGTTTGATACACCACGGTGTACACCACCAGGAACACCAGTCCGATCGTTACAGCGGCGGCCAAAGCGGTGAACAAAGCGATCCGGTTTCTGAAGCTGGGTATCATGCGTCGTCGTTCACACGGTAGCCCACACCGCGCAGGGTTTGGATGAAGGAAGGCGCTCCGGGCGTATCCAGTTTTTTGCGCAAAAAGTTGATGTACACGTCAATAACGGAAGTGTCGTGTTCAAAATTGATGTCCCACACTTTTTCTATGATGCGTGTACGGCGGCAAACCTTGCCTTTGTTGCGAAGCAACAGTTCGAGCAGTGCGAATTCTTTTTGGGTGAGGTCCACGGGTTTGCCGGCCTTTACAACGCGGTGGGTTTCTACGTCCATTTCAATATCGGAACAATGGAAGGTGTTTTGTTCTCCTTTGCTGCTGCGCAAAAGAACCCGCATGCGGGCAAGCAGTTCTTCAAAAGCGAAAGGTTTGCGCAGGTAATCGTTGGCGCCGGTTTCAAGACCGAACACCACATCGTCCACGGTGTCTTTGGCGGTTAAAAAAATGACCGGAATGGTGGTATTTTTTTTCCGCACCGCCCGGCAAATTTCGATGCCGCTGGCGCCGGGCAGCATCCAGTCGAGCAGCATGATATCGTATTCCTCCAGGTTGTCGAGCGCCAAACGTTGGCCTTCCTTGCCGTTGTGGGCTACGTCTACGGCAAAACCTTCCTCCTCAAGGCCTTCGGCGATGAAGTTGGCAATGGCAGTTTCGTCTTCAACCAATAAAACGCGCATGGAACATGGGGTTTAAAAAACAAGGTAAACGTTCTGCAAAAATGGCCGTGTTGAACTTTGTCAGGGCTTAAACGTGTCTTAAAATTAGCTTAAAAAAATTGCAGGCTCCCTAAAAACATGAGTCACCCCACGGCTGTCGGAAAATTTCATGCCTTACATATTAAGGTGTCGTTTTTCCAGGGTTTTATTCGGAAGTGCCTTCGCCGCCAAACAAACCATCCAAATAGCTACGGACAGAAAAAAAATGTCTGCAGCCTTGCATCACACCATCTGATACATGGCTGCAGGCATGTGGGCAAGTTATCGTTGGAAGTGACTTATGTCATCAAAAAAACGTCTACACTACCAATCGGTAAAAAATACCATTATTAAAGTAACCATGATGACTAAGATCAAACCTGACACTAACCTAGGTCAGCAAACACCCGTTCCTGCTGCCGTTACATTTGTGCAAAACTTATTCGAAATGAAATACAAATTTGTTTTAGCCCTGTTATTTACCGTTTCGTTTGTTTTTGGACAAGGAAACTACCGCATGTCGAATTTTTCTATGGTTGTTAAAGGAACCTCCAATCTTCACGACTGGCAATCAACCGCCAAGGAAGTGCGTGGAACAGGCTCCGTAACCATGGAAGCAGGCGCCCTCAAATCCATCAACTCCCTGTCGGTGGAAGTTCCCTGCAAATCGATCAAAAGTGAAAAGGGCGGCATTATGGACAACAAGACCTACGATGCCCTCAAAGCGGATAAACATCCGAACATCATTTACAAACTGGACAAAATTTCCAGTTTGAACAAAAAAACAAATTACGACATCAATGCTTCGGGCAATTTGACCATTGCCGGCACAACCAAAAAAATTGATATGTATGTGCAAGGCAAAGTTGGAGGCGATGGAAGCATCACTTTCAGCGGGTCAAAAAAAGTGAAAATGACCGATTTCGGCATCAAACCACCTACTGCCCTCATGGGCACCATGACGGTTGGCGACGAAGTGGAAATCGTTTTCTCCGTAACCCTGAAGCAATAATCAACCAACCCATTCGCAAAATTTTAAAATTACCTGTTCTATGAAAAACAATGTTGTTCTTTCAGTCCTCGCGCTCTTTTTATGCGCAACCATAGCTTCTGCCCAACGCCCTGACATCCAGTATTTCCGCAAATACGATCAGGAAGGCATCAACGTTTTCGAACCATCCAAAAAAGACACCGTTACGTACGATGGATTTAGAATCCGCATCGGCGGTTCGTTTACCCAGGATTTCCAATCGCTGACCCACGAAAACACTGCCAACTATGTTCCTGTTTCCGGCACGAACCCTGTCAACAAGAACCTGCTTTACGGCATCGTAAAAGCTGAAGACTCACTTTCCGCTCCGCTCACGGGCTTCAACCTGGCCATGGCGAACCTGAACTTCGACTTCCAGATCGCCGACGGTATCCGCGTATCGCTTGAAAACTACATGTCTTCGCGTCACCACTCCGAATTTTGGGTAAAAGGTGGCTACATCCAGATCGACAAAATCAATTCGGTGTTCCCGAACAAAAACACAGGCTGGTTCGACGATAACTTCCGTGTAAAAATCGGTCACTTCGTACCGAACTATGGCGACATGCAGTTCCGCCGTACCGATGGTGGTAACGCCATGTTCAACCCATTCGTTGAAAACTACATCTTCGATGCCTTTACGACAGAGATCGGTGGTGAGGTGTACGCTTTCCTTGGTGCCGACAAAAACATCATGGTTATGGGTGGTATGACATCCGGTTTTATCAATGGTAACATCGAAAACTACCCCGACGCCAACAACAGCTCAGGCGTAGTACCTACGAAAAAAAGCCCGTCCATCTTTGGTAAACTGGCTTACGACAAACAAATCAGCACGGATCTTCGCTTCCGCTTGTCCGCTTCGGTGTACAACAACAGCAACAGCCAGCGCAATACCCTGTATGCAGGCGACCGCACAGGTTCGCACTACTTCATGGTTATGGAACCCGCACTCCAAGCCAACGGAACAGCTTCCACAGCAGCTGCCCAATTCACTTCCGGCCGCTTCAATCCTGAAGTTTCGAACCGCGTAACCACCTTTATGATCAACCCGTTCATCAAATGGAAAGGTCTTGAAGTGTTTGGTACATACGAAGCCATCAGTGGTAGTGTATACGCCGACGTAAGTGGCACGGCTCCCGACCTTACCTGGGAAAAACGCAGCTACACACAGTTCTCCGGCGAGGTTATTTACCGCTTCCTGCCCCGCGAACAAGTATTTGCCGGTCTGCGCTACATCGGCGCCGGTGGCGAAGCCCGCAACATCCGCAATGCTGACGGCAGCCAGGCAGAAATTTCCATCAACCGTACGGCATTTGCCGCCGGCTGGTTCCCAACCCGCAACCTGCTGCTCAAAGGAGAATACGTTGTTCAGAACTACGTAGATTTCCCAACAGCTGATTACCGCCACGAAGGTACTTTCGGTGGATTCATGGTTCAGGCAGTAGTTGGTTTTTAATAGTTCAAAGCCTTGATACACAGCCCCATAACCTTATTCCAAGGTTATGGGGCCTTTTCCCCCTTTTTACCTAAACTACTGTTTATGTTCCTTGATAAAACCAAGTGGCTCAGAAGTTTTATGCTTTTCGTTACTGGTTTTTTTCTGATGGCCGCCACACCTTTTCATGCCAGTTTTGCAAAAAAACGCTTTTACATGGAAGAAGGAAGCCGGTTGTACCTGAAAGGATCATCAAACGTAAACACATTTACCTGCGATTGCGAGGATCGGTTTGGCGCTCAAACGATTGAAACGGAACGCAAACACGGTTACGTTAAATTTCGAAACGTAGAGCTGCTTCTGAAAACCAAAAAATTTGATTGTAAAAACAGGAAAATTGATACGGATCTGCAAAAGGCTCTTCGTGCCGACCAATATCCGAACATCAAAGTTGCCCTGTTGGAAACCAAGCAAAACGAAAAATGTCTGAACGGTGATTGTGTGGGATGGTTCGATGTGCAGGCCAAAGCCAACATTACCATCACCAAAACCACCAAAGAAGTAACCATACCGGCAAAGGCAAAAAAACTTGGGCCGAACAAGCTCCAACTCATTGGCCAAAAAGATCTTTACATGAGTTCTTTCGGCGTAGATCCGCCTGAAGCCATGTTTGGAATGATTAAAGTGAATGATCTGATCACGTTCCATTTCGACCTGATCATCACGGTGGATGAAGTTCAATGATTTTTTGAATTACCTATTTATCCAACATTAATTTAGATTGGACCATGAAAATATTTCTGATCAAAGGCTTTATCGCCGGCGCCGTTCTTCTGGCGTTCAGTTATGCAGCGCTTTACCTGGTGGTTAACTTTTTCCCAAATTTGGCGGAGCAGTACTACGACCCGGTGTTTGATATGGCAGATAATAAAGCCATTCTGTATTTCGCGCACCCCTTCATCCTCAGTTTTGCACTGGCCTGGTTCTGGCGTCGGTTCAAAGGTCTGTACCACGGACCATTCTGGTGGCGCGGCATTGAATTGGGACTTACCTACGGTCTGATTGCAACACTGCCGTCCATGTGGATCACGTTCAGCTCCCTGGCAGTTTCTTTCGGCCTGGTATTTACATGGCTGCTTTACGGCATTTTTCAAGCCATCGTTGTGGGCATCATTTTTGCAAAAATCAGCCCCTGATACACAGTTGGTGCAACTTTAAACCATGCATCGCAACATGAGTCATCCCAGGTTTTTGGGGTGACTCATGTGTTTTTAAAAACAGCATCTCCCAACCGCAACACGGCGCCCGGTTCACTAAGTAGCACCACATTTTGGCCAAACAAAATCTTGTTCCCTTTTTTGCGGTAACCTGCCAGCGTTTTTAAAGGTTCCGCACCCCGAATGCCTGTTTCCTGGTTGGTGTTTGGAACAATACACCGGGCGCAAGGCTTCACACCGCGGAACAAAACCTCCCCGATGCGGAAATCGCTCCAGTGGTCTTCTTCAAAAGGTTCTGAATTGCGCACCACCAGGTTCGGACGAAACCGGTTCATCGGCAGTTCATTCCCGAGCCGTTGCTGCAAATCAACCAGCGATGCTTCCCCAATCAGCAAATAAGGAAATCCGTCGGCATAACTTACAATCTGCCCGGCGGGAGCGTATCGCCCGTCAACCCGACGGCGCGTCGTATCAGGCATGTACACAAGCCTTAAAGGACGGTTCAATATGTCTGAAAACCAGCGATTTACTTCTGGTGGATACTGCATTGCGCCGCAACGGCTGCTCCAAACCTGTACCCTTGTTTTTACCATATCACCTGCCTGTACCTCCAGCGGCAAACACAACGATTCGCCAGGTTGCTTTTTTACAAAAATGTGCAAATGACCGTCGACAAAGGCCGTTCCCAGCCCCGACATGGCCGCCACCTCGCGCTGACTAACAAACATGCCTTCTTCATCCACCAGCATCCAACGGCGGTCGTACTTTAGACCACGGATTTCTACGGTCGCCTCCTCCAAAGCGATGCCGCCCAGGGATTTGACAGGGTAAATGTGCAG
>JADLBE010000050.1 GCA_020847915.1 Saprospiraceae bacterium | reverse complement strand
CCTTTAACCAGGTCGTATACGAGGTAGCTTGCCAGTGTGGAGTGGCGGTAAACCGGTTTGGAATCGGTGCGTAACAGCAGTTTTTTCTCGTCGGCGCTGAACGTAAAATGGTCGAAACCCTGGTATTTTTCGGGCAGTTTGAGGTTGATGAGCGAATCGGCTTTGGGGTTGCGCACGTCGTAAATGTGCAAACCTTTGGCGTTTGCTTCAGCGTACCGGTAACCGTCGTTGAGGTAATGGTAGTGGTTTACGCCGGTGGCGTAAAACTTAAAGTAGGTAAAACAATCGTCGAGCGTGATACTCTTCTGGGCATGGGAAGGTGCCTGCAAGAGGACGACAGCAAAGATAAACAGCAGAGCTTTTTTCATACAAAACGTGTAAATGATCGCGAAAAATAGGCACATTGACGTGCGGTGCAGCCATGCTTCGACGGAATTGGCAAAAAAAGTGGTAAAGCACCACATATCAGGCGTCGGGTTGCGGCACCGTGCTGTTAACAATTTTATAATAAATACACTACACAGGCGTTTTTCAGGCGCTTTCCTAACTTTGCGATACCTTACCGTAAATACCGCGATTCTTCTTATGTTGAAAAAACTGATTGCCCTTACCCTGTTGCTTTCCGCGAGCCTGACGATGCTGTGGTCGCAAGACGATGCCGTGTTGTTTAGCGTGGCCGGAAAGCCCGTTACTGCCGCTGAGTTCCGTTACATCTACACCAAAACCAACCAGGACAAAGCTGATTTCTCCGAAGCCTCCCTGCGCGAATACCTCAACCTTTACACGGGTTTCAAACTCAAAGTGGCCAAAGCGCGCGACATGCAGCTCGACACCATTTCGGCGCTCAACAGCGAACTCGAAGGATACCGCCGCCAACTCGCCGCCTCGTACCTCGTTGATAAGGAAGTTACCGACAAGTTGATCAAAGAAGCGTACGACCGTATGCTTCAGGATGTCGACATCAGCCACATCTTCATTGCCTGCGACAAAAACGCCAAACCCGTGGATACCCTGCGCGCCTACAACCGCACGTTGTCCATGCTGAACATGATCAAAGCAGGCGTGCCGTTCGAAAAAATGGCTGTTGACAGCTCCGACGACAAATCGGCCAAGGACAACAGCGGCAACCTCGGATTTGTGACCGCCATGTTGCCCGACGGTTATTACAACATGGAAGTAGCCGCTTATGCCGCCCCGGCCGGATCGTTGCTGGGCCCCATCCGTTCACACGGAGGTTACCACATCGTTCGCGTCAACGGTTTCAGAACCGCACGTGGCGAAATGGAAGTGGCCCAGATCCTTTTCCGCAAAGGTGCCAACGATGAGGCCAACACCCTTGTACGCCGCCGCGTAGACAGTGTGTATACCGCACTGCAAACCGGCGCCGACTGGAATACCTTGTGTGCCAAATACACGGAGGATAAAACTTCCGCCGCCAAAGGAGGTTACGTAGGCTTTTTCGGCATCAACCGCTACCAAAAAACGTTTGAAGATGCCGCTTTTGGTTTGGTCAAAGACGGCGATTACTCCAAACCCGTGGAAACCAGCATTGGTTACCACATCATCAAACGCCTGAGCGCCAGACCCGTGGGCAGCTTCGAAACCCTGCGCCGCCCGCTCGGCGAACGCATCAAACGCGACAGCCGCAGCGAGATCGCACGCCAGAGCATGATCGCGCGCATCAAAAAGGACGGCAAGTTTGAAGAATATCCCGAGGTGCTCAAAAAGTGGACTGCTGCGCAAAAAGACACGGTGTTCCTCACGTTTAAATGGAAACCCAATCCACAACGTTCGCAGGAAGTATTGATGCGTTTTGGAAAAGATAAGGTTTACACCGTTGGCGATTTTGAAGATTATTGTGCCCGTGCCAGCCGCGAACGTATGCGTGGCGCCGGCAACCCGATGGATGAAACGGTGACCAAACTTTACAAAACCTGGACGGAAGAGGTAGCCATGGCTTACGAAGAAAGTCAGCTCGATAAAAAATACCCGGAGTTCCGATCGCTTATGCGCGAATACGAGGAAGGCATCCTTCTTTTTGAAGCGCTAAAAATCAATGTGTGGGACCGCGCAAACACCGATTCGGTGGGTCTGCAGAAATTTTTCGACGCCAACCTGAGCCAAAAATACAAGTGGGATGAACGAGCCGATGTGACGTTTTACACCATTAAAAGCGACGATCCGAAACTCCTGGCTGAAGTGCAAGAATTCGCTGCCAAAAAGCCCTCCGCTGAGGTGTTGAAAAAATTCAACAAAAAAGAGGAAGTGGTAACGGTAATGGAAAAACGCTACGAGCGCGGGAAAAACAAAGACCTCGCACCCATTTGGAAAGTAGGCGGCATGACCGAAGGAAAAACCGATGCAGGTACAAAAACTGCTACGTTTACCAAGATCGAAAAAATTGTTGCGCCCGAACCCAAAACCCTCGGAGAAGCCCGTGGTTACGCCGTTGCCGATTACCAGGACTACCTCGAAAAACAGTGGATCGAGGACCTGCGCAAGGAATACCCGGTGAAAGTGAATGAAGATGTTTTGAAAAGTATGGTGGTGAAGAGGCCGTAAAAAATCGGTTTTCAACCTTAATACATGAGTCATCCCGAATTTTCCTTGGGGTGACTCATGTTGTTTAAGGCTATTTTTCTTAAAAAAGCGACTGTAAATCAGGTATTTAGAAATGCTAGCCCCAGCGGGGCGATAATGTCTGTAGGATAAATGATAAAAATAAGATCGGAGCCCCAGCGGGCTACGGCTTACACACATCTTTACACTTGTGAAATCAACTCGCTCCGGCAGGAGCGATATCTTGGTAGAAGTAATTCCAACAAACGATCGGCGCTCCGGCAGGAGCGCTATCTCACGGTACCTGG
>JADLBE010000049.1 GCA_020847915.1 Saprospiraceae bacterium | reverse complement strand
CGCATCAAAACCATGGTGAGCACCAACGACGGCTTTGTGATTGCGGAAGCAGACCTGCGGCTGCGGGGCCCCGGCAACATAGAAGGCACCCAGCAAAGCGGCATGTTGCGTTTCCTGCTCGCCGACCTGGCCCGCGACGGACAAATTCTGGCAGCAGCCCGCGAACTCGCCAACAAAATCCTGGATAAAGACCCCGCATTGGCAGCGCCGGAGCACAGCCGTTTGAGGGTTCAACTGGAAACCGCAGCGCGTGACGCCAGGGTGTGGGGAAGAATTTCTTAAGCCAATTTGCCCGTCTCCAGCCGATACCCTACACCATGAACGGCTGCAATGCCGACAGACGGGTCGGCTGCCAGTTTTTTCCGCAACCTCGACACAAAAACATCCACGCTGCGCCCAACCAAAACGCCTTCATCGGCCCAAACCTGCCGTAGAATAACATCCCGCTCAAGGAGCCGGTCGGGATTGGTAGCGAAAAGGCGGAGTAATTTTGTTTCCCGAAAAGTGAGCATTTGATTGACGCCGCCACAAACAAGGACCTGACCAGCAACATCGAGACGGGAATTTCCGAAGGTAAGCCAGTCTGTTTCACCGGTTGAAGCGGGCGTGACCGGCACTGATTTTTGTCGGCGAAAAAACCAAATCCCCGCCAATCCGGCTAAAAAGAGCATCGACAGGCCAATTTTACCCGCCAAAAACGATGTTCCACCGCCATTTTCCAAAAACGTTATTTCTATGAACCTACAGGCTGCGGGCAAATCACGCCCCCCACAGGGCACTTCTTTGTTTTGCAAAAAGTCTTTTTGATGGAAACCAAGGTCAATGGTGGCATCGTCGCACCGGCGCACCATAACTTCATAAGGTCGCCGAATACCGTACAAATCGAACGAAGACTGAAGCAAAGCCGGCAGCTCTTCGTACCCGAACGGTTGTTCGAGGCGCACCCGCCAGGTATCACCACCGGCATGTTCAATGGCCGGGATACGACTCGTACTGTCGCCCGAAATGCGCAACAACCCATCGGCCGTGCGGCGCAAAGCAAGGTTTACTTTTTCATGTGAAAAAACTCCCTCGCCCTTGTCTGCATCACCTGGAAGCAGCCATGCCAGCAAAGGCAAAGCCAAAAAGGGAACCAGTCGAAGACTTTTGATAAAAGGAAACGCAAGCATGATACAAAGGTAACGTGTTTTTATACGACTGCAAGGTATTACCCGGCCATTCGCCACCGCGCGACAACACCAAACCTAACCACGCCATCGTGGGTGCGATTAACAACTCAGTCTCCCCGACCAGCTGGCGATACGGCGCATCCTGGGATCCGGGTTGTTCTGCATGTCTACCTTATTTTTCAATCACGCTGATGATTGCATCCTCCAGCGCATGCATTTTTCCCTCCGAATGACGATGGAATAAATGTTTAAACTGTTGGCAGTTCCCATATTTAACTGGTTATTTGCGAACCAATTACTATAGCTTTTATATTTACGGATCCTTTATTTTTAACATGCTGAACGTATCGTACACGTTACAGCATCAAACACGTTGTGTCCTATGAAAACACGCCTCATTGTTTTATTCCTGTTTATTAGTGCCTTAACACCTTTGTTGGCCGGACCAGGTACCACCACGCCCTACATCAAAATCGACCAGTTCGGTTACCTCTGCAATTCGAAAAAAGTGGCAGTGATCGTTGATCCCCAAACAGGCTACAACAGCGCAGAGTCCTTCAATCCGGGTGCCGGCGCCAACCAGTACCAGGTGCGCCGGTGGACCGACGATGTGCCTGTTTTCACCAGCACCCTGCAAATTTGGGGCGGCGGCGCCATACACACGCAGTCGGGTGATCGTGGCTGGTGGTTCGATTTCAGCGATGTCACCACGCCCGGTTCGTATTACGTGTACGACCTCACCAACAACGTGGGTTCCTACCGTTTTGAAATTGGGACCAACGTGTACGACGATGTTTTGAAACACGCCATGCGCACCTATTTTTACCAACGTATCGGCATCGCCAAAACTTCGGCGCACAGCGATCCGAAATGGACCGATGGCCCATGGTACACCGGCGCCAACCAGGACGGCGCTGCACGTTCGCGTTGGGACAAAACCAATCCGGCCACGGCACGCGACCTGTCGGGCGGCTGGTTCGATGCCGGCGACCCCAACAAATACACCACGTTTGCACAGGATGTAATCATCGACCTGCTCGAAGCCTACCGCATGAATCCGGGTGTTTTTGCCGACAATTACAACATCCCGGAATCGGGCAACGGCCTTCCCGACATCCTCGATGAAGTGAAATGGGAGCTCGATTTTTTCAAAAAAATGCAGGACGGCACGGGCACCAATGGGTTTTTCCTGAAAGTGGGCGTAGACAACTACAATTCCGTTTCGCCACCGAGCCTCGATACACGGGCCCGCTATTACGTGCCCGAATGTACTTCCGGCACGTTGTCTGGCTGCGCCATGTTCGCCATCGGCGGCGTGGTGTACAGTTCCCTGGCTGACCCGGCCATGAAGGCCTACGGCGCCGATCTGATCGCACGCGCCGAAGCGGCCTGGGCACGTGCCGTGGTAACCACCAACAATTTCACCACGTTTGAAACCACGTGCGACGACCAGAACATCACGTCCGGCGACGCCGACCGCAATGCCGAACAACAAAAACAAAGTGCGTTTATTGCCGCCGTTTACCTCTACGAAGCCACCGGAAGCAACACCTACAAAACCTTTGTGGAAAACAATTATATGACCACCGAACCTTATGCCAGCTGGTGGTGGGGCCCATACTACAACGGCGCCCACCTGGCCATGCTGCGCTACGCTTCCTTATCCGGTGTAACAAGTTCGGTAGCAAACAACATCCGCACTCAAAAGGCCGGACAAAACGGTGTGCTTTCCATCAACGATTACGATGCCAAAAAAGACCTGTACAGGAGCTACATGCCCGACCCGCAATACCACTGGGGTAGCAACACCGTGAAAGGATCGGCAGGCAACAACAACCTCGATTTTATAACCTTCAACCTGAATCCTGCGAGCCACGACCTTTACCGCGAAGTGGCTGAGGAATACCTGCATTATTTCCACGGCCAAAACCCGCAGGGCATGGTGTACCTGTCGAACATGTACGCTTACGGCGCCGAAAATTGCGCCAACGAAATTTACCACATGTGGTTTGACAACGGCACCGACTGGGACCATGCCATCAACTCGCCCAAAGGTCCGGCGCCGGGTTACGTGACAGGTGGCGCCAACAAGGATTTTTCGGTGGGCTCCATCAGTCCGCCGGCCGGACAACCTGCGCAAAAAGCGTACAAAGACTGGAATGCCGGCTACCCCGACAATTCCTGGGAAATTACCGAACCCGCCATTTATTCGCAGGCATCCTACATCCGTTTGCTGAGCCGCGTTATGGCGCTCAATGCCAATTGCAGTGTTACGTCGGTTCATGGTCAAAACGACATGGAAACAGGCATCAGGAAATTGAGTGTTTCCCCCAACCCTTCGGCAGGTTCCACAACTGTTTCGTTTGAATTGGAAAAATTCGACGAAGACGCCCTTTTACAATTGTTCGACAGGGCCACCGGCACCCTCGTACAGGAACAACGTATTGCTGTGATGTTTGGCAAAAACGCCCTTCAAATCGATCTTAGCGGGCACCCGGCAGGTTTGTATTTGTTGCAATTGACGGTGGGAAAAGACAGGCAAAGTACCGGGGTGGTTTTGCAGCGGTAAAGGACATTTAAGTCTATAAACCTTCCAAGTCTTAAGACCTTCTAAGTCTTAAAACTTGGAAAGTCTATAGACTTAGTGCCCCAGTACACAACTGCCTCATTTCCAGTAAAATATTTCAACTTAAAAATCTGGCCTTGTATTTTCACATTTTCTTAGCTTTGGGCAAACGATTAACGCAGTAAACCCACCGCTAACATGTTGAAAAAAATAGGCATTGGCCTCGTGGCCATTTTTGTTTTCATCCAGTTTATTCGTCCGGAAAAAAACGTGTCGAACGACCAGACGTACCATGTTTCCAAAAAATATCCCATACCGGTGGAAGTGAACAAAATCCTGGAATCGGCCTGCAACGACTGCCACAGCAACCTGACAAAGTATCCCTGGTATGCACAAATCCAGCCTTCGGCCCAGTTCCTTGCCAACCATGTGAATGAAGGAAAGGAACACCTGAATTTTTCAGCATTTACCAACCTGCCCATCGCCGTTCAAAACCACAAGTTTGAAGAGGTGATCGAAATGGTGAAAGAGGGTGAAATGCCGCTGAAATCCTACACTTACCTGGGTCTGCATTCCGACGCGAAACTCACCGATACACAGCGCGCCTTGATCACCGGCTGGGCACAAATGCAAATGGACTCACTTGCAGCGCAGTATCCGGCAGACAGTTTGGTGATGAAACGTCGCAAAGGATGATTTTCGGCATAAAAAAGAGCATCGCATGGTCGTCGATGCTCTTTTTCTTTTTGGTACAAACATCCTGGTTCTGGATGCGGGGACCCGCTTTGTTCTCGTTCCTGATGATGTGGATTTTACCGCTTGGTTTCCTTGGCCTTTCAGCAGTAGCTGCTTATCAATTGTTTCTTTGGATTCGGTCACGTTTCACGGAAGTGAACCAACTGCGTCAGGTACTCCTGGTTGTTCCGGTATTAGCGCTTACGGCCCTTTTTCCCAAAGGCCTGATTGATTTTTCAAGGTGGGAATCGCCGGACATCATGACGTTTCGGTTTGAAGGAACCATGCGGCAAAACCTATTAAAAATTAAAGCAAACAACAGGTTTGTGGAGCGGGAATCGTCCTTCCTGACTGTTCGGGAATATCCTGGCCGTTACACCAGATCCGGCGATACCCTGGTGTTTTTTTACGATGAAAAAACACCAGAGCATCCCAAATATGCGTGGGGTATTTTACGAAGCAAAGACAAGGATGGAATCCCCGGGAGCTTTGATTTTTATCCGGATTGGGACAAGACGCGACATTACACTTATAGAGTCAAGCATTGAACGTAAAAGTTTGGTATTTTGAGGCACCAAGTTTCCATAAACCGCCAAACGATGCTTCACAAAATTCTCCTGCCCGTCGCAGTCTTTCTGATCACCATAGGTTGTTTGCAGGCACAAACAGCGGACCTGGTACTCGACATCAATCCGGGACCATCAAGTGGATACCGCCCTTACGACGAAAATTTTGTTGCGCTTGACAGCATTTACTTTTTTTCCGCCACCGACGGCGTCCACGGCATCGAGTTGTGGCGCAGCAATGGTACTGCTGCGGGCACCTGGATGGTGAAAGACATACAAAATGGAGCCGCCAACAGCGATCCCATCCGTTTTACCGTGCTGAACAACAACATCGTTTTTTGGGCAAACGACGGAACCCACGGCGATGAACTTTGGATCTCTGACGGCACCGAAACAGGCACCGTATTGTTGAAGGACATCAACGCCGGGCCGGGCAACAGCATCCGGCGCAATTACGCAGATCAGGATTTTGATAGGCTGGTGCTGAACAACGTCCTCTATTTTGCCGCTGACAACGGCGCCCAGTTTTCCCAACTCTGGAAATCCGATGGTACCGAAGCCGGCACCCTGATGATCCAAAACGCTTGCCCCGACTGCACGGCAAACAGCGGCTACACAGGTTATTTTACCGCCATTCAGGACAACCTCTATTTTGTAGGCGGCAATGCCCTTTGGCGCAGCAACGGTTCGCTGATTAACACCATGGTTGCTTTTTATCTTACGGCGCCCGGTGGCCCACAAACCATGCGTTTCCTGAAGGCGGTGGGCGACAGCCTGTATTTTGCCGGAGGCCCTTCAACATCCAGCCCCGATTTGTGGGTCAGCGACGGCACACTCGACGGAACCAAACAAATATTTGATCTGCCCGGTGCGGGTATGCCGCGGCATTTTTCGCCTCTTGGTAACCAGGTGTATTTCGTGGCCGACAAATACCTGTGGCAAACCGACGGTACCGGCGCTGGCACCGTTAAGGCATCTGCGCTAGAGGTTTCTTATGACGATTATTACAACGCCAAACCGTATGTTTGGAAAAACGCCGTGTACTACATTGCCATGGCCCCCGTAAGCGAAAACATGTATTTGTACAAAAAGGAAAACGGTTCGGATCCAGTTCAAATCCACCTTATTCATGGAACGCCTTATGCACTTTACGATCCCCAATTTTTCGCCTCCAACGATGACCACCTTTTTTGCAAAGGTTACACAGAGGCGCCCATTTATGATTTTGGCATCATCCGCGTCGATAGTAGTTTGGCGGACGTGCAGTTTACCCCTTTGGATGACGGCTTTTTTTGTTTCAACCTTGCCTTAACAAACGAATATTTGTTTTTCAGCCCGTCTAATTCACCTGTAGGTTACGAGCTTTGGGCATTACCACTCACTCCCGGCATGGTCAATACCCACCTTCCGGAAAACGACCGGTTCGGGTTTCGGGTATTTCCGACCGTTTCCTCAACAGGCGTTTTTGCGATGCACATGGATGAAACCATTCCATCCCTTACTGTTTGCAACGTTTACAGCAGCGACGGAAGGTGTAT
>JADLBE010000048.1 GCA_020847915.1 Saprospiraceae bacterium | reverse complement strand
GAATAGGCGTCGAGCAGCCCCGCGTCCTGGTCGGGTGTTTGCCGTTGGGAGGATGCGGACGCGCCCTCCGTGGAAAGAAATTGGAGCATGACAGGAAAATTTAAGCTGTTAAAAAACCAGCTGGCGTTTCGTTGCGGGGAGATGCTTTTCTCCATCGAACTTTATGCCAAGGCAAAATACCTGCCATTTTAGCAGAGCCGTAAAAGTCAACAGTCGGCAGTCAACAGTCGACAGTTTTTTGGACTGTTGACTGTCGACTGCCGACTGTTGACTTAACTAACGGCTAACCGCTAACTGCTAACGGCTACCTACGCCTCATCAGCTGCAAGGCTCCATTTGCCCGGCGAACGCCAAAGGCCCGAAAGCATGAGTTGGCGCATGAAGAGGTATTCCTTGGGAAGTTTGTCGTACATACGTTCGAACAGTTCTTCGTGGGCGAGCATTTCTGTTTTCCACTCTTCGCTGTCGAGTTCCATGAGGCGGTCGAACTGCTCTTTGGAGAAGTCGAGGCCCGTCCAGTCGAGGTCTTCGTAACGTGGCATCCAGCCGATGGGGCTTTCGACGCCGGCTGCGCGACCGCGTACGCGACCGATAATCCACTGAAGCACACGCATGTTGTCGCCGAAACCGGGCCACAGGAAGGAACCGTCTTCGTCTTTGCGGAACCAGTTCACGCCGAAAATGCGCGGCGGATTGTTGAGACCGCGGCCGAGTTGCAGCCAGTGGTTGAAGTAGTCGGCCATGTGGTAGCCACAGAACGGCAGCATGGCAAACGGGTCGCGGCGTACCTGACCGATGTTGCCAAAAGCGGCGGCGGTCATTTCCGAACCCATGGTGGAAGCCATGTACACACCGAAGTTCCAATTGAACGCCTGGTACACGAGCGGCACGGTGGTGCTGCGGCGGCCGCCGAAGATGAATGCGCGGATACGCACACCTTTCGGATCTTCCCATTTCGGGTCGATGCAGGGGTTCTGGTAAGCGGGGGCCGTGAAGCGCGAGTTGGGGTGGGCGGCAGGTTTGCCGCTGAATTTGTCGTAGGGTTTGCCATGCCAGTCTGTCAGACCGTCGGGTACTTCCTTGGTCATGCCTTCCCACCACACATCACCGTCGGCCGTGATGGCCACGTTGGTGAAGATGGTGTTTTTGGTGATGGTGGCCATGGCGTTCGGGTTCGTTTTTTTGTTGGTACCCGGAGCCACACCGAAATAACCCGCTTCCGGGTTGATGGCATAAAGGCGGCCGTTTTCATCGGGTTTGATCCACGCGATGTCGTCGCCGATGGTGGTGATTTTCCAGCCTTCGAGTTCGGCGGGCGGAATCAGCATGGCGAAGTTGGTTTTGCCGCAGGCACTGGGGAAAGCGGCGCCGATGTAGGTCTTTTCACCTTCGGGACTTTCCGCGCCGAGTATAAGCATGTGTTCGGCGAGCCAGCCTTCTTCGCGGGCCATGGCCGAAGCGATGCGCAGGGCGAAGCATTTTTTACCCAAAAGGGCGTTGCCACCGTAGCCCGAACCATAGGAAACGATGGAGCGTTCTTCGGGGAATTGAACGATGTATTTGGTGGTAGGGTTGCAGGGCCACTTCTCGTCGACCTGGCCGGGTTGCAGTGGGGCGCCCACGGAGTGCAGGGCTTTTACAAAATCACCTTCGTCGCCAAGTACGTCGAGCACATGTTTGCCCATGCGGGTCATGATTTTCATGTTGACCGCCACGTATTCCGAGTCGGACAACTGAACGCCGATGTGCGACAGGGGCGAACCTACGGGGCCCATGCTGAAAGGAACTACGTACATCGTACGGCCTTTCATGCAACCTTTGTAAAGTCCCTGGAGGATGTTTTTCATTTCGCGGGGCGCCATCCAGTTGTTGGTGGGGCCGGCGTCTTCTTTGCGCAGACTACAGATGAAGGTGCGGTCTTCCACGCGGGCTACGTCGGAGGGGTCGGAGAAACAGGCGTAGCTGTTGGGGCGTTTTTCAGGGTCGAGGCGGATGAACGTTCCTTTGTCCACCAGCATTTGGCAGAGGTAATCGTATTCCGTATCCGAGCCGTCGCACCAGTAAACCTGATCAGGTTCACAAAAATCGGCGGTTTCTTTTACCCAGCGGAGGAGCTCCTGGTGTTTTACGGTGGCGGCGTAATCTGGTCTCATCATGTTGTTTAACAGGCATTTGTGTTAGGACAGATGGTCCGCGCCGGCTTCATTCGGCGTGAAAACCGGGCCAAATTTACGAAAAGATAATGGGGTGTTTGCCGGAGGGTGTTAAAAAAAACGATTCTAAAAAAGGGGGTATGGGGAAAAGTGGCGACAAATTTTATTTTGATGAATGATATTAATTTGAATAAAATAGATGTTGATGTGTTTTAATCTACGTCTTTTAGAATAATATTTCTCGTTGGTTTGTCATCCCAGCGAAGCGTGGGATCTGTTCCATTAACTTGAGATTCAGATCCCACGCTTCGCTGGGATGACAATTGTGGGATAAGAGCACAGATCCCACGCTTCGCTGGGATGACAATTGTGGGATAAGAGCACAGATCCCACGCTTCGCTGGGATGACAAGTTTAAAGCCCGTACGTCACATTTTTCGTCTCCGTAAAAAACCTTAAAGCATCCCAGCCGCCTTCCCTGCCCACGCCCGAGTTTTTCACACCCCCGAACGGCGTGCGCAAATCGCGCAGCATCCAGGTGTTCACCCAAACGATGCCGGTTTGTAGTCCGTTGGTGAGGAAATGGGTTCGGCGCAGGTTGTTGGTCCAGACGGTGGCGCTGAGCCCGTACGGCACGTCGTTGGCCAGGGCAAGCGCTTCTTCGTCGGTGTCGAAAGGTTGCAGGGTAACGACCGGACCGAAGATTTCTTCCTGGATACACCGCGTATTTTGTCCCAGACCTTCAATCACCGTGGGAGCAATGTACCAGCCGTTTTCATGTCCGGGCACCATCACCGGCGCGCCACCGCACAAAATGGTTCCACCTTCCTCGATGGCAAGGTCGATGTAAGAAAGCACTTTGTCGAAGTGCATTTTACTCACCACGGCGCCCAGGTCGCTCGCCGGACTGGTGGGGGCGCCTACCTTCAGCGCACTTACCCGTGCCACAAAATCCGTTTTGAACTTTTCGTACAGCGGTCTTTCCACATAAATGCGCGAGCCACACAGGCAAATTTGGCCCTGGTTGTTGAACGAAGACCGCACCGTGGTTTCGAGCATTTTGTCGTAATCGCAGTCTGCAAAAATCAGGTTCGGGTTTTTGCCGCCGAGTTCCAGACTCAGTTTTTTAAACATGGGCGCCGCTACGCCTGCTATGTGTGCACCTGCACGTGTGCTGCCTGTAAATGAAATGGCTTTCACTTTGGGGTGGCGTACGAGGGCTTCACCGGCGCGTGGCCCCGTGCCGTGCACCATGTTGAAAACGCCCGGCGGCACGCCTGCTTTGTTCATGATATCGGCCAAAAGGTGGGCGGTGAGGGGAGTCACTTCAGAGGGTTTGCCCACCACACAGTTGCCAGCCGCAAGGGCGGGCGCCACTTTCCAGGTGAACAGGTACAGCGGCAGGTTCCAGGGCGAAATGCAGCCCACAACGCCAAGTGGCTGGCGCAGGGTGTAACTCAAAGATTGGGGCTGGTGGTGACTTTCGGCGGCGAAATGCAGCAACGCCGTAGCGAAAAACTTGAAATTGAGGGCGGCGCGGGGAATATCCACCGTGCGGGCGGTGCGCAGGGTTTTGCCCGAGTCCATACTTTCCGCTTCGGCCAGCGCTTCGAGGTTGGCCATGATGCCTTCGGAAACGGCGTGCAGGATGTCGTGCCGTTGTTCGGGTGGCATGGCAGCCCAGGCCGGGAAAGCGGCTTCGGCGGCGGCTACGGCAGCGTCCACGTCTTCGGGGCCGGAGTCGGGGAGTTGTCCGTACACGGTACCGGAAGCCGGCGCGTAGTTGTCGAGGTATTGGCCGTGGATGGGCGCGGAGTATTGGCCGTTGATGAAGTTCTGGATGGTGGACATGGTGGAGAGCGTAGCTAGGAGGTGCAAAGCTACGGGGTTGGGGGGAATCCCGAGATGAGATATTTTTTTAGAGCAAATTCCAGGGGTTATGGTAAAGGCATCAAACCGTATAGACCATCAATTCCGGTGGGTGTGAAGAAAAGGTATCAAGGCATATAGACCATCAATTCAACCGCTTTAGCGGTGGAAGGGTTTATAGAACCAAGCAACCCACAAACCCAGGAGCCGCTTTAGCGGCGAAAGCCTTGGCAGAGCAAATGAATTAATCATTAGTTTAAACATCTGGCTAAAGGCTTTCGCCGCTAAAGCGGCTCCGAGACTTAGGGTGAGGCAGTTTCTATAAACCTTCCCACCGCTAAAGCGGTTGAATTGATGGTCAACAAGGTTTAACCACTTTCTTACACTGCCCTGGATAGAGGATCAACACCTAATAACCTACTTTGCCGCCTATATAGCTGTTGTTATTCATAAAATTCAAACAGGTATTTTTCATCGTATTCAACATGAAATAATTCCAATAATTGAACATATTCTTCACGAAATGTCTTGGTTTTATGGTGTTCTTTCTGGTTCATCACATACTTTGCAACAACATCCAATTGCGAATGCGCATAGGTAAAACACCCATAACCTTCCTGCCAGGCAAATTTCCCGGGTAACCAGCGGTTTTCATTGATCAGTTTGGCTGAGGCGGTTTTTACATCCCTAACCAGATCCGATATCTTAAAGTGAGGTTTAAAGCCAAGGAATATATGAATGTGATCCTTCATCCCATTTATGGCAATGAGTTTTGGCCCTGATGATCGGACAATACCAGTAATGTACTGATATAGTCTTTCTTCAAAAACAGGCAGTATGAGGTTCTGCCTTCCTTTTGGACAAAAAATGATTTGTGCGTACATTTGGGAATAGGTGTTTGCCATTTTTACCTTGATTTTGAACATTGAATCTTTGCAAATCTGGAATTCAATTCCAGATTTGCAAAGATTCAATGGGTTTGGTGATTGATAAAAGGACAGTAGCATGCACTGGAGCTGTACCAGAGGCTATGCAAAAAGGAGAGTCAAGCGTGGTTGACCATCAATTCAACCGCTTTAGCGGTGGGGAGGTCTATAGAAATGACCAACCCACAAACCCTGGAGCCGCTTTAGCGGCGAAAGCCTTTGCCGGGCGTTTGAACGAATGATCAATTCTTCTCCCTGGCAAAGGCTTTCGCCGCTAAAGCGGCTCCGAGACTTAGGGTGAGGCAGTTTCTATAAACCTTCCCACCGCTAAAGCGGTTGAATTGATGGTCAAAAAGGCTTAATACCTTTTTGCACAACCCCAAGGTTCATTTCTATAATCCCTTCAACTGCTAAAGCGGTTGAATTGATGGTCAACAAGGTCTAAACCCCATTTCTCAACCGCTGAGGATTCACATGAGATGGCAATTCTATAAACGGCACACCTCCTCCCTTCGCCGAAAAAATCGCACCTTTCGCCGTAAAAACGCCACCTTTCGGCCCCGCTCTTCCATTTTTGCAAACGAATTTTATTGGTCAAGACCAAATCAAAGCAATCCATGATCCTTTCCGTTCAAAACGTCGTTAAACGTTACGACAAATACACGGCCGTCGACCACGTCAGCATCGATGTGCAAAGGGGCAGCGTGTTCGGCTTGCTCGGGCCCAACGGCGCCGGCAAAACGTCGCTCATCCGCATGATCACCACGATCACCGGTCCGGACGAAGGCACCATTTACCTCGACGGTGAAAAACTCCACGACCGCTCGCCCGAAAAAATCGGGTACATGCCCGAAGAACGCGGTCTGTACAAAAAAATGAAAGTGGGCGAACAACTGCTTTACCTCGCCCAACTCAAAGGACTTTCCGAAGCCCAGGCCCGCAAACAGATCAACCACTGGCTCACCAAATTCGAAATTACGGACTGGTGGGACAAAAAGATCGAGGACCTCTCCAAGGGCATGCAACAAAAGATCCAGTTCATCGCCACGATCGTGCACCAGCCCAAACTGCTCATCCTCGACGAGCCGTTCACGGGCCTCGACCCCATCAATACCAACCTGATCAAGGACGAGATCCGGCAGCTCAACGAAGCGGGTACCAGCATCATTTTCAGTACCCACCGCATGGAACAGGTGGAAGAAATGTGCGACCACATCGTGCTCATCAACCACGGCAAAAACGTGTTGTACGGCGAAGTGCAAAGCATCAAAAACGAATACAAACAAAACCTTTTCCGCATTCAAACGGAAACGCCGCTGCCCGAAGGTTTTGCTTCAAACCACACCATTGTGGAACAAAACAGCCACAGCGTGACGGTAAGGCTTCCCGACGACAGCCACAGCAACCGCCTGCTCCAGGAACTGCTTCAACTCGGTGTGCGCATCACCCGTTTTGAAGAAATCCTACCCACTTTTAACGAAATTTTCATCCGTCGCGTGGAAGAAACCGCCGGAGACCAATAAAGATCCATACCCATGTCCAAACTTTCGCTCATCGTCAAACGCGAGTACATCACCCGCGTGCGAAAAAAATCCTTCATCATCGGTACCCTGCTGGCCCCCGTGGGTTTGCTGGTGTACTTCCTGGTCATTTTCGGCCTTACCAAATATTCCAGCGGCGATGAACTCAAAGTAGCCGTGCTCGACGAAGGGGGTATGGTGCAACAACTGCCCGACGATCGTGGCGTGCGTTACATCCCCGCCGGCGGCAAAACGCTCGAACAACTCCGCACCGCCGCCGAAGAAGGTACCTACGACGGCATCCTGCGCATCCCGGCACTCGGCAATTTTCAAAAGAAAGAACACACCGTTTTTTATTACTCCGACAAAAAACTGGCGCCCGAAAAACGCGATGCCATTGAAGACCGCATCACCGATAAGATCCGCGATTTCAAGATCGATTCCTTAAAACTCGATCCGAAAACGCTCGATATGCTCAACACGGACATCGCCATCGACCCCGAAAAACTCACGGAGGCGGGCGAGGACGAAAGTCGGTACACGGCAGGCGTCGGACTCGCCATCGGTGGCATCATGGCGTTCATCATGTTTTTTATGGTCATGATGTACGGCCAAATGGTGATGCGCTCGGTCATGGAAGAAAAAACCAACCGCATCGTGGAGGTGATGATGTCGAGTGTTCGTCCCTTCGACCTCATGCTGGGTAAAATCCTCGGCGCCGGCGCGGTAGGTCTCACACAAGTAGTTGCCTGGATTGTTTTGAGCGGGGCCGTCACCATGCTGATGCCTTTCCTCATCGACATCGATCCGGCAGCCATGCAACAAAGCATGCCCGACCCCGGCACCGCCGCAGCCATTGACCCCGAAGAGGCACAAAGCACAGGTTTGCGCATCATGAATGAGCTGAGCAAACAAAACTGGCCACTCATCGCCGGCGCGTTCATCATCTTTTTCCTCGGTGGGTACTTCATCTACGCCTCCATGTTCGCTGCCATCGGCTCGGCCATGGGCGACGACTACGGTGAAGGTCAGGCCCTCGTGTTGCCCATCACCATTCCCATCATTCTTGCGTTTTACATCGTGGCTTTTGTGGGTGTGCGCAATCCGGACAGCGGTCTTATGGTATTCGCATCCATGTTCCCGCTGTTTTCACCCATTGTCATGCCCTTCAGGATGGCGTTTAGTCCGCCCTGGTGGCAAGTCGCCCTCTCCCTTGCCCTGGTCATCGCCGCCGCGTTTTTCTTTGTGTGGCTTGCCGGCCGCATCTACCGTGTGGGTATTTTGCTGTACGGCAAAAAAGTGACGCTTAAAGAAATCAGCAAGTGGATGTTTTACCAGTAGCGGTCTGTTGGTCGGTTAGTCTGTTGGTCGGTTAGTCTGTTGGTCGGGAAATGAGGTGTCTCGCTGATACTCGACATGACACTTTTCATTATATATTGGGGGGTGAGAGAAGCGCGCGCTCCTCTCACCCTCTTCAACAACTATATGTCATGTCGAGAGGCGCTTCGGCCCTTTTGGGCCATTTCAAACCGAGAATGAACCAAGAGAGGTAGATCATAGGGCAAAATCAGTTGTCTCGCTTCGCTCGACATGACAAGACGCTGATTATCAATGAATTATCCGGATTTTTCGCTGCGCTCGAAATGCGTCCCAACATTACCAATGTATGGCGCGAAGTGAGCGCCATTTCGAGCGCAGCGAGAAATCCGGATAATTCATTGATAATCAGCGTCTTGTCATGTCGAGCGTAGCGAGACAACTGATGTCAATTCTGGTGACATTTACCTCGGTTCATTAGGACCGAACGGAGACACCTCATTTCCCCGACCAACCGACCAACCGACTAAACCTTTTCCAATCCTCTTCCGTATCGATATCGTTCAGCACGGGCAAAAGCGCACAGCTTTTGCCCGTGTTTTTTAGGCGTGTCAGGGTTTGTGAAAAAACGGTTTCGATGCTCCAAACCATGTTTTCGAACAATTCCGGGGAAGGTGTTTTGAGTCCGAGTAGGTAGTAACCGCCGTCGATGCTGGGACCCAAAACCGTATCGTGCGTATCGAGCAGGTCGAATGCCTGTTGGAGGATACCTGCTTCCAGTTCCGGACAATCGCTGCCGGCAATCACCACTTTTTTTGCACCTGTTTCAAACGCTTTTTGAAAGGCGTGGTGCATACGTGCTCCCAGGTCGCCGTGGTGCTGTTGGTGTTTTTCGAAAAAAGCTTCGTCCCATTCGTCGTTTTGCGTGATGTTTTCGCTGTAAAACAACATCCTTTTCGCCTGAACCTCCAGGGCGGTACGCCTGGTGTGGTCGAGCAGGAAGCGGTAAATTTCCAACGCTTTTTCGTTGCCGATGGAAGCGGCCAATCGTGTTTTAACCTTGCCCAATTCAGGGTTGCGGATGAAAAGGATCAGGTTGTTCATCGGTGTTTTTTTATTTCGGCAACCATTTTCCAACCAACAACTTAACATTGGGGTCGTTGAGGTGGCTCCGTTGAAAATTTAACATTCGGGCCCAAAGTGGAATTTTTTGAAATAAAATTTCACACAAAGGGGAAATGGAAAAAATTGAGTGGGAACAAGATCGCTAATTCGGTTTGTAAAAAATTAAATTTGGAAGCTTGTTTGTCACCAAAGCCATATAATGTAGGCAGACTTTAAATAAACTTCATACAAACTTAACAATAACTTAATTTTACACTTAGAAGAATGTCGTATATGCGATCATCGCAGTAAATAGACAAGCTGTCCTAACCAGTTCTTCCCCTCCACAAAGAATAACAGTCTTTTTTTGACACCGGCATTTTCCGACCATTGGGCTTTAGCTTTCGCGTTTGTAAGTATAAACAAACAACAGGAGCAGGGGCTCCAGGTTCAGCTTCGGCTGCACTGACGACGCAGGAAGATCAAGGTGTTTATCATCCATCATTCACCTTTTAATTGTGTTTTCACATGAACGCTTTTGTTTTGATCCTCAGCATCATGCTGGGCTCCCCGCTCGCCCCCCTCGAAGTTGAAAAAGCTACTTTCCCAGGCGGCGAAAAGGCCCTGACCAGTTTTGTGCAATTTTACACCGAATACCCCCTCGAAGCCCGCGAACGTGAGGTTGAAGGCGCCGTTTACCTCGCTTTTGTTGTGGATGAAGAAGGCAAGGTATGCGCACCCAAAGTAACCCAATCACTCGGTCATGGCTGCGATGAAGCAGCCCTGCGCACCATCAAAGGTATGCCCCGCTGGTCGCCGGCACGTGTCAAAGGTGCACCTGTTCGCAGTACGCAGTATGTGAAGGTGAAGTTTGCGTTGAAGGATTAGCTTCAACGGCAGACTAAATTCCCATGCAGGAGTTTAGTCTGCCGTCGGTCTTTGGGTAACCAGGAAGGTGCCTTTGAAACTGCAGCAAAAGAGTTGATTCGCCTTGTTTTTTGTGCCTTTTTGGGAAATTCGAAAAATCACTTGATAATTTTTCGACAGATTAATCCCAACGTAAAACTATGGCACTACTTTTGGACTTTACCTGCAAATTCCAGAAGACATCCGCATGACCCAGGAACAAATCCGCCAACTCGAAAAAGAACTCTGGGACGCCGCTGACGCCCTACGCGCCAACAGCAAACTTACCGCCGCCGAATACAAAGACCCCGTTTTGGGCCTCGTTTTGCTGCGCTTCGCGCAAAACAAATACGAAGAAGCCCGTCCCACGGTGGAAGCCGCCATACCCGACGGACCGCGCGGCAAACGCGCCGCCACACGTGAGGACTACCTCGCCGCAGGCGCCATCATGATGCCCAAAGAGGCCCAATACGACCACCTGGCCGCCCTGCCCGAAAGCGCCGACATCGCAGAAGCCATCAACAACGCCATGCGCCTCATCGAGGCCGAATACCCCGACCTGCAAGGCAACCTGCCCAAAAATTACCAGGAATTTGAACAAGACCTGCTGCGTGACCTCATCCGCGTGTTCAACAAAGACGCGGTGAAAAAGGCCACAGGCGACGTTTTCGGGCGCATCTACGAGTACTTCCTCATGAAGTTTTCCATGCAGGGCGCCGGCGCACAGGAAGGCGGCGAGTTTTTTACGCCGCCCAGTCTGGTACAACTCATCGTCAACTTCATCGAACCCGACCACGGCATCATACACGACCCGGCATGCGGCTCGGGTGGTATGTTTGTACAAACCGGCTACTTCGTGCGCAGCCACGCCAACAAAGCCGTGAACGAAGTGGTGCGCTGCTACGGCACCGAACAAAAAACAAACAACACCAAACTCGCCAAAATCAACCTCGCGATACACGGCATCGAAGGACGCATCCTGGAAGCCAACAGCTTTTACAGCGACCCGCACGACCTGGTGGGCAAATGCGACTTCGTGATGGCCAATCCACCGTTCAACGTGAACAAGGTGGATAAAAACAAAGACTTCGTAAAAACCGACCCGCGCCTGCCGTTCGGTTTGCCGAAGGCCGACAACGGCAACTACCTCTGGATACAATACTTCTACAGCTACCTGAACCCCACGGGGCGCGCCGGCTTCGTAATGGCCAGCTCGGCCACCGACGCAGGGCACAGCGAAAAACTGATACGTCAGCAATTGATTGAAAGCGGCGCAGTGGACTGCATCGTGAGCGTGGGCAACAACTTTTTTTACACACGCTCCCTGCCCTGCCACCTGTGGTTTTTCGACAAGGGCAAACGCCCGGAAAACCGCGACCGCATCCTTATGATCGATGCGCGAAACACCTTCCGCAAGGTGAACACCACCCTCAACGACTTCAGCGAGCCACAACTCGAAGGCCTTACGGCCATCATCAAAATGTACCGGGGCGAAAAACCCGAAGTGAGCCCCGGCAATACCTGGTTTACACAACATTTCCCCTACGGAACCTACCAAAACGTGGAAGGCCTGTGCAAAACCGTAACGCTGGAAGAAGTGCGTGAAAACGACTACAGCCTCACGCCCGGCCGCTTCGTAGGCATAACCTTTGTGGCCGACGACGGCGTGGATTACCAATCCCGTTTAAAGGAAATCCACTCCGAACTCGAAACACTCAATATCGAAGCCGAACAATTGATGGCGACGATTCGGGAAAACGCAAAGGAGGTGGTATGAGCAATGAAAAAGTATATACTCTACAACAAGTTACATTCCTTATCACAGATGGAAAACATGGTGACTGCCAAAATGAGGATAACTCAGGATATTATTTTGTTAGTTGTAAAGATGTAAAGGAAGGGCAAATTTTATATCAACAATCACGGCAAATTACAGAAAAGGATTTTTTAGAAACACATAAGCGAACTCGATTTGAACCTAATGATATTTTGTTGACTAATAGTGGAACAATTGGCCGAATGGCAATTGCAAAAGATATTCCAGAAACTTATAGAACAACATTTCAAAAAAGTGTGGCTATCATTAAACCTAATTTAGATATAGTAGATCCTCAATGGTTATATTATTATCTAAATAGTGAAGTCAAAAATATCGATAATTTGGCTGGAGGTTCAGCACAGAAAAACTTATTGCTTAAAGACTTACGTGCATTAAAAATTTCAGTTCCACCCCT
>JADLBE010000047.1 GCA_020847915.1 Saprospiraceae bacterium | reverse complement strand
TTCACAGGATATGTGAACTGGATGTTTTGGGAAAAGGAAAACAACAAACTTCCCTTTTTCGTAGGTTCCTACATCGGCGCCAAAAAAGTGTTCAACATCGGCGCCGGATTTTACTCCCATGCCAATGCCACAGGTACACTCGACTGGTCCGGCCCGGATACTGCCCGGGTGTATGATTTCAACCAGAACAACGCCAACCTGTTTGCTGTGGACGCTTACCTCGACATGCCGCTGGGTACCAAAAAGAACGGACTGTGTTTGAGCGTTTTAGCAACGGCGTATTTTTACGATTTTGGACAAAACTACCTGCGCAACGTGGGTATCCTCAACCTGCACTCCAGCACAAAGGGCGAAGAAGCCAGTTTTTCCGGCGCGGGCAATGCACAGCCTACCATCGGTACGGGTACCATCGGGTATGTTCAGGCCGGATTGGGTTTGCCAAGGTTTAAAAACGGCACACAGTTTATGCCTTATCTAACCGCGACGTACAAGGATTTTGAACGCCTCAACGAATCGTCGTTTCAATACGATTTGGGACTTAATTATTTCATTCTTGGCCACAACTGCAAACTGACATTGCAGTATTCCAGCCGCCCGGTTTACGACCGTGTAACCCGGGATCGCGACGGTAGCAAAGGTGAGTTCATTTTGCAAACCCATATTTTCCTGTAAACATGATGCACCTTCGGTAAAAAGTGGGCATTTTCGCCCTTTAGAGCATGTTGAAATTTCGCCTTTGGGCTGCGAACGGCAAATTTTATTTTAAAGTTCGTTAAAATTTTCGCCGTAGGCACCCGGCTATGGCTGCAAATTTTGCCTTCTTTAAAACTAAATTTGCTCGCCCTCGCCTCAAAACCGAAAACTCAACATGCTCTTATGCCGATGACCAACGATAGAAACAACCGCCTGGGGCTTCTTAGCCTGGTGTTCTGCCTTGTGTTGAACTACCCGATCCTGTCGGTATTTGATCAGCAGCGGCTGCTTTACGGCATGCCGCTGCTGTTTTTGTATTTTTTCACGTCGTGGCTGATGCTCATTGCTTTCACCATCTGGATGGTCCGGAAAAAAAGATGAGTTTATGAACCTGCAACTCGTTCTTTTGTGTTCGCTGGCCTACATCGCCCTTTTGTTTGGCGTAGCCTGGTGGGTCGATCGCCGGAACCAGGCGTTGGGCAGGCCCACCGTGCAACATCCCTACATTTACAGTCTTTCGCTTGCCGTGTATTGTACAGCCTGGACCTTTTACGGCAGTGTGGGTCGTGCGTCCATGACCGGCCTCAGCTTTTTAAGCACCTACCTCGGTCCGGCATTGACGGCCCCGTTGTGGCTAATGGTGCTGCGCAAAATGATTTTGATTTCCAAAAACCAGCGCACAACGTCCATTGCCGACTTCATTTCGGCGCGTTACGGTAAAAATACCTCGCTGGCGACCGTGGTTACCCTGGTAGCCGTTTTGGGCATTGTGCCCTACATTTCCATTCAACTCAAGGCCGTTACCTTCAGCATCAACATCCTTACCGGCAACCGGTACGCCTATTTCCAGCCCAATGCGCCGTATTGGCTGGATGCTGCCTTTTGGGTAACGGTGGCGATGGCTTTGTTTACGGTGTTGTTCGGTACACGCAAGCTTGATCCCAACGAACGCCACGAAGGTTTGGTTGCCGCCGTGGCTTTCGAATCCATGGTCAAACTGATCGCGTTTTTTGCCGTTGGTTTTTGGGTGGTGTACCGGCTGTACGATGGTTTTGGTGATTTGTTTTCACAAGCTTCCGCCGACCCGGAAATACAGCGATTGTTTTCCCTTCAATCCTCGGGGGTGGATTCCATGCAATGGTTTATGCACCTGGTGCTCGCTGCAGTGGCTGTGTTGCTTTTGCCGCGCCAGTTCCATATTGCGGTGGTTGAAAACACCAGTCCACGCCACCTTTCCACCGCCGTATGGATGTTTCCGCTGTACCTTTTGCTCATCAACCTGTTTGTTTTACCCATAGCGTTTGCCGGTAAAATGCAGTTTGGTGAAGCCGTTGCGCCCGACACTTTTGTGCTCAGTTTGCCACTGGCTTCCAATGTCGGATCCATTGCATTGCTCGCATTTATCGGCGGATTGTCAGCCGCCACCAGCATGGTCATCGTTTCCACCACGGCATTGTCCATCATGATTGGCAACCACCTCGTGGTGCCCCTGCTCATACGGTTGCGTCCGCAGCGCGGTGTGGGCAGCAGCGATCCGTCCGGACGCCTGCTGAAGGTCCGCAGGGTCGCCATTCTGCTGGTGCTGGTTTTGGCGTACACCTTTCTCAAGGGCGTAGGTTCGGGGTACGATTTGGTATCGGTCGGGCTCATTTCCTTTACCGCCGTAGCGCAGTTTGCTCCGGCGGCCTTTGGAGGCATGTATTGGAAACGCGCCACCCAACAAGGCGCCATGGCAGGTTTGCTTGTAGGTTTTGCCATTTGGTTTTATACCCTGCCGCTAACGGCCATTGCCGATTCAGGATTTTTGCCGCGGAGTTTTGAAATCGAGGGATTGTTTGGCTTAAAAATTTTGAAACCGGATGCCTTGTTCGGTCTGGAAGGATTGGATCCCATCACACATGCTGCTTTTTGGAGTCTTTTGTTGAACATCCTTGTTTACGCGGCGGTTTCCTTGTACACCACGCCATCGGCATTGTCGCTTACCCAGGCCGATTTGTTTGTCAACATCAGCAGGTACACTGCCGGTAACGACCGGGGCGAATTGTTGCAGCGGGAGGCCAGGTTTGAGGACCTTCGCAGGGTGTTGTTGCGTTTTTTGGACGAAAACCGGTTGCAAAACATGCTGGAAACGTATTCAGAACAAAACAAAACCTGGAAACCCGGCCTTGGAACGGCTCCGGACGGATTGATACGTTTTGCTGAAACCCAGCTTGCCGGCGCCATAGGATCTGCTTCAGCGCGGTTGGTCATCGATTCGGTTGCCAAGGAACACCCCATTGCACTGGAAGAAATCATGGAAGTGCTCGAACAAACCCAGGAAGTTTTGCGCTATTCCAAGGCACTGGAACTGAAAAGCGCCGAACTGGAAATCACCACCCGCCAACTCAGTACAGCCAACGAACAACTGAAAGCCCTCGACCGCCTGAAAGCCGATTTTATCACCACCGTCACCCACGAGTTGCGTACACCGGTCACAAGCATCAAAGCTTTGTCCAAAATCCTGCTCGACCACCATGGTGAGCTCTCCGAAGCCAAACGCAAGGATTACCTCGGCATCCTGGTGAGTGAAAGTGAACGCATCGGAAGGCTCATCAACCAGGTTTTGGACCTTGAAAAAATACAAAGCGAACCGGAGGGAGAACAAGGTTTTCAATACGTCCTGCTCAACGAACTGGTGGCCGATGCCGTACACAACCTCGAAGCGTTGTACCACGAAAAACAGGTTGCTTGTGATTTGATGATGCCCGATGCCTACGTTGTGGTGTATGGACAACGCGACAGGTTGCTGCAGGTTCTTGTTAATTTGTTGTCCAACGCACTTACCTTCGTTCCGGCCGTTGAAGGGAAAGTAACCCTCCATTTAGAAGCCCAAAACGGTTTTGCCGTGATGCGCGTGCGCGACAACGGTATCGGCATTCCTGCGGAAAAACAAGCCCTGATTTTTGACAAATTTACCCAGCTCAGTCACCGGGAAAGCGGCAAACCACGGGGCAGCGGACTTGGGTTATTCATCAGTAAAACCATCGTGGAGCAACACGGGGGCAACATCAGTGTGGAAAGCAAGCCCGGCGAAGGTGCTTGTTTTACGGTGGTTCTTCCCTTGCGCACCGATGGTGTAACCACAAAAGCATCATGAACGCCCTCTATTTTCGAAAACTCAACGAGCCCCTTTCCTACGAAAAAACGCTGGTGCCCAAACCAACCAACGGCGAAGTTGTGGTGCACCTCCGTGCTGCTGCACTGAACTACCGCGACATCTGGATCACGCAGGGTCAGTACGCCCAGATCCGCCAGGATGTGATTCTCGGCAGCGATGGGGCAGGGGAGTACAAAGGCAAACAAGTCATCATCAATCCATCGATCCATTGGGGCGACAATCCACATGCGCAAGGCAAAAATTTCCACATTTTGGG
>JADLBE010000046.1 GCA_020847915.1 Saprospiraceae bacterium | reverse complement strand
TGTTAAACTTTGTAAAAAAAGCAGGCAAAAAACCGTGAATAAAATAGCGCGTATCATGGGCAAATAATTTGGCGATTGTATTTTCATCAAAGGTCGTTTACAACAACCACCTCCCGAAATACAAATTCCCCCATTTGTCACTATTTATTTTTATCAAAACACTAACAATCAATATTTTAACAATAAATTTGTCGAAAAAATACCCGCATGCCCTCCCAACTCCTGCGCCTGTACAAACAACTTTCCACCGCCGACCGCCGCGCTTTGGCCGATCTGGCCGGGTGCAACTACTTCAACCGCAGGCCCGAAGTCACACGCCTCTGCTTTTACCTCAACGAACACGCGGGAATTTCACCCGCTTTGAGCCTTTCCGACGAAGCCCTTTTTGCCGCCGCTTTTCCCGGCGAAACATACCACAACCCACGCCTGAGGCACACCATGTCGTACCTGCTCGACCTCCTGCGCCGCTACCTCGCCCTGCAACAATCCGAAAACGATCCCTCCCGCCACCATCTCGACCTGCTTCGCGCCCAACGCACACGCGGACTCGACACTTGGTTCGAGCGCACCTGGCAACAGGCGCACACCCAATGGCAAAACCACCCGCAACGCGACGCCCTCTGGCACTTCGCCGGCTACCAGCTCCAGCAGGAATTCCTCGAACAAGCCTCGCGCAACGAACGCTCCTCGGGACTCAACCTGCAACCCCTGGCCGACCAGCTCTCCGTTTTTTACACCGCCGAAATGTTGCGCCACGCTTGTCTGGCCGAACTGCACCAGGCCGTCGCCGGACAAGCCTACCAACTCGCCCTGCTCGAAGCCACCCTCAACGTCGTGGAAAAGGAAAAACTGCTCGAACAACCCGCAGTGGCCGTGTATTACCACGCCTACCACATGCTGCGCCAACCCAACGACGACGAGGCGTTTCAGGCACTCAAAACCAACCTGCAGCAAAACATCCGTTATTTCTCCACCGAGGAACAACGCGGACTTTTCCTGCTCGCCATCAACGGCTGCATAAGGCGTATGAACGCCGGTCGACGCGCTTACGTGCGCGAGGCGTTCGACCTCTACCGCGACGCCCTCGAAACGGGGGTTTTGCCCGAAAACGGCTACTTGTCGGGTTTCAATTACAAAAACATCATCCGGCTGGGCACGGCCCTGGGCGAGTTGGCGTGGACCGAAAATTTCCTGCACACCAGCCGCGACATCCTGCACCCCGCCGAACGCGACATGCTTTTTACCTACAACCTGGCGTATTGGTATTTCCAGCAACAAGACTACAACCGCGCCCTGCCCCTCCTGCAACAGGTCGATTTTGAAGACCCGCTCAACAACCTCGACGTGCGCCGTATGCTCCTTCGCAGCTACGTGGAACTGGAAGAGTACTCAGCCCTCGATTCGCTTTTGCAAAGTTTCGGCGCCTACCTCAGACGTCAGAAAAACCTGGGATACCACCGCAAAAACAACGAAAAATTGCTGTTTTTTGTAAAGAAAATGCTTGAATGTGACCGGAAGGGTAGGGCGGCTTTGCGCGCCGAAGTGGAAGCCACGCAGGATGTGGCGGAAAGGGCGTGGTTGCTGGAGAAGCTCCGCTCGGGTTGAAATGGTACACAGATTACACAGATCTGCGAACACAGATTTACACGGATTTTTTTAAAAATGGCGTGTTTTTTTTAAAAATCTGTTCAAATCCGTGTTGCTTGCATCTGTGTCATCTGTGTACCATCGCCCTACGTAGAGCAATGGTACACAGATGACACAGATGCAAGCAACACAGATTTACACAGATTTTTTTAGTTAAAATGCTTATTTTGAAATAAATCTGTGTAAATCTGTGTTCGCAGATCCGTGTAATCTGTGTACCATTTCACCACGTTTAATCGAAATCTATCTCCGTATTGTCCCCAATATTCAAACTCAGGTTCATGCCTTTGATGCTCGCATCGCTCCCGATCACCGAGTGTTTCAACACCGCATCATTCAATGACGCGAAGTCGCCGATGATGCTGTCTTTCACGATCGTGTAGTTGATGTGTACGTTTTCACCGATGGTCACGTGCGGACCGATGATGCTGTTGGCGATCTGGCAACCTTTGCCCACGGCCACGGGATGGATAAAAATCGTGTTTTCAAATTCGGGCAGGTTAAACGCATCGGTGGCATAACCTTTCAGACTGAGCAGCATGGCATTCGTTTCCAAAAGAACCTCCTTGCGGCCGCAGTCGAACCAGTTGTCCACCGATATGGTTTTGAATTTTACGCCCTGTTCCACCATGCGTTGGAGCGTGTCGGTGAGCTGAAACTCGCCCATGTTGCGCATGTCGTTTTGGATGAGGTAGTCGATCGTGCGCAGCAACATGGGCACTTCTTTGATCTTGTACAGACCAACGATGGCGTTGTTCGATTTTGGGATGCGTGGTTTTTCCACCAAACGTGTCACAAAACCTTTGTCGTCGCTGTCTGCCACGCCGAATTCGCGCGGGTCGGTTACCTTTTTCACACCGATGCAGGAGTCCGGACAATCGAGGAACAATTTCAGATCCACATCAAAAATCGTATCGCCGAACGCGATGAAAATTTCGTCCTCGTCCTCAATCGCTTCCCTTGCCGTCGCGATGGCGTGTGCCGATCCTTCGCGGGATTCCTGGTACACAAATTCCGTTTGTAAATGGGGATACGTTTGCTCGATGTAATTGCGGATTTTATCCCCCAGGTAACCGATCACAAACACAAAATCGGTGATGCCTGCCTCCACCAGTTTGTCCACGATGAACCGGATGATGGGTTTGCCCGCCACGGGCATCAGTGGCTTGGGCTGTGTGTACGTGTGGGGACGCAGGCGCATGCCGGCGCCGGCAACAGGGATAACAACTTTCATGGAACAAAGGTAGGAGGAAAGTAGCAAGTAGCAAGTGGCAAGTTGCAAGAAGAGAGTTGCAAGAAGCAAGAAGGGAGTGGCAAGTAGCAAGTAGCAAGAAGGGAGTGGCAAGTGGCAAGTTGCAAGTTGCAAGAAAGGAGTTGCAAGTAGCAAGTTACAAGTAGCAAGCAGGGACACTGTAGGGGCACCCCTTGCGGGTGCCCTGGTGCAGGTGGCCATGATTTTGTGTTGCCCCTTGCGGGTGCCCTGGTGCGGGTGGCCATGATTTTGTGTTGCCCCTTGCGGGTGCCCTGGTGCAGGTGGCCATGATTTTGTGTTGCCCCTTGCGGGTGCCCTGGTGCAGGTGGCCATGATTTTGTGTTGCCCCTTGCGGGTGCCCTGGTGCGGGTGGCCATGATTTTGTGTTGCCCCTTGCGGGTGCCTTGGTGCGGGTGCGTGAGATGACATCTCCGAGGCACGAGGAGATGTCATCTCACAAACGTCTGAATCAGGATTTACAGGATTTTGATCCCGCGTTACCTTGATGTTGCGGCAACTGTGAGCGAAAAATCCTGTAAATCCTAAAATCCTGTGAATCCTGATTCAGACAAGTAAGCGTTGTCACCTCACTGTCCCACAATCGTCGTTCAACACCTGCAAATCGCATATCGTAGAATTAACACCACCAGGAACGCAGCCTTTTTTTCTTTTGTTAAGTCATAATCTACCTACCCTTCTGCCATGAAAAAATTGATCCTCCCGCTGTTTTGTCTGCTTGCCGCATCGCTCGCTGCCCAGGCGCCCCAATACACTGCCACCACCGATGCAAACCGACGCTCTTCCACGGCGCTGCGGGTGGAGGAAGCGCCCAAAATGGACGGCGATTTGTCCGACGCCTGCTGGCAAAACGCCCAGGTGATGACGGATTTTGTGACCAACAATCCGGTGTTCGGACTGCCGGCGGGAGAAAAAACGGAGGTGCGCATCGTGTACACCGATGAAGCCGTGTACATCGGCGCTTACCTGTACATGAACGACGCTTCCAAAATACGCAACGACCTGAGCCGCCGCGACGCTACGAGCACGGCCGACCAGTTTCACGTGGGCCTCGATACCTACCGCGACCGCCAGAATGCTTTCCGCTTCGAAGTGACGGCCGCAGGCGTGCAACGCGACCTGAGAATGGGCCCAAACAGCATCGACGAAGCCTGGGATGCCGTATGGGACGCCCGCGTTAAAATCAATACCGACGGCTGGTGTGTGGAAATGTACATTCCTTTCAGCGCCATCCGGTTCCCAACCACCGACGAACAAACATGGGGACTGCAATTTGCCCGGCAGGTGCAATCGAGCAACGAGTTCAGCTCGTACAGTCCGGTCGATCCCACAGGCCCGGGCGCCATGCCGCAATGGGCCGACCTGCACGGATTCAAAAACATCAAACCGCCGCTGCGCCTGGCATTTTCGCCCTACGTGGCCGCCGTGGTTCAACGTTCTCCTATCGGCAACGACCCGCCCGAGTTTGCCAACAGCCGAAGTTTCAACGGGGGTATGGACGTGAAATGGGGCCTCAGCGAAAGTTTTACGCTCGATGCCACGCTGGTGCCCAATTTTGGCGAAGCCTTAAGCGACAATACCATACGCAACCTGTCGCCTTTTGAAGTGGCCTACGAAGAACGCCGCCAGTTTTTTACCGAAGGCACCGAACTTTTCAACAAAGGCGAAATTTTTTATTCCCGACGGATCGGTGGTACACCGCCGGGGTTTTACGACGTGTCCGGACAACTTGGTGAAAACGAAGTGGTGGTGAAAAACCCGTCGCAAACACCGCTGTACAACGCGACAAAAATTTCGGGACGCACCCAAAACAAACTCGGCATCGGCTGGCTGAATGCCGTAGCACAAGCTACCGAAGCCGTGATCCGCGACGAGGAAACCGGCGAGGAACGCACGGTGTCCACCGGCGAACTAACCAACTACAACGTGATGGTGTTTGACCAGGTGTTGAAAAACAACTCGGCCGTTACGTTCACCAACACCAACGTGATGCGTTCGGGCGGTGCACGCGACGCCAATGTGTCGGCGCTTTCCTGGAACCTGCGCGACAAAAAAAACGTGTACGAATTCTCAGGTGTGGGCCGTTTGAGCCAGGTTTTTAATCCGGAACAGGATCCCGTGAACGGCGGCTGGTACCACCTCGCTATGAACAAAATCAGCGGCAAATGGAGCGGCGGCGCGATTCTGGCCGGCACCGACGATAAGTACGACCAGCGCGACCTGGCCATCAACCGACGCACCAACTTTTTTGTACAGTTCGGCCGCGTGCAGTATGCCAACTACCAGCAAAAAGGCAAAATGTTGCACCGCTACGCGGAAATGTGGGTGGAAAACAGCTTTTTGAATGTACCGCGGAAATGGGAATCGGTGGAAATTTCGGGCTACGCCGAAACACGTTTCAAAAACCAACTGCTTTTCAGCGGGTTCGCCAGCACCCGTCCGGTGTGGCATTGGGATTATTTCGAACCGCGCGTGTGGGGGCGTGTGTTGCAACGTCCGGGTTGGGTATTGCTGCAACCCGGCATTACCACCGACGTGCGCAAACACCTGTTCTGTTCGGTGAATTTTACTTTCGCCGAAAGTCCGATCAAAAACGATCCGTATTTCGGTGTCAACGTTCAGCCGACCTGGGTGGCCGGCGATCACCTGCGCCTGAGCGGTGTTTTTCGCCTCAGCAAAGACCACAACAATTTCGGCGCCATCGACTGGAGCGATCCCGACGACATCATCATCGGTCGCCGCAATGTGATCACCTTCGACAACCAGTTGCTCACCGAACTGCTCATCAATCCGCGCATGAATTTTACCCTGCGCACACGGTATTACTGGAACCAAATCGTGTACAGGGAGTATTTCCACCTCGAAGACGACGGTTCCTGGACCCATGCCGATTACGCCGGCTCGGGCGATGAAAATTTCAACCTGTTCAACCTCGATTTTGTGTACACCTGGCAGTTCGCGCCGGGCAGTTTCCTCAACATCATCTGGAAAGACGCCATTTTCGTTGGCGACGGCATCCGCGCCGACCGTTTCGCCGACAACTGGGACAAAACATTCTCCGCCCCACAGGACAACTCGGTGACGGTCAAGATCATTTATTGGCTGGATGCGGGGAGGATGTTGTCGGGGAAACGCGCTACTTAAAAATCCGTGTTAATCCGCGTTCGCCAGATCCGCGTCATCCGCGTTCCATTGGATCATCGTATTGGAACGCGGATGACGCGGATCTGGCGAACGCGGATTAACACGGATTTTAGCTATCATTGCCCCAAAATAAATCACGTATGAAAAGGGCTCTCCCCATTGCTATTCGTGCCGCCTTCACCTTTTTTGCCATGAAGGTGATCGTTTACATGATACCGTATTACTTTTTAACCTTTGGAGGCATTGTGGCCGGTTTGTTTTTATTCAAAACCGGCGACGACCGCAACCTGGGTGTCGGTATGTTGATCGGAAGTATAGCCTTTGGCATTTTCGAATATTTGTACAACAACGGTTATTTGGTTTAACAAACCATCATTTCCCCTTCAAGCGGAAACACAACGGTCAATCCCAGCGGTTTGATCACACCCGCCTGTTGGCGCACGTGTCGGAGCCAGGCCAAAACCGGCAGGTAGACCTCCGCCGTTTTTTCCATTTTTTTGCCGCCTTCGGCAAAAAAGAAAACCATGTCGTTTGCCACGCCTTCGGCGTAAACATCGGTTTTTACCTGCAACATCCTGCCGTCTGGTAAACGGGCCTCCCATTCAAAATCGGAAAACCAGGCATTGTATTGCAACGCCATTTGGGCCATGGAAGCGCTGTGTTTCAACAAGGTTTTGATCTCGGGGGCATCGTCCACCTGTCTTAACTGCAATTGCCTTTGGGCGATGGTTTCACGCACGACCGCCGAAAGGGCAGGGTGGTCGGCCAGCATCAAGCTGCGAAAAGCGGCGAAAAGGGCTTCGGGTTTTTCACCCGTGTAGTCGACCGGATCGGCGAACGAAGCCGTGGTGCTGAATGCCGGGACAACCATTGGCGGTGCGTCTTCAAAAACATTCACGTACAGTTTCGGCGGTGGTATTTTTGTTCTGCCTGCCGGCAAAACATGGTAAAAAGGGTCCTCCGCAGAGGCTTCCAGGGTTTCAAAATCGCGGTCGTTGTACACTACCTCGTTCAACACGGGCGGGTAATGGCCGGCCCAGCCGAACACAAGTTCGGAAGCATCGGGATCGAGTACGGGCACGTCTTCACGACCTTCGTTCACCACGCGGTTGAGCCAGGCCGTACCGTTTTTGTTGGCCGGCAACACGAGGTAATCGCGGGCGCGGGTGAGGCCCACGTACAGCAGCCGTTTTTCCTCTTCAAGGGCGCTGCGTCTGGCATCCGCAAAGGCCAAACTTTGCTGCAGATTGACTTCCAGTTGGGTACGTCCGATTTGGTCGGCCAACGGGTTCACCCAGTAACGCAGCCAGCGGCCGCCGAGGATGTCGTTCAGGTCTGGTTTTTCGCGCTCCGACACCAGGTTGATGCCCCACACGTTTTCCCTTAATTTTTGATCGAGGTTGCAACACACCGTGAGCGGGTATTCGAGCCCTTTGCTGCGGTGGTAGGTGAGCACGCGCACGGCGTCTTCGTGTTCGCCGGCGCCCTGGCTGTCGAGTTTGGCGCGTTCGAGGTTGCCGAGCCACAAAAGAAAACCGCCGAGCGACGCGGCGCTGTGCAGACGTGTGCAGGCCGATTCGTATTCGAGCGCGAGGCAGCGGAAACGTTCGATGTTGTCGAGGCGCTGACCGGCGTCGCCCATGGTAGCCACGATGCGCCGGAGTTCGAGTTCGTCGAGCAACAGGTTCAGGATTTCCGAAGCACTCAGGTTGGTGGTTTGCGGCCTCCATTCGTTGAGGCGGCGAATGAGACTGTGATCGCCTTCCCACGTATTTTTTTCATCCCGTTGCAGCCAGTCGATGCGCTCGTCAACCACCGTTTCCAACGTTTTTTCACCGCTCAACACCACAATTTCCGTGGCGCTGAGGTGGTCGTAAGGCGTAAGCAGGTATTTCAAACACGCCAGTACGAGACTGCCTTCGCGGCTGCCGAGCAGTCCGGTGCGCGCGATGGACGCCTGCAATCCTGCCCGGTACAAAGCCTCGGCCATATTCAGGCATTGGGCGTTGGAGCGGCACAAAACGGCCACATCCGACGGGCGCATGGGCCGGGTGGATTTGCGATTTTTTTCAAAAACAGGCCACTTTTTCTCCAAAAGGTCGGTGATTTGGCGCGCAATGCTGTTTTCTGTCCAGGGCGCGCCGGGAACCCTGCGATCATCGGCTTCAAACTTGAAACGCCAGTGCACAAGCGCTTGCGGCACGTTTCCAAATATTTTTTCCTGTTCAAGGGTAAACGCTGGTTCGAGGGCCACCTGTTCGGGCGGCATGGAGTTGAAAGCGCGGGTAAACATGCCATTCACGGCGTACACCAGGTCGGGACGGCTGCGCCACGAGTTTTTCAAGATATTCTCCTCGCGTATGCCTCCGGCGTCGTCCACGATGGCCTGCATAAGCGCGGGTTCGGCCCCGCGGAAGCCGTAGATGCTTTGTTTGGGGTCGCCCACCCAAATGGATTTTTGGGCTATTTGACTGAGTTGCAGGAAAATGTCGAGCTGGATGGGCGACGTGTCCTGAAACTCATCCACGAGCAAAAGTTGCAGTTCGCCGGCGAGCGTGTCACGCACGGAAGGTATACGCAGCAGTCGGCTCACGTACGTTTCCATGTCGGTGTAATCGATCAGGCCGCGTTTTTGTTTGTATTTTTCATATTCGGAAAGCGCATCGGTGGCGATGTCGAACAGCAGCGTGGTGAAGGCGCGCACGTCTTCGCGCAGTTGGGGCAGTTGGTCGTACTGGCGGATGGTGTTTTGCAGGTCTTCAAAAAGGTGGCGGCTTTTGGCGCCGGTTTCCAGTTTACTCAGTTTGGCCCACTCGTACCAGTGCAGTCGGCCGGTATTTTTGATGGTATTGAGGGCCTGGCGCAGGGCTTCGCGCACGTCGGCCGTTTTTTTGGTATCGTCGGTATCCGTGTTGCCTTCGAGGGCGATGACGGTTTGTTCGATGCCGTGGATGGTGTGCAGGAGCCATGCGGAACCGTCGGTGGTGAGGGCTGGGGGCAGCAACGTTTCAAAAGCGGCGATGGACCGGTCGCGGCTCAGTTGCAGGGTTTCGGCGTTGAAATTGTTGGCGCGGGCCACGTCGGTGACGTCCCGTATTTGGGCGCGCCAATCGTAGGGATCGCCCATGGTTTTTTTGGTGAGACCAAGTTTGTCGGCCAGCATGTTCATCGCTTCAATGCGTTCCGACGTAAGCACCTGGGCGAGCGACTCGTTAAAAATCCGTTGTCCATCGTTTTCGGCAATGATTTCCACAAGTGGCGACACGCCTGCTTCGAAAGCGAAACGTTGCAAAAGCCGTACGCCCACGCTGTGGACCGTGCCGATAAGCGCACTGCCAAGTTCGTTGGCCTGTTCGGTGAGGCCGTCTTCGAGCAGGCGTACCCTTACCCGTTCCTGGAGTTCGGCGGCCGCTTTCTGGGTAAACGTGGTGGCCAGGATGCCGGCGGGCCGGATGCCTTCCTGCAGCAATTTGGCCAACCGTTGGGTCAGCGTAAACGTTTTGCCGCTGCCTGCGCCGGCGGAGAGTATTTCGATGTTGAGCACGGGGTTTTTTTGCAAAGAAAAAGAAAATCCGTTCAAATCCGTGTTGCTTGCATCTGTGTCCCATTGCAAAGCGTAGTGATTGGTACACGGATGACACAGATGCAAGCAACACGGATTTACACGGATTTTTTTTAACCGGATAGCACAAAGGTTATCCACCCAAAAAATGGTTAAACATCCGGGCAAATGGGCGTTCAAACGCAGGTTTCCGTAATTTTGCGGCAACCGAATGATACAATTATGCAAAAGGAACATTCCATTACCGTAACGGTATTTCCGTTTGAAGACCTGTCCGATCAAAAAGAACTCGGCATTTTTTGCCGCGCCTTCAGCGAAGATCTGGAAACGGAACTTTCCCGTTTTCGTCAATTGAGCGTCGTAAAATTTCCCCACCATTTCCTGCAGGGCGATGCCCAACAATTGCTCGAATCCCTAAAATTCGGTTATTTCGTACAAGGTACATTCCGCTCGGAAAAACAAACGATACGCCTCAATGTGCAACTGTACGACAGTGAAAACCGCCGTCTGGTGTGGGGAAACAGGCTGGAAGGCGAACTTAACGATGTGAATGACCTTCAGGACAACCTGCTGAAAAGTGTGGTGACGGTTTTGCAACAGCAGATCGATCACGACCTTTTGTCCAAAATCAAACAAAGGCCCAAGGTGGCGTTCAACGCCTACGAACATTGGCTTTATGGCATGGAAGAGCTGAAAAAAGGCTCCCTGGAAGCCGATGTTAAAGCCCGCGAACATTTTGAAAAAGCCCTGGAAATTCAGCCTGAGTATGCGTTGGCATACACCGGCATGTCGTTGTCTTATTTCAACGAATGGACCTGCCAGTTGTGGGACCGGTGGGATTTGAGCAAATCGGGCGCTTTTGAATGGGCGCAAAAAGCGGTTGAGCTGGACGACCAAAACCACATCATCGCCATGGTTTTGGGGCGGATTTATGTGTACGAAGGCTCGTACAGCACCGCCGAATATTACTTCCGGCGTTCGTTGATGCTGAATTCCAATGACCCGGACACGCTTTTTTCCATCACCCTTTATTTCGTGTACATGGGTTTGGGAAAAGAATCGAAAGAACTGTACGAAAAAGGTGTTTTGATGAATCCCTTTTACAAGGTCAACCATTTGCGCATCGGCATCTTTATTTATTTCGAACTCGGGGAATACGAAAAAGCAGCATCCGTCATCACGCACCACCACAAAGGGAAAGCCATGATCGCCGATACGGATGCCTATTGTGCGGCCATTTATTACCACCTGAACCAGTACGACAAAATGCAGTTTTACTGGAACGCCTTTTTGGATGTTTACCGAAAATTGATGTCCAAAGGTGAAGATTTCGACCAGCAGGAGGCCATCGATTGGTTGTTGAAATTGAATCCGCACAAACAACAAACCAACATGGAGGCGTTTTTACGTTTCATCAGCAAAGGGCAGTTTGAAAATTATCCGGTCAAAGCAAAAGATACCGGGAACAAAGAAATTGTGGTGGAATCCCATTTTGTAAAAGAATCCGGCACCTGGAAAAATCACGTTCGACGGCGTGACCCTCCAAACGCCGGAACTGAAAGGTTTTTACGACATCCAAAAAATGCTTGAAAACCCACGGCAGGTATTTCATTGTGCCGAATTGATGGGCAGCACCCTCGACGGCGGCGGCGAAAAACTTATTGATGAAAAGGCGCGCAAACAATACCAGAAAAAAATTCTGGAACTGCAAAACGACATCGATGAAGCCGAAAGGTTCAGCAATTTTAAAAAACTTGAAAAATTGCAGGAGGAATACGACCAGCTTGTGGAACATTTATCACAATCGCTGAACCTGAACGGCCGGATACGCGAAGGCGGCAGTACGGTGGAAAAAGCCAGGGCGGCGGTCACCTGGCGTGTGCGAAGTGCCATCGCGCGGGTGGAGCAGCAACATCCGTTGTTGGGCGCACATTTGTCGAACGCCATCAAAACCGGCACCCTGTGTCCGTACAAACCCGACAGAAACATACGTTGGATTACCATGTAAGGAGGGTTCCCTTACATTGTAAGGACTGAACTTACGCTTTTAAGTGTGTATTTGAATTTTTCACCAAAAACAAAAACACATGAAAAAGCTGATGCTTTTATTTGCCCTCATTACTTGTCTTGTTACACAATCTTGTTCCGAAGAACAATTCCAGGGACCCGATTATGAATCCTTGCCCAACGACGTCATTCTGGAATGGAACGAGGTTGCTTACCAGGCCTTCGGAGGTGTGTCCTACCAACATTCCCTGATGGCTGCCAGGGTGAATGCGATGACCCATCTTGCCATGCACGACGCCCTGAACGGCATTTTTTCGGTTTACGAAAAATACGCTTTTACGGGCAGCGATACAGGCGCCAACCCCATTGCCGCTGCTGCCTGTGCCGCCCACACGGTCTTGTTGTTTGAAATTCAGGATAAAAAATCCTTTCTGGATTCCGCCCTGATGAAAACCTTGTCGACCATACCCGACGGCGATGCCAAAAACAGGGGCGTGGTACTGGGTAAAGCAGCCGGACAGGCCATCATCGATGCCCGTTTGAACGATGGTTCGGCCGGGAGTCCCATTGGCCCCGTGGCTCCTTCAACCATCCCCGGCGTTTACCAGGTGGTGCCTCCGTTCGATTTTGTTTTTGCACCCAATTGGCTGGAGGTAAAACCATTCGGTTTGATGAGCAAAAACCAGTTCCGTTCGGCGCCGCACCCTACGCTCGAAAGCGCGGACTATGTGCGGGATTTTACGGAAGTAAAAACGGTCGGCAAACGGAACAGCACCACTCGGTCCGTGGATGAAACCAACTACGCCAACTTTTGGTACGAGTTTTCCGAAGCCGGCTGGAACCGTGTGGCACGCATCGCCGCGGTAAACGGTAAGTTGAGTTTGTTAAAAACGGCCAGGTTGTTTGCACTGGTGGACATGGCCCTGGCCGACGCCTACCTTGCCGGTTGGGACTCGAAATTCCACTACGATTTCTGGCGCCCGTACACGGCCATCCGCCGGGCGGATACCGACCACAACAACGGTACGTCGGGTGATCTTAACTGGGATTCCGAACTGGTGAACCCGCCGGTGCAGGATTACCCTTCCACCCACAGCGCCCTGGGCAATGCGGCGGCAACCGTACTGGCAAACATTTTGGGAGATAACATGACGTTCAGCATGGATTCCCCGACGGCCTTGCCCGGAACCGGTATGCGAAGTTTTGCCAGTTTCAGTCAGGCTGCCGACGAAAACGCCAGTTCACGGGTCATGGCCGGCATCCATTTCCGTTTTTCCTGCGAAGCAGGACAGGAAATGGGCAACAAAGTGGGCCAGTGGATTGCCGATACCCAACTCAAACAATTGCGGTAAACACAACAGTTACACTACAAACCTACATGAGTCATCCCGAATTTTTTTGGGGTGACTCATGTTTTTGCTTGTGGTAGCATACCCGCCACCTCACCCAAGCCGGATATAGCGAATTTTTTTACATTTGACGGTTCAAGCCTAATACACATGAAAATTCGTTTACTCCTCCTTGTTTCGGCGGCTGCCGCCCTTTTTTATTTTTCACAAAAACACTTTTTCCCCAAACCTTTTGAAGGCGAGGAAGGAGAACACGGCATGTTGAAACTGCGCGACCAGTTTTGGGAACTGTCGCACCGCGCCGCACCCGGCATCAACTGGAAACAGGAAAACGAACGCGCCATGCTGGAAGCGTATGAAGTTATGGCCGGACTGAGCTCCCAGGAACGGTACACCAACCTTTTTGCCGGCGGCCGCCTCAAAGGCGACTGGCGCGAACGCGGCTCGGTAGACCAGGCCGGCAGCGTACTTGCCCTGGATTACGACCCCGGTTCCAACAACCTGTACACGATTTCCGACGGCGGCATGTTGTGGCGCCGCTCTTTGACCCAAAACAACTGGGAAAACCTCAACAAGGATCTTCGTTTTAATACCCGCGCGCTTCAGGTATTGCCCGAAGTAAACGGCGTAAACCGCATCCTGACCGCCATTGGCAAACAGGTTTGGTACTCCGACAGCGACGGAGCCGATTTTAAACAGGCCACCGGACCGTCGTATTACGACAACTGGGGAGGCGCCCGGCAACTCGTTACCGTGGAAAACAACGGTGTCCAAAGCATTTATTTTCTTGTACAAACATGGGATGCCACGCCCTGGGCCAGCCGCATTTGGCTGTACCATTCGGCCGACCGCGGCGAAACCTTTCAGCTTATGCACCAGTTCGAACACGGCAACACGGACCAGGTGTCGATTTGGGCGCCGGAAGGTGGAAACGCGGCGTTTCTGTTGAACCAAAGCACCAAACTGTACCAACTCAGCGGTCCGAACCTGACCCTTTTGAACACAAGTACCCTGACTGCAGGTGTGGATTGTCAGCTGCGCGGCCACCGCGCCGCCAACGGCACCCTCACGTTTTACGCCTTGCTCGACCGCAACGACGTGTACCGTTCCACCAACAACGGCGCCTCCTGGCAGTTCCGGGGCGCCATGCCCAGCAATTCCTGGGACGTAGGCATCGAAGTGTCGCTCAACGACCCGAACAAACTTTTTTACGGCGAGGTAAATTCCTACCGCAGCACCGACGGCGGCGCCAACTGGACACTCGTGAACGAATGGTGGGAATACTACGACAACGTGCCCGGCAAACTGCACGCCGACATCATGGACATCGAGTGTTTCCGGACAGCCGGCGGACAAAATTTTACCCTCATTTCCAACCACGGTGGTCTGAGTGTGTCGTACGACGACATGGTGACCAACCAAAACCTGTCGCTCACAGGGCTGAACGTGAGCCAGTATTATGATGTGCGCACCGACCCGATCAACCCGGAGTTTATATATGCCGGTTCGCAGGATCAGGGTTACCAACGCGCCAACCTTGCTGTTTCCGACCAATACAACATCCTGGGATACAACCAGATTGTGTCGGGCGACTACGGCCACATGGTGTTTTCCAACAACGGTCAGCGCTTGTGGAAACAATACCCCGGCGGTGCGTTTGATTACCAGCACCAACCGCAAACTTCGACGAGCTGGTGGAGCTCCAACTGGGATCTTACGGGCGACGACAAACCCAACGTGGGCTGGATCGTGCCGGCAGCCGAACGCAGCGACGCTCCGGCGTTGAACAGCATCCTTGTCGGCGGCGGCAACATCAACGGCGGCTCGGGTTCGTACCTCATTGAACTTACGGCCGGATTGAGTGCGCCTTACAGCATTACGGCCGTTCAGGACCCGTACAATTTCAAAATCAATTCCAATTCGGGCAGTTCGCTCATTTCGGCCATTGCCGTAAATGCCCTCAACGGCAGGCGTTATGTGGCCACCGACGACGGTACTTTTTTCCGCAAAAACAGCGGCGGAAGTTGGCAAAAAGCAGCGGGATTTAATGGTCCCGACGGCTTTTACCTTTACGGTTCACACATTTTACCTTCCAAAATTGATCCCAACCTCGTTTGGTTTTGCGGCAGCGGCTAGTCCAATCCGGGTGTGTGGAAATCGACCGACGGCGGCGCGACGTTTGTGAGCATCTCGAACGGATTGCCCGCTACCATGGTGCAGGAACTCGCGGCCATGCCCGACGAAACTATGCTTTTCGCCGCCACCGACGTAGGTCCGTACGTGTACGTAGCCGAGACCAACACCTGGTACCCGTTGCGCAACAGCCTCATGCCGCTGCAACGCGTGATGGGTGTGGAAATGATCGCGGCACGCAATCTTGTGCGTTTCGGCACCTTCGGTCGCGGCGTGTGGGATTTCGCTATAGACAACATGGAACTCGCGGCCGTGGTGACGCCTTCCAACAACGGTCCGAACAGCGGAAGCATCGCGCTCACCACCACCAAAGGCCTGGCGCCTTACACTTACCATTGGGACCACGGAAACGCCTCCAAAGACCTCACCAACCTGGCGCCCGGCGAATACCATGTGACCGTAATGGATGCCAACGGATTTGTGCGTGAGGGCGATTTTGTCGTAGCAGGCAGCGGGCAGCAAGCAGCAGGCAGTGGGGCGAAAGCGGAAGTTTGGCGCGGAGCGGTTGCACAAGACCGCGAAGCCGAGGCCAACATGATCACCACCCATTTGCGTCTATATCCCAATCCGGCCAAAACCGTGTGCAACATCGACTTTGAAGGCGTGGCGCCGGTGGGTTACACTGTGGAAGTGATGGATGCTACGGGCAAAACGATACACCGTGGCAACAGTTCGAGGCTTGATGTTTCCGGCTGGGCTGCGGGCACGTATGTGGTGTCGGTAAAGTCGGGGGAAAAAACGTGGGCGAAACGACTCGTAAAAGTTTAATCAGGATTTCCAGGATTTTAAGATTTCCAGGATTTCAAATTGCAGGATTGGGTTGAAACCAATCCCGGGAGCATTTTAATCTTGCAATTAGAAATCCTGAAAATCTTAAAATCCTGGAAATCCTGATCCTATTTCCGGATAAAATACACCGCCAAAACTATCAAGCCGAATCCTACGAAGTGATTCCATTTCAGCGATTCGTTTTTGAAAAATACGAGGGTAAACACCGTAAATACCAGCAAAGTAATCACCTCCTGGATCACTTTGAGTTGCACCAGCGTGAACGGACCGCCGTTTTCGCTGTACCCCCTGCGGTTGGCGGGCACCATGAGGGCGTATTCGAACAGGGCGATGAGCCAACTGGCCAAAACGATGCCGATGAGGCCCGTTTTTTTGAAAAACGACAGTTCCTGGAACTTCAGGTGCCCGTACCACGCGAAGGTCATAAACACGTTGGACAAAACGAGCAAGGCGATGGTGAGGTAACCTTTCATGGATGATTTAGTTTGGGCCAAAAATAGACAATGCAGAATTGTTGGCAGGTGCCAATAATCCTGGGCAGGTGAACGTTTTTCAGACTGCTCAACGTAATTTTGCCGTATGAAAAACCTCTTTTTGCTGTTGCTTGCCGGCGTTTCTCTTTTCGCCTGTCGCCCCAATTCTGGTTCTGGTTCCGAAGCCATTAGTATGACGCTTCCTGCCGAACTGCCTGCCGATTTTGTGACTTTTTACCAAAAATTCCACACCGACAGTTTGTACCAAATGGAGCACATCATTTGGCCGCTCTCCGGACAAACTTCGGTTCAGGTAGACAGTACCCATTCCGAAAAACAACCCACCCAATGGCAAAAAGAGTCGTGGCGCATGCACCGTCCGGTAGATTTCAGCAAAGGTGATTTTTTGCAGGAATGGACGCCCATGAGCGAAACCCTGCTCATCGAACGCATCCGTACCAAAGGCGCCAACTATGCGCTGGAACGCCGATTTGCTAAAAGCGGCGCGGAGTGGGAGTTGATTTATTACGCCGACATGCAGGAGCTGTAGTAACGCCAAGCTCCGCTTGGCGGCGCGGAGCTCAGACACACACTAATCAAAATTTAGGCATCCATGTAATTGTTGGGTATCATGGATCCTGTTGAAACGCCGGATTGTTCACAAACTGCTCATCCGTCAAACTGCGCAAAAACGCCAGAAGTTCCGAGCGTTCCTCGTTGGTGAGTTGAAACGGTTTGATCAACGGACTTTTGTTTGGATGGGCTTTGCCGCCCGTTTGGTAATGGTCGATCACGGCATCGAGGGTAGGCAAACTGCCGTCGAACATGTAAGGAGCCGTCAGGGCAATGTTGCGCAACGATGGGATTTTAAACACCGCACGGTCGCTTTCCACTCCGGTAAAACGGAACCGTCCCGGATCGGTGTAATCTTGGTACAGGCCGTTGTTGGCGAAGGCCTGGTTGGTGAATAAAAAGCCGCTGTGGCACTGCTTGCAACCCAACCGTTCACTTTGAAAAAGGGCGTAACCTCGTACCACATCCATGTTTACAACATGGCTTTTTCCCTGAAAATACCACTGATCAAAAGGTGAATCACCACTTACCAAAGTGCGTTCAAAAGCCGCTATGGCGCGTGTAATGACGTACGGGTCGGGCGCCCTGCCGTAGGCTTTTTGGGCCATGTCCACGTATTCCGGGTTGCGGAGCAGGCGTTCCGTAATAAACACAAGGCTGAAATCAAATTCGTTGTGCTCCTGCACGGGCACAAGCACCTGCATTTCCAAAGTGGGCAAACTGCCTTCGCGCAGCAGTTTTTCCTGGTAAATGACGTTGGCCAGCGACGGTGCATTGCGCGTGCCCGGCCTATGCTCCACGCCGGGACTTAAGGCCACGCTGTCGGAAAAAGCCAGGTGTGCAAAATGACAGGAACCACAGGAGCGTGTGCTGTCGCGTGAAAGTACCGGGTCGTAAAACAAACGTTTGCCCAGGGCCACCCGGGTTTGGGTCAAATCGTTGTCGGCCGGAATGACGGGTTGCGGAAAACCATAGGGAATGTTCAGTGTGTACACGTCCGTATCGTTATCCTCCTTTGTGCAGGCGATAAGAACAAGCAAAAGACCAAAAAACAAACCGGCGAAACGCATGATCGATTTTTATTAAAAACGTTTACAACGTTTCCATGGACAAAAATACGGCAAACAGATCGGCTTCCTTCCAAACATCCTTTTACGACGTTACGATTGGGCATAAAAAGAGGGGTATTTTTTCGGCTCGCCGAAAAAATACCCCTCTTTTTATGCCCAATCGTAACGTCTAGTTCTTCATCAATTTTTTCGTCGTAACCGTGTCGCCGTTGCGAACCTGTACGAAGTACATGCCCGGTGCGAGACGGCTCAGGTC
>JADLBE010000045.1 GCA_020847915.1 Saprospiraceae bacterium | reverse complement strand
TAGTCAGTTGGTCGGTTAGTCAGTTAGTCAGTTAGTCGGTTGGTCCGATTTGACCAACCGACTAACTGACTAACCGACTAACCGACCAACTGACTAACCGACCAACCGACCAACCGACTAACCGACCAACCGACCAACCGACTACTTTTTATAAAACGCGATGATGGGTTGGTAAGGTCCGTATTTGTGCTGGTGTTCGGGGAACGTGTCTTTGTACGGACCGAACGGGTGGTCGTAGGGCTTTTTGGCGATGTTGGGCCAGTCTTCTTTGAGGAACGGGTGTTTGGGTCTGGGTTGCGAGTTTACGTAGGCGGCCACGTCCCACGCTTCTTCGTCGGAGAGCTGGGGTGCCATGTATGAGGCGCCGAAAGGCATGTTGGCCTTCACGTAGCCTGCGAAACGCGACATGCGGAACAAACCTGCCGCTTCGTTGTAGCTTTTTTCACCCCAAAGCGGCGGGTAATCGCGGGCGCTGTTGGGCATGGGCAGACCCTGTCCGTCGGCGCCGTGGCAGGAGGCGCAGGATTTGTCGTACACCATTTTGCCGATTGCCGGATCGGCCGGACGGTCGAGCATGGGCACTTCCACCAGTCCGCTGCCTTTGGGTTTGATGCCTTGCGGTACGCCGGTGCCGAGCCAGGCGATGTAGGCTTTGATGGCGTTCATTTCACGGCTGGTAGTATCGAGCGCTTCGCCGTCCATGCTGCGTTCGAAGCAGTCGTTTACCCGTTTGGCCACGGTTTCGAGCGAGCCTGAGCGACCGCGCATTTGCGGGTAGGTGCTTTGTACGGCGGCGTAGTTGTTGCCGAAAGCTTTGGTACCGGCGTCGAGGTGACAGCTTTGACAGTTGAGGCCATTGATGCTGCCGGGACGAACGAGGCCGTTTTCACCGAAATAGTCCTGCGTGTGCGCCACCAGGTCGCGGCCGTAGGCGATGAGTTCGGCGTTGTCGTCGGTTTCGGCCAGGAAAAGGGCTGGCGCTTCCCACACTTCAAGCGGGTCGAAGGCGGCCATGTGGGCCTCCCGTTGCGCTTCCAGTTGTTCACGGGCCTCTTTTTGTTCGAGTATCCATGCGCCAATACCGGCAGCGGCGAGCATCAAAGCCAGCGCCCAGAGGACGTGGCGCATGATTTCAAGCCGGTTGAGTTGTTTTTGCAAAACCACATGGTCTTTGGCGTGGCCGGCGAGTACGCGACGGAAATGCGCCATGCCGCCGCTTACCACGAACACGCCGCCGATCATGGCAGCCGTAAGCAGCCACAGCACTGGATAATAATAAGTCGTAGAATCCATAAAAAATCGTGAAAAGACGCGCTTTTGATGGTTTTGAGGTTGGATACTCGCGTCGTGGTGCAAAAGTCCAATATTATGGACGTCAATGCCTTGGATTTTTTATACGCTGTGCTGGATTTATTACCGATGTTGAAAGAAAGTTTGGGAAAAGTGTGAAAGTACGAAAGGGCGTATGTTTTCGGTAAAAAAGGCAACGTTGCAGGCTGGGGCACTAAGTCTATAGACTTGGCAGGTTTTAAGACTTGGCAGGTCTATAGACTTAGTGCCCCAACCGCCCCAAAACAACAAGAGCCGCCCCTTTTCAGGAGCGGCTCTCGCATCAGAATTTCTTATCAAAAGACGTTTGGAGCGTTGTTTAGGCGATCTTTACATCAACTGCGTTCATTCCTTTTTTGCCACGTTCGGTGTTGAAAGTGACCGTATCGCCTTCGCGAATGTTGTCGATCAAACCCGTTACGTGAACGAAGATTTCCTCTCCTGATTTGCTGTCAACGATAAAACCAAATCCTTTGGATTCGTTGAAGAACTTTACTGTTCCAGTGTACATAATGTAAAAAATTAAATTGTGTTATGGCGACATGCCGGTACGAAGATATGCTCCTATGTTTATAAAATGTAAACTTTCAACTATTTTTGAATAAAAAACCTTTACATATATTTTATAATCACGTGTTCGGCGGCTTGTTGGTGGAACTTAAGCTGCCTGCACAAAGCCATACGTGTGGGCCAAAAACAACAAGAGCCACCCCTTTTTCAGGGGCGGCTCTCGCGTCAGAACTTCTTATCAAAAGACGTTTGGAGCGCTAATTAGGCGATCTTCACATCAACTGCGTTCATTCCTTTTTTTCCGCGTTCGGTGTTGAACGTTACCGTATCGCCTTCGCGAATGTTGTCGATGAGACCGGTTACGTGAACGAAGATTTCTTCTTTCGAAGAGTTGTCAACGACAAAACCAAATCCTTTGGTTTCGTTGAAGAACTTTACAGTTCCTGTGTACATAATGTAAAAATTAAAAAGTTGTTATGGCGACTTGCCGGTACAAAGATAAAGGACTTTATTTGGAAATCAATGATTCTCAATATTATTTACAAAATATTATTTTACAAGCGCCCAATCAGCACTTTTAAAAACAACAAGAGCCGCCCCTGGGAGGGCGGCTCTTGAGTCAGAACTTATATCAAAAGAAGCTCGGACCGCTCGGATTAGGCGATCTTCACATCTACTGCGTTCATGCCTTTTTTACCACGTGAGGTGTTGAAAGTTACAACATCGCCTTCGCGGATGTTGTCGATCAGACCAGTTACGTGAACGAAGATTTCTTCTTTCGAAGCGTTGTCAACGATGAAGCCAAATCCCTTGGTTTCGTTGAAGAACTTTACGGTTCCAGTGTACATGTTGAAAAAAAATTGAAAAGGTGTTGTGGCAACGTGCCGCCGCAAAGTTATAGGCTTTTTTATAAAGTTCAAAATTTGAAAACTTTTGAAAATGCCTCCCCTGCACGTGCAGACCATTAACCCTCACGCTGTTGCAATTTATTCACCATGTGTATCTTGCTGTTTTTGTTATCGTAAATGGCCTAAACTCCCCGCTTCTCCACCGGACAAGTGGACATGCCCAAAAGTGAATAAATGGGGCAACTGCTCACCACACTGGTGAGGGTAAAGATGGCTGCCACCACCAGCGCAACGATGCCGAAAGCGCCCGTGAGGGTGCCGTTGAAATACAAAAATGCCAAAACTGCGGCGATGACGAGGCGTATGATTCGGTCCGCAGATCCCATGTTCTTTTTCATAATGGTATGTGTTTGAAGTTTGATTGTTGATACAAACATCGAACTTTCCTACCCATCAGGAAGTGACGTGGGTCATGAGGCGAGGTGACACTTTGCTGTAAATCACAGCACTATAACTTGGGGTGTGTCTAAAAAACCACGTCGTACAAATACGCCATCTGCTTCTCAGCAGCCCCTGTAGGCGCCAAACGCAACAACATGTTGCGCAAACCCGCCGCCAACGGCTGCTCCACCTGCGCCACCTTGCCCAACATCCACGAGCGATTGACTACATAATGGGTCCTTTTTTTTCTTAACACGTCGAAAATTCGAAATCCATCGGCCACATCGCGGTTTTTTTCCAAAACGGACGACAATACAAGGGCGTCTTCGAGGGCCTGACAAGCGCCCTGTCCCAGGTTGGGTGTGGTGGCATGGCCTGCGTCGCCGATAAAAACCAGTCTGCCGAAGGCATATTGCGGTATGGGTTTGAGGTCGGCAATGTCGTTCCACAACAAGTCCTCGTTGCGTGTATGCTTTAGGATGTCCGAAACAGGCTCATGGTAGTCCCGGAACTGCACGAACAAATCGTCCACCGTAAAATTTTTACACCTGCTGTCGTTTGCCGGTGCGTTGATACAGGCAAACCAATACACCTGGTGGTTGGGCAACGGCACGATGCCGAACCGGCCTTTGGGGCCCCAGGTTTCGGTGGCGGCGCCCGACAAATCGCCGGGATAATTGATCACCGCGCGCCAGCACGTGTAACCGGCATATCGAGGTTCGGAGCCTGGCACCGTTTGTTTGCGGATGGGCGAATGGATACCATCGGCCACGATAAGCGCCCGGGCCTGGTGCGTGGAGCCGTCGTGGAAGGTCACTTCCACGCCGTCCGTGTTTTGTTGGGCCGAAACGGCGCGTTTGCCGGTGCGCACCACATCGCCCAGCACTTTGGAAAGCAGGATTTGATGCAAATCGGCGCGATGGATGGCCAGGTGGGGAGCGTGGTATTTTTCGGTCAGCAGCTGGGTATCTACGATGTTGATGGAAGCGCCGTCCTGACTCAGGATGTCCATCGACTCCAAAACCTTACCCTTGGCGGTTACTTCGGCTTCCAGACCAAGCGCGCGCAGGGCTTTTACGGCGTTGGGCGCCAGACTGATGCCTGCGCCCACGGCGCGAATTTCGGGTGCGGATTCAAACAACGCTACGCTGAATCCTTTTTGTTGCAGGGCTATGGCGGTACTTAATCCGGCAATGCCGCCGCCGATGATGGTGCAATCGGGTGTTTTCATGGCTTAAGGTGATGGTTGCAGGTAAGACACCCGCGCCAATCCTAATGTTACATAAAGGATTGAATGACGAATGACGACGTACGATATTTGATATTCAAATTCCACCCAACAATTTTAAAACGTATAGTTCAATATAACGTTGTAGTGCGCCATTTCCACCTTGTTGATCACATACTTGTCGTTGCCGTACACATCGCCGATGCGGCCTTTCCAAACAAACACCAATTGGGCGCGCAGGCCTTTCAGAGCGCCGCCAAAGTTGTAACGCACGTCGGTGTTGAACTGCTTGTAGGCGGGGAAAGCGTATTTGTTGAGGGCGACTTCTTTGATATCGGGCAAATAATAATGTCCGTAACCCGATTCGATGCGCCATTTTTTGGAAGGCGCCGTCCAGATGCCCCGTAAGGTGGCGGCATGAACGTCGCCGCTGCCTTCGATGCGTTCGCGGGCCATAAAGGTGTAAAACGGTTCGCGGCCCCATTCGCGTGGGGAGAGGAAACGACCGTCGGAGGTAACGCGGGTATAAGCAGCCAAAGCCTGCCAGGCGCCCCGTTGCCAGCCCGTTTGGGCACTGATGACGTTGGACTGGGCTCCCTGAGGGTAATAGGCCATTTCCGGATCCGGGTTTCCGCCGTCGGCCACGGCATCCTGGTGGGTGTATTGCAAACCAAAAATCAACTGATCGCCGTTTTTTAAAGGGTGGTTGTAATCGGCCTGCACCATGGCGGTGTTGAATACGTTTTCAACGTATTGGTCCCACAACTGGAGTTTCAGGTTTTTTCCCACCTTTCTGGTTACACCCAACAGGGCAACACCATCACTTTTTACATGTTCGGGGTAACCACTCGCCGTACCGTCGGGATTCAGGCCTTTGGGGTACAATCCGATCGACTCGCCAATACTGTACCAGGCTACGGTGCTCCGGGGTGAAATTTTCCATATCCAGCCGCCTTCGATTTTGGTGTCGGGTATGTCGCCAAAAGTTGCCCACACACCCGTTTCGGCGGTTGGGCGCATACGTCCGTCCTGCGGATTGATGAAGGGCGTCGTTAGGTTCTGGCTGCCCAGCGTGATGCTCGAATGTTTCCAGGCATAACGCAGCCAAAGGGCTTCCAGACGGTCGAGGTCGTTGGTGTTGTACGCATCTTCAACATCAAAAAGACCAATTTCATAACGGTTGGATGCGCCGGTAACGGGGTCTTTCGCACCCAGATCGGAACTGGTCAGGTTGAAATTGAACGCACCGCCGATGCCCATGTTGAAACCATGGAAAGGCGCCGACTCGTAATACAAACCTCCGCCTGCGGCCAGGGCGTAGTAGTCGGACAGGTCGCGGGCATTGTCCGTGGCCATAAAATACGATCGGAAATTGCCCTGAAAACGGCCTTGCTGGAAAGCGTCGAGTATGGTACGCGTCGAGTCCTTACCGTTTTGTGCAGCAAGTGCCGTGGAAAACAAAAGGGCAATAACTATGAAAAAGTGATACCTCATGATTTTTTTTAAAAAAAAGCAGGCAGTAGGCAGCAGGCAGTATGATACTGCCCGCTGCCCGCTGCCCGCTGACTGCTGACTGCTGGTTTACAGCATGGTGCTTGGGCAAACGTACTCGCTCACTTTGAGTTTACCTGCTTCCTTGAGGGCTTTGAAGCCGCCACGCACGTCGATGAGGTTGTCGTAACCACGGGCGCGCAGGATGCTGGCAAAAATCATGGAGCGGTAGCCGCCGGCACAGTGTACGTACACGGTTTTGTTTTTGGGAATGCTGTTCATCGATTCGTTGACGAAATCGAGCGGAGCATTTTCAAAACCGATGACGTGTTCGCTGTCGTATTCGCTTTTTTTGCGCACGTCGAACACGGGTACATCGGGCTTTTTGGTTACAAGTTCCGCCAGGTCGTCGACATCAACGCGTTGGATGCTGTCGGTTTCAAAACCTTCGTTGATCCAGGCCTGGATGCCGCCTTTGAGGTAGCCGAGGCAGTAGTCGTAACCCACGCGGGCCAAACGGGTAACCACTTCTTCTTCGCGGCCTTCGTCGGCTACGATGAGGAGTTCCTGTTTCACGTCGGGGATCATGGCGCCTACCCATGGGGCAAACTGTCCGTCGATGCCGATGTTGATGCTGTTGGGCACAAAAGCCTGGGAGAAAGCCTCTGGATCGCGCGTGTCGAGGATGAGGGCGCCTGTTCCGGAAGCGGCGGCTTCAAAAGCACGGGGCGAAAGTGCCTGGGTGCCGCGTTTCAAAACATCGTCGATGCTGTCGTAGCCTTGTTTGTTCAGTCCTACGTTGAGCGGGAAATAAGCCGGAGGCGCCACCAGACCGGTAAGCACTTCTTTTACGAATTCGGCTTTGGACATGTCTGCGCGCAAGGCGTAGTTGGTTTCTTTTTGGTGGCCGAGGGTATCGGTGGTTTCTTTCGACATGTTTTTGCCGCAGGCGGATCCGGCGCCGTGGGCGGGATAAACGATGATGTCGTCGGCCAGCGGCATCACTTTGTTGCGCAGCGAATCAAAAAGCAGCTCGGCAAGCTGTTCCTGGGTCATGTGGGCTGCTTTTTGGGCCAGGTCGGGACGACCTACGTCGCCGATGAACAGCGTATCACCTGAGAACAGGCTTGTGGCTTTACCATGCTCATCGATCAGCAGGAAGCAGGAGCTTTCCATGGTGTGACCGGGCGTGTGCAATACACGGATGGTGATTTTACCAACTTTAAATTCTTCGTTGTCCTTGGCCGTGTAGGCATCGAAGCCTGGCTGTGCCGTCGGACCGTAAACGATGGTAGCACCTGTTTTTTTGGCCAGATCGATGTGACCGCTTACAAAATCGGCATGGAAGTGCGTTTCAAAAACGTACTTGATCTTGGCGTTGTCTTTTTGGGCGCGCTCGATGTAGGGCATTACTTCGCGAAGGGGGTCAACCACAGCAGCTTCGCCTTCACTTTCGATGTAGTAAGCTCCCTGAGCGAGGCATCCGGTATAGATCTGTTCAATTTTCATGGTGTGCAAGAGTTTGTGGTGAATCAATGGTGCAAAGTTGCAACCATCGCAAGCACCCATACCGTGACTTGTGTCACACCCGGGGAAAATAGTTGTCAGTAGTCAGTGGTCAGTGGTCAGTTGAGTCGACAGTCAACAGTCGACAGTCGTGGACAACGAATGGCAAGGACTGTCGACTGTCGACTGTTGACTCAACTGACCACTGGCCACTGACTACTGACCACTAAAGTTTAACGATTTCTATCCCGTTTTTCAGCAGCCGTACTTTGCCGGCTTCCGACAGTTTTTTCATCAAACGGGAAATGACTTCGCGTGAGGAATTGAGTTCCTGGGCGATTTCGGTGTTGGTGAGGTTCAACACGTTGGTTTTTAACGAATCGCGGTGGCGACGCAGGTAAAATTCGAGGCGTTCGTCCATGTTGCGGAACGCGATGTGGTCGATGGTTTCGAGCAGCTCCTCGTAGCGGCGACGGTAGGTGCTCACCACAAAATGGTACCACGTACGGTATTGCCGCATCCAGTTTTCGCTTTGTTCGATGGGGATGGCCAAAAGTTTGGTGGCTCCTACGGCTTTGGCAGTTACGGCGCTGGCGCGGTAGTTGCGGTCGCAAATCATGGAAAGCGCGCAGGCGTCGCCGGGATGAAGGTGGTACATGAAAAATTCATTGCCCTCATCGTCCTCGCGGTACAGTTTTACCAAACCCTCCAGCACGACCATGGTATTGCGTATGTTTTGTCCGGTTTCCAGCAAAACGTCGCCGTCCTGCGCCGTGACGATGCGGCCTTTTTCAGACCACTCGCGGCGCAGGTCGGCTTCCAAATCAGGAAACAAGTGATTGTAAGGATCAGTCGTCGCCATACCCACGGTAAGTTTTTTCAAAAAAACACACTCTTAGGGTGTGTCCTATTTTTTGCGGTCGATGACATCTTTAACCGCCCAGATCACGTCGTTTTTACCCAGTCCGTATTTATCGAGCAGCTCGGAAGGTTTGCCGCTTTCACCGAACGAATCTTTAACACCCACGTATTCCATGGGCACGGGCATTTTGTGTACGAGCAGGTTGGCAATGGCGTCGCCCAAACCACCGTTGCGCTGGTGTTCTTCAGCCACCACCACAGCGCGGGTTTTGCTCACCGAGTCGAGGATGGCCTCTTCGTCGAGTGGTTTGATGGTATGGATGTTGATGACTTCGCAGGAAATGCCTTCGGCGGCGAGGGCTTTGGCGGCTTCGATGCTCGTCCATACCAGGTGACCGGTAGCGAAGATGGTTACGTCTTTGCCGCTGGCGAGGTGCAGGGCTTTGCCGATCACAAACTTGAGGTTGTCGGTAAACATGGGCCAGGCCGGACGACCGAAACGCAGGTACACCGGGCCGTGGTGCTCTGCAATGGCGATGGTAGCCGCTTTGGTTTGGGCAAAGTCGCATGGGTTGATCACCGTCATACCCGGAAGCATACGCATCATGCCGATGTCTTCAAGGATCTGGTGGGTAGCGCCGTCTTCACCCAGTGTCAGGCCGGCGTGGGAAGCGCATATTTTCACGTTTTTATCCGAGTACGCGATACTTTGGCGGATCTGGTCGTACACACGGCCCGTGCTGAAGTTGGCAAACGTACCGGTGAACGGAATTTTACCGGCGGTTGCCAATCCGGCGGCGATGCCCATCATGTTGGCTTCGGCGATGCCTACCTGGAAAAAACGGTCCGGAAATTCCTTTTGGAAATGTTGCATTTGCAGCGATTCCATAAGGTCGGCCGTAAGACCCACCACTTTGGGATTGGTATGTCCGAGTTCAAGGAGCCCGGCGCCGAAACCGTCGCGGGTAGCTTTGGTACCGGAAGAAATTATGTTGTCGAGTTTCATTGTTTCTAACTTAAAAGTGGTTGGCACAAAGTCCAAAAAAGACTGAAAGTCAATTCCTTACAATCCCATCCAATCATCCCAGCGAAGCGAGGGACCATTTTGTCATCCCAGCGAAGCGTGGGACCGGTCAATAGTCGCCCAAAGTGGTTTGAGGCAATTGTTTCATGGCCGAGTCAAACTGCTCCTGGTTGGGCGATTTGCCGTGCCATTTGTGGGTTCCCTGCATAAAATCGACGCCGTAGCCCATTTCAGTTTTCATCAGGATCACCACAGGTTTTCCTTTGCCACAACGGCGGCGGGCTTTGCGCAACATGGCAATCACGGCTTCCAGGTTGTTGCCTTCATTCAGCACCAATACATCCCAGCCGAATGCTTTCCATTTGGCAGGCAGGTTACCGAGGCTCAGTACGTGTTCGTTCGAGCCGTCAATTTGCTGGCCGTTCCAGTCTACCGTCACCACCAGGTTGTCCACCTTGTTGTGTGCAGCAAACATGATGGCTTCCCAGCATTGGCCTTCCTGCAGCTCGCCGTCGCCGGTGAGGCAAAACACCGTACGCTTGTCGCCGTCGAGGCGTTTGGCCAGTGCGGCGCCGATGGCGACAGACATGCCCTGGCCCAACGAACCCGAAGCGATGCGGATGCCTGGCAACCCTTCATGGGTAGCCGGGTGGCCCTGCAGGCGGGTGTTGAGTTTGCGGAACGTGTTGAGTTCGGTTACGGGAAAATAACCCGTACGTGCCAAAACACTGTACCATACCGGCGAGATGTGGCCGTTGGAGAGGAAAAACAGGTCCTGATTTTTACCTTCCATTTTGAAAGGTTTCGGACTGTGTTTCAAAACGTTGCCGTAAAGGGCAACAAAAAATTCGGTACAGCCCAAGGAGCCTCCGGGGTGGCCGCTTTGCACGTTGTACACCATGCGCACGATGTCGCGGCGTACCTGTTGGGCCAGTTCTGTGAGTTTGGAAATATCAGCCATGTAGGAAATGAACTGCGGACCTGCGCCTGTGTTGATCCGAAAACAGGCCCGCTGATAACATGAAGAAAAAAATGAAATGAAAAAGGCGGATAACGGCCGCAAAGGTAGTTTTTCTGCTCTAAGTTTTACGCGCCACTTTCCTGCCAGTTCTCCATAAATTCTGTTAAAAGACGTATGCCAAAGCCCGTGGCGCTTTTTGATTGGGCAAATTCAGAATCGCCGAAAGCAACTCCGGCGATGTCGATGTGTGCCCACGCGGGATGTGCGGCGGTGAAATGTTCGATAAATTTGGCGGCACTGCTGGCTTCAGCCATGGGTTTGCCCGTGAAATTGCGCAAATCGGCCACATCACTTTTTAAATCAGCGCCGTATTCGTCCCAAAGTGGCAAACGCCACAATTTTTCGCCGCAGGTGGCGCCTGCAGTTGTGAGTCCGGCTGCCAGTTGTTCGTTGTTGGTAAACAGTCCTGCCGCATGGTATCCAAGGGTTCGGATCACGCTGCCGGTGAGCGTCGCTACGTCCAGAAGAACATCGGGGGTTTCGTGTTTGAGCAGGTATGCCAAACCATCGGCCAGCACCAGCCTGCCTTCCGCGTCGGTATCGGTTACTTCCACGGTTTTGCCCGCATAGGTCCGGATCACGTCGCCGGGTTTCAAAGCTTTGCCGTCGGGCATGTTTTCAGCAACCGGGATGGCTCCGGTGAGGTGTACCGGCAACTTCAGTTTGGCAGCAGCGGCAAAAGCGCCAAGCACGGCTGCGGCGCCGCCCATGTCGCTTTTCATAAAATGCTGGTTGGTGGAAGGTTTGATGCTGATGCCGCCGGTATCAAAGGTTATGCCTTTGCCGACAAGTCCAAACGAGGGCGTTTTTTTCTTGCGCGTTTTGTGCCCGTATTCCAAAAACAGCAACAACGGTGGTTCTTCGCTGCCTTTTCCTACTGCCAGCAGCGCATCGAGGCCTTCTGCGACGAGTGTGTCTCGGCGCACCACCCTGACGCTGAAACCGTATTCCGAGCCCATAGCCACGGCGGCATCGGCAAAAATTTCGGGTGTTTTCTGATTGCCCGGCGCATTCACCAGGTCAAAGATTTTTTTGGTTATCCCTGCCATTACTTCAGCGCGCGACACCGCCGAAGTTGCTGCTGCGGTGTGCTCTGGAAGTGTCATGATGTCGATCCCCGATTTATCTGTGCCGAACAAGGGAGTGTCGGAGGTATTTTTTTCCCTGGGAAAAGCATCGAAACGGTAGAGTCCGAGCAGCAAACCACCAACTGCAGCTTCGCAAACACGTGGTAAATGGACTGGGTCGATGTGCCGGAGGTCAACACCCAGCCTGGCCGGTAGTTTGGATTTGAACCTGTGGCAAAACAAACGCAGGGCGTTTTGCACATCGGCAAAACCCTGTTTTTTTCCCAAACCGATCAGGTAGAACCTTCGGCCGGGACTGTTGGAAGGATACAAAACGATGACTTCTTTGGCCTCGGCATGAAAATCGTTTTGAAGGGTGGTTGCATCCAGACCGGCTTTTTCTGCCAGTTCGGCGAGCTGCGACGCCAATTGCTCACCCTGGAACAGAGGCACCGCAAGGGCATCCGGAGCCTTTTTATCTAAAACACGAACGATCATCATGGTCACTTTACAAATTGGTTATTGGGCAATTAGGCGACTATGCAGATTGCAACAACCGCCTGCTTCAGATTGGGGGCACAAGATAGGGTTGAAACAATGCATTTTCCGATGAAAGTCCCCAAAGTTGGTTTTACATTTGTTCCCAACATCCTTTTTGTCAGTCAAATTGCACCACCGGAACCCAATTGTTTCGTTCATGATGAAACTATACCCCGTTGAACGCAGGAGTGGACAAACACGTGAGGCCTTTGCAGCCGAATTTCTGGCCCCCTCCAAGCCGGTCGTTTTTACCGACCTCACCCAAAACTGGTCGGCCCACCAAAACTGGACCATCCAGCATTTTAAAGAAAAATACGGGCACCTGATGGTTCCCGTGGTATCCAAAAACCACGCACAACCCGGTAAAAATTACCTTGCCGCCGAAAAAACCATTCCCTTCAGGGAATACCTCGACCTCCTGGAGGCAGGCCCCACCGATTTGCGCATTTTCCTTTGGAACATTTTTAAAGCCGCCCCGGAACTGCGCCGCGATTTCACCATCCCCAACATCATGGATGGCTTCGTCGACGAGCTGCCGTTTATGTTTTTTGGCGGTGAAGGTTCGTTTGTGGGCATGCATTTCGACATCGACATGAGCCACGTGTTCCTCAACCAGATCCATGGGCGCAAACGTGTCATCCTGTTTGCCCCCGACCAAAGCCGCAACCTGTATCAGTTGCCGTTTACTGTTGCCAGCTTCGTGGACCCCCGAAATCCCGACTACAACCGCTACCCCGCCCTGGCCAACGCCGTGGGTTACGACGTGATGTTGCAACCCGGCGAAACCCTGTTTATGCCTTCCGGATTTTGGCACTTCATCGAATACACCGAAGGCGGCTACTCCATCAGCCTGCGCTCCTTCGGCTCGGTTTCTTCACGCATGCGCGGCCTCGCCAACATCGCCCGCCATTACATGGTAGACAAAGGCATGAACCGCCTCATGGGACCAAGCTGGAGAAAGGTGAAGGAGAAAATGGCGGAGAGAAGGAGTTTAAAGTTTAAAGTTTAAAGTTTAAAGTTTAAAGTTTAAAGTTTAAAGTTTAAAGGAGTTGCAAGTTACAAGTGGCAAGTGGCAAGATCATCGAGGTGAAGGAATCATCCCAAATGTTGATGAGCCCCTTTTACCTCGATGATCTTGCAACTTGCAACTTGCAACTTGCCAATTGCAACTTGCCACTTGCAACTTGCCACTTATCTGTCGGCGAGTTCCAGCCAACGCATCTCTTTGGTTTCCAGCATTTCCTGGAGTTTACCGAGTTCGTCGGACAGTTTGTTCATGTCGGCTGACGGAAGGTTGGGATCGTTGAATTTTTCCATGATGTCGGCCTTTCGGGCTTCGGCCTGGGCGATTTCTTTTTCAAGCTTTTTCATCTCGTTGCGTTCGGCGCCGGACAGGCCTGCACTTTTTTCGGTGCCTGCTGCTGCTTGCTGGTTGGGCGACAAACGTTCCTGCGCCTTGCGCTGGATGTCTTCCGCACGTTTGAGGGCGCGGTATTCGGCATAACTGCCGTTGAAGTCCACAATTTTTCCATGGCCTTCAAAAATGAAGAGGTGGTCAACCAGTTTGTCCATAAAATACCGGTCGTGGGTTACCACCACCAGACAGCCGGGATAATCGTCGAGGAAGTCTTCGAGCACCTGCAGGGTAAGCACGTCGAGGTCGTTGGTGGGCTCGTCGAGGATGAGGAAATTGGGATTTTTCATCAAAATCTGGAGCAGGTACAACCGGCGGCGTTCACCTCCCGAAAGCTGGCTCACATACACCTGTTGCTGCGACCTGCTGAACAGGAACTTTTCGAGCAATTGGGCCGCGGTCATTTCTTTGCCTTTTTCAAGCGGAATCACTTCGGCAATGTCGCGCACAGCGTCGATAACCCGTTTGTCCTCCAACATTTGAATGCCTTCCTGTCGGTAAAAGCCGAAAATAACGGTTTCACCAACCGACACTTTACCGGTGTCGGGCGCCAAACTTTGGGTAAGCAGTTGCAGGAAGGTGGATTTGCCTGCGCCGTTTGGTCCCACGATGCCCACCCTTTCGCGGCGTTTGAATTTGTAGGTAAACGGCTCAATAAGGGTTCGGGTGCCGTAGGATTTGCTCACGTTGTGCAGGTCCAAAATCTTGCTGCCCAGCCAGTTTTCCTTGATCTGAAGGCTCATTTCTTCCTTCTTGACCTTCAAGGTGTCGTTGCTTTCCTTTTTGTCAAAATAGGCATCCACGCGGGCTTTGGCCTTGGTGGTACGGGCTTGTGGCGAACGGCGCACCCAATCCAGCTCGCGTTTGAGCATTTTATTCTGCCGGTCGTAGGTCGTGGCCGTTACTTCTTCGTGCAGCGCCTTTTTTTCCAGGTAATCGGCGTAGCTGCCCGAATAGCGGCGCAGTTGTCCACCTTCAAGTTCGATGATGCTGTCGCAAACATTTTCCAAAAAATACCGGTCGTGCGTCACCATAAACAGGGTGATGCCGGGTTGCTGGAGGTATTCTTCGATCCACTCGATCATGTCGACGTCCAGGTGGTTGGT
>JADLBE010000044.1 GCA_020847915.1 Saprospiraceae bacterium | reverse complement strand
ACTTTTTTATGCCTGTTTACTGGTTAAGCGACAAAGAAATGGTTTTCCCGCACCCCAGTTTGGCCGAGCCGGGTGGGTTGCTTGCCATTGGCGGTGACCTGAGTCCGCAAAGGCTGTTGCTGGCGTACAGGAACGGTATTTTCCCCTGGTTCGGCGACGAAGGCTATTACTATTGGTACGCCCCGGATCCGCGGTTTGTCCTTTTCCCTTCAGAAGTCAAAGTGCATAAAAGCATGCGCAACGTGTTCAACCGCGGTATGTTCACCTTTACATTCGACCGCAATTTTGAGCAGGTGATGCGCGCCTGTGGTGAAACATTGAGGGAGGGTCAGGATGGTTCCTGGATCAGCGAAGATTTTATAGAAGCTTACACACAATTACACCACATGGGTGTGGCCCATTCGGTGGAAGTGTGGCACGAAGGTGAACTGGCGGGCGGGCTGTACGGCATTGCCATCGGTAAAATTTTCTTCGGCGAAAGCATGTTTGCCCGGGTTACCAACGCATCAAAAGCGGGTTTCATCACCATGGTTCAAGCGCTGGACAAACAGGGTTACCGACTCATCGACTGCCAGCAGGAAACAGCGCACCTGGCCAGTTTGGGCGCACGGGGCATCGCGCGGGAGCTGTTTATGGAATACCTGAATCAGAATGTTTACGAAAAAACATCGGTTGGGAAATGGATACTTACCGATACCGGCGAACTCGCCGTGGAAGCACTCGCCGGCACGCCGGATAGTTATTAATAGCTTAATGGTTTGGCATCTTAACGGCGAAAGGGCTATCTTAGCCGTCTATGAACTTATTTTTCCGCCTCAAACCGGTTACCATGCCTTGGACAGCAACTTTGAAGTGGGGCCTGAGCACCGCTGCCCTTTTTGTTACCTGCGCTTTTCAAAATGCCGTTCCCACAGGTTTGCCCGAACCTGACCCCGAAACGGTATTGGCACATTACCCCAAAGACTATTTCCGATCTCCCATCACCGACAACATACGGCTAACCGGCACGTTCGGAGAGCTGCGCGACGACCATTTTCATTCCGGTATCGACATCAAAAGCACCACCGGAAGTGTAGGCCAATCCGTGGTAGCAACGGCCGATGGCTTTGTAGACCGCATCAAAGTGCAGGCTTCCGGCTACGGAAATGCAGTGTACATCAAACACCCCAACGGCTACACCACCGTGTATGCCCACCTCGACCGATTCGCACCGGCCATCGAAAAATACGTGCGCGAAAAACAATACCAGAAACAACGTTTCGAAGTGGACCTCTACCCTACCGACGGCGCCATCAAATTTAAACAGGGCGAAGAAATTGGTAAACTTGGCAATTCGGGCAGCTCGTCGGGGCCGCACCTGCATTTTGAAATCCGGCAGTCGTCCAACGATAAAGTACTTAATCCGCAGCTTTTCGGCTTGCCTGTGCCCGACAATGTAGCGCCCGACATCCGCGACATGAAAGTGTATTTCCTAAACGAAAAACGCGAAGTAGTTAGCAACCACGCTTTCCCTTTTGAAAAACGGACCGACGGCACCATCGGTGTGGTTGGCGATACCATTGAACTGGCTGCCTGGCGCGTAGGATTCGGGGTAAAAGCGTACGATTACATGTCCGGTTTCAAAAATGACAACGGGATCGCCGCCATTCAGGTGATGCACGACGGCAACGTCGTTTACCAGTGGCGTATGGAATCGCTCGATTTTGATGAAACACGTTACCACAACGCCCACGTGGATTTCCCTGCACGCCAGCGTTATGGTGCATGGTTCCACCGCTGCTTCGTTTTGCCCGGCAACCGGCTTTCCAATTATTCCGGCAACGAACAACTCGGCGCCATTCCACTGTACAAAGAAAAAACAGGTCGTGTGGTCATCAAGGTAATGGACGCCATGGGCAACACGTCCAAAATTGCTTTCTGGGTGCGCCGCAACAGCAACATGCCTGCTGTCGAATTGCCGGCGCACAAATTTGTGATGCCTTTCGATGTTGAAAACCGCATCGATGTGGAAAACTTAAGCCTGGTGATGCCCAAAGGTGTTTTGTACGAAACCCTGTACTTCAATTACAGCACATCGGGAGAGATCGGGAAAAACAACCAGTATTCGCTGCTGCACCATGTACACGACGCCAAAACGCCCGCGCACCGCTATTTCGACCTGAGCATCAAGCCCCAGGGCATACCGGAAAACCTAAAAAACAAAGCAGTGATTGTGCAAAAAGGAGATGGCAGGCCCGACAGTTGGGGCGGCGCCTGGAACGGCGAATGGCTCACTGCCAGGGTACGGAAGTTTGGCAACTACTGTGTGATGATCGACAATGAAGCGCCGCAAATTGCACCCATCGTTTTTGACCCCGACATGCGGAAAAAAGCCAGCATGTCGTTCCGCATACGTGATAACTTCGGCGTTGAAGGGTTTGCCGACGGCTTGTGGTACCGGGGCACCATCGACGGCAAATGGATCCTGTTCGAATTTGACCGGAAAAACAACAAACTAACGCACCGCTTCGACGCACGCACGGCGCCGGGGCAACACACGCTGCGCCTGCTCGTGCGCGACGACCGCGGCAACGAAGCTGTTTTTGAAAAACCTTTTACGCGTTAAAAGCTAAGCCCTTCTCGGACAGTCTACATAAGCCGAAGCTCCCGGAGTGTTCAGCATGTGGTACAAGGCCTCCTTGGCCCGGTACAACTGTGCTTTTACGGTACCCAACGGCAAATTGAGTTGTGTCGCTATTTCATCGTAACTCAAATCCTCGTAATACCGCAGTTCAATCATGCGGCGGTACCGTGGATTCAACTTCACCAGCAATTGCTGCATGAGGTCGATACGCTGGCTGCGGATCAGGTCGTCTTCGGGTGTGTTGGTCGACGACCGGGCGTAACGCGCCAGGTTGACGTCGGCATCAGAAGCGGCATAAGCATCACCCACCTGAACCAACGTCATACGTCTTTTGCGCACGTAGTCGATGCAGTTGTTCATTGCAATTTTAAAAAGCCAGGTACTGAACGCATACGAAGGGGAATAGGAAGACAAGCGGTTGAACGCTTTGCCAAAAGCCTCCATCGTCAGGTCGACGGCTTCGGCTTTGTTGTTGACCCTTTTCAACATCAGTTGAAAAATGGCCGGTCTGTAACGCTCCAAAAGCGTTGCATAAGCGCGCTGGTTGCCGGCAATAGCCGTTAAAACCAGGGCGTAATCGTCCTGTGCCCGGGACGAAAGTCTCGGGTTGTGCATTATGTCCATGCGATTAGGGATTTGTTGATTAAAAAAAAAGGCGCCATGATTCCGTAGTAAACTGCAAGCCAAACGTCGAAAAGCCAAAAACGAGGCAGCAGACCCTGCTCGCCCCACCGATTGTAAAGGCGGCGGTTGAGCAACACTGCGGATACAAAACGTACCCCATATAGGCTAATTACATAAGTCGTGCCAATTCCGAGAAACAGCAAGGTAAACATACAAAAATAATGTAAAACGTGGGAAAGTGCTAAAATTGTCAACAATGCCTGGTGCCCTGGTCGGTAGTGGTGTCCGGAACGAATGTGCCGTTGTTTTTGCCGCAGCCACGCCCGCCAGTCCGACGGCGCATCCGACACCATAAACGTCTCCGGATACAGGCAAACGACGGTGTTTTTTTTCGTAGCGACCGCGTTCACAAGCAGATCATCATCGCCCGAAACCACGCTTTTATGCCGTTCAAAACCACCAATTTGATCAAAAACGGACTTTTTCCACCCCAGGTTGCGCCCCACGCCCATGTACGGTAAACCTGCCGATGCAAGGGCCAGGTATTGCAATGCGACATGGGTGTTTTCGAACCTCGACCAGGCGTTCATCCAACCTGGCCGGGTGCGAAACGGACCGTGACCAAGCACGATCCGGGTTGTATTTTTTTCAAGCAATTTGTCGGAAACCAGCGAAAGCCATTGTGCTGAGTTTGGTGTGCAATCGGCATCGGTGAACAAAAGGGTTTCAAAACGGGCAGCCCGGACCCCTTGTTCGAGGGCAAATTTTTTGCCTTTGAATATTTTTTGCTCTACCCTAACGATGCGAAGGTGTGGAAAACGGGCGGCGAAACTTTCCAAAACGGCAGGTGTTCCGTCTTCCGATGCATCGTCTACAACCACCACTTCCCATGCACCAGCAACCTGCTGTTCGAGCAAAGGTGGAAGGTTTTTAGGCAAAAGCTGGGCGGCGTTGCGTGCACACACAATCACCGAAACACCTGTGTTTGCCGACGGCGAATGCCCTGCACCGAGTGGCAACCGAAAAACGAACGGAGCATACACAAACCAGTACAACATCAACTGTACGGCAGTGGCCAATGAAAAGATCGCGAGCAGGACCATTGCCCACCATGGAAATTCGGGTACCAACATGCCTCCAAAGTCTGAAAAAAATGCCGTTTCTTCGCGGCCAAGAGCCTGTTAAAATTTCAGTGCCGACGCGAAAGTGCGTAAATATGGACAAAACGAAGCCCATCATCATTGCCATCGACGGCTATTCCTCTTGCGGCAAAAGTACTTTAGCCAAAAGCATGGCCAAAACCCTGCATTACGTATACCTCGATTCAGGGGCCATGTACAGGGCTGTAACCCTGTATTTTATAAACAACGGTATCGACTACAACGACCCGGAAGCCGTGACCGAAGCACTTGGTTACATCAACATCCATTTTGAACGCATAGACGGACAAAACCATACCTTTCTCAACAACACTGATGTTGAACACAACATTAGGGAGATGCGGGTGAGCGAACATGTGAGTCCGGTGGCGGCCATTTCTGCCGTACGCCGTGCCATGGTGCGCCAGCAACAGGCCATGGGCCGCAAACGCGGACTGGTAGCGGATGGCCGCGACATAGGTACCGTGGTGTTCCCCGATGCCGAACTCAAAATATTCCTTACTGCCGACCCCGACGTGCGCACCAGCCGCCGGCACCTCGAACTTGCCGCCAAAGGCATCGACGCCGAATGGGACGACATCCGCAAAAACCTGCTTGAACGCGACCGCATCGATTCGACCCGCGCCGACAGTCCGCTGCGCCAGGCGGAAGATGCCGTGGTGATCGACAATACCCTGCTCTCTGAGGACGAACAATTGCAAAAAGCCATGGAATTGGCCTACGAACGCATCAAGGAAGCTGGCAAAGCAGATTAAGGCTCATGAATTTTTGGCAAAAACCCGTTGAAACCCTGCACGAACTGCTGCGCAAGAAAAGCCCACACCTACGTCAGGTTCGGCATTTCCCTTCCCGGGCATTGGGACGTGAAGTGGATTTTGATGTGTACCTGCCTCCCGAATACCACCTTTCTCCCGGGAAACATTACCCCCTGTTGTTGATCAACGACGGTCAGGATTTGCAAACGATGCATTTTTCCAACATCCTTGAAGAAGGCTATTACAACGGGAATTTTACGCCCTGCATCGCAGTCGGCATCTACGCCAATGCCGACAGGATGCGGGAATACGGCACGACACGGCAACCGGATTACAAAGGCCGGGGCGACCTGGCACCAAACTTCAGCCGTTTCGTGCTCGAAGAATTCCTGCCCATGCTTGAAAGGCGTTTCAGGGTAAGCCCTGAAGCAGGTCACCGCGCTTATGCAGGGTTTTCGCTTGGCGGTTTATCGGCGTTCGACATTGCCTGGGCCCATCCGCATCTTTTCGGCCATGTGGGCGTTTTTTCCGGCGCCCTTTGGTGGCGCTGGTCGGATGTGGATCCGGCCGATCCTGATGCCGATCGTATCCTGCACGACATCGTATGCAAATCAGCAGTGTGGCCGGCCGGACAACGCTACTGGTTCCAGTGCGGCACCCTGGACGAAACCGATGACCGCAACAACAACGGCGTCATCGATTCCATCGACGACACCCTCGACCTTATCCGCGACCTCAGGCACAAAGGTTGTCCGGATGCCGATATCCGATACCTGGAACTTGAAGGCGGAGAGCACAATGTGCCTACCTGGGCGAAGGCCATGCCTGATTTTTTACAATGGTTTTTGGGCAGCCGCCGTTAGTATTGTACTTTTGATTCATGCAGAACTTACTTCGTCGTTATGTCGTCAATCTGATTGACAAAAGTGTTGGTCCTGAAGCCGTCAGCGATTACCGCAAAGCCAAAACCGTTTACCTGCTTCGGCTCATGCTGCGCCAGCGCCTTCGCGCTGCTTTTTTGATCGTTGCAGGTGTGTTGAGTGCCGGCTTTGGACTCGAAGGTTTTTTGTTGCCCAATGGCTACATCGACGGCGGAGTTACCGGTATTTCCCTGATTACTGCCAAGGTAACCGGAGTGCCACTCCCGATTTTGATCGTTTTTATCAACCTCCCATTTATTCTTCTTGGCCTGAAACAGATCGGCCGCTCGTTTGCCTTAAAAAGCATCACAGCCATCGGTGGACTGGCACTGGCCATTGCGATCATACCCTACCCTGTTGTTACCACCGACACCTTGCTTGTGGCCGCTTTCGGAGGTTTTTTCCTCGGCGCGGGCATCGGCCTGGCCATTCGGGGCGGCGCCGTGCTCGACGGCACCGAGGTACTTGCCATCTACCTCAACCGTCGTACCGGACTCAGCATCGGCGACGTGATCCTCATATTTAATGTTATCATTTTTTCTGTAGCCGCCTGGCTTTTAAGTGTTGAAATTGCACTTTACGCCATCCTTACCTACCTGGCAGCTTCAAAAACAGTTGACTTTTTCATCGAAGGCTTCGAAGAATACATCGGCGTAACCATCGTGTCGTCGCACCATGAAGAAATCCGTTTGATGATCGTCAACAAAATGATGCACGGCGTAACCGTTTTTCAGGGCTTGCGCGGCCATGGCAAACGTGGCGAATTGATGCACACGGAAATCATTTACACCGTCATCACCAGGTTGGAACAAGCCAAACTGCAACATGAAGTTGAACGCATCGACGCCAACGCCTTCATCGCCATGCACAGTGTAAAGGATACACGCGGCGGTATTGGGCGGAGGCGGATGGTTCCGGGGCACTGAAAAAGTCGTAAGTCGTAAGTCGTAAGTCGTAAGTCGTAAGTCGTAAGTCGTAAGTCGTAAGTCGTAAGTCGTAAGTCGTAAGTCGTAAGTCGTAAGTCGTAAGTCGTAAGTCGTAAGTCGTAAGTCGT
>JADLBE010000043.1 GCA_020847915.1 Saprospiraceae bacterium | reverse complement strand
GAATTTTCCCCTAACCTCGCCGTACGGATTGATGCGAAAAGCGCCAATTTCTATGGTTTCCTGGATGTAACCCGGTGGTGTGTTTTCCCAACAGGTTGCTTCCAGATCGTATATGATGTAATGCATCGATAGAGATCGGTATGGTTTGTAAGAGAAATGCAAAGGTAAAGAACAAAACAGCCCACAGGATGTACTATAAAATGTTTGCCAAGATGCCCCGATACTATGAACAAACAAGTTTTATGTTAAATCGTTTCAAAAAATAAATTTTTGTCAGATCATCCGGGATGTATATTATATATTGTGCTTGCGATGTAATCTCATAACCTGCTTACGATTTGTTATTATGCAAAAAATCCTGTTAACCAGCCTTGTGTGTGCTTTTATTGCCGTTGGGTTGCAAGCCCAAATACTGGATGACCCTACTTTGGTCGGCTACTGGGAATTTCAGGGCAACGCTGTTGATGCGTCCAGTTTTCTGAACAATGGCGTATCGCAAGGCAACCCTTCGTTTGTTCCCGATGAGCAGGGCGCCGCCAACGAGGCCATTTTTTTTAACGGCGCGACGGATTGGGTAAATTTTGGCGACGATCCCAGCGTTCGTTTTTCTTCCCAGGAATCTTTTACTTTAAATGTTGACGCAAGACCATTGAAACCACTTTCCGGTTCATTGAGCGGTGCTTATGGAAACATGCTTCGGTACGACGATTTTGATTTGTCTGACGGCGATGAGCCCCAATCTCGCGGAGTGATGTTGTTTCGCTTGCGCTACTACAATTCAGGTTTCAGGGTTGAATTTGCCGTAGGCCAAGGGCCATCCACCTACAGCACCTTATTGTCGAACGAATTGCCTTACGATGCCTGGTACAGTTTTACGGCGGTCCGCAATGTGGCCAAAGATTCCATGTACATTTATGTGAACGGATGTCTTGATACATTGATGAAAGATGCGGAGCAAATCTCCTGGAACACAAACGGTCAATTTTTAAAATGCGGCAAGTACGAAAGTATTTTCAGCACTGAGTATTATTACGGGTACATGCAGTCGGCGCATGTTTTTAAAAAAGCTTTAAACAACGCTGAAGTATTCGAACTTTCCGGTGATTCATCCGAGGTGACTGATATGTATGCTACCGTATGCCAGGGTGGAAGTTTTATGGGATATGATCAGCCTGGACAATACTACATTGCCTACCCTACTCCTGAAAGCTGCGACAGTATCGTGAGGTTAAACCTTGACGTTTTACCACCACTATTTACCTATGAACAAGTCAGTATTTGCAAAGGTGAATCGTACAATGGACACCTAACCTCGGGTAACTACATCGACACCCTGCAAACAGCTGATGGCTGCGACAGTATAGTTCAACTTCAGTTGAATGTATATATGGTTTTTCTTAACATCATTGAGGCCACCATATGCGAGGGTGAATCGTATGAGGGGCACACCATGTCCGGCATATACATCGATACACTGACTTCTGTCCACGGCTGCGATAGTTTGGTAGTCCTGAACTTGGTGGTGTTGCCCCCGCAACAAACAACAGCATTGGTTACCATTTGTAGTGGTGAATCTTACGCTGGCCACGCAGCACCTGGTGTTTACATGGATACCCTATTGACAGCGTATGGCTGCGATAGTATGGTGATTATAAATCTTGAAGTGTTGCCCGTAATACAATCGGAAATTCAGGTTTACCTATGCGATGGCGAGTCCTACAATGGATATACGACATCGGGTTTTTACACCGATAGTCTAATTTCTCATTTGGGTTGTGATAGTATCCTGACTTTGTCGGTGACCGTATCTGAAAATTATGTTTACGATACGGTCTTGGTTTCCGATTGTGAAAATGCCCTTGGAATTCCAGCCGGAATCTATCTGGATACCATAGTCACTGAATCTTGTGACATCATCCGCACATCGATTGTAAAAAACGACAACCTTTACATTCCGAACGTTTTCTCTCCCAATGATGATGGGATGAATGACTATTTTGAAGTATACCCAAGCCAGACGAACATTGAGATTCGCAGGTTTGTGGTTTACGACCGATGGGGAGACCAGATTTTTGAAATAAACAACGCTTATGAAGTTCGTTGGGATGGATACTTTCGAGGGAAAAGGCTGAATCCAGGTGTTTTTACTTACATGATCGAGTTTACATGTGGTGGGGCACTCAACCGACGTGCAGGCACTGTAACTTTGGTGCTTTAGAATCCCAAAGCATATCACGAAAATGAAGTAAGATGCCAGATCCGGAAAGACCTTTAAAAATAGTCATTACCAGACCTAATAAGTATGTCTATTCTGAAACCTTCATTGCCAACCACATCAAACATCTGCCCGGCGAAATAGTGTCGCTTTGGGGCAAATGGATTCCAAGGGCGTCTGACAGCGGCCATAGTTTTGGAAGCAACCCTTTGCTTTGGTTTGAGGACAAATTCAACAATTTTACCGGAAATTCCCTGGCCATTTTCCGACGCAAGAGACTCAAAGCTTTTTTAAAGGACCAAAAACCCGATGTTGTGCTTGCCGAGTACGGTTTGGGAGGAGCCGCCATCGCGCCCCTATGTGTTGAGTTGGGCATACCGTTGGTAACTTACTTCCTGGGACTCGATGCTTACGGGCACAAGATCCTAAAGAAATGGGGCGATGGTTACCACTACTTATTCAACCATGCCGCCAGGGTGGTTGCGGTATCCAAAGACATGCAGCAGCAGTTGATTAACCTTGGTTGCCCGCCGGAAAAACTGGCCTGGGTGGTCTGCGGTGTTGATCCTCTGTTTGCGGAATTGAAGGTAAACGAGCACCCCAGGCAGCCCGTTTTTTTGGCCGTGGGACGTTTTGTTGAAAAGAAATCACCACTCGTACTGGTTCGAAGCTTTGCCAGGGTTTTGTTGGAAGTGCCTGATGCACGGCTTGTTAGTTACGGTGACGGTCCTATGTGGGAGGATGCCAAAGCACTATCCACACAATTGGGCATTCAACATGCCATTCATTTTTGCGGTAAAGGCAAACCGGAAGTTATCGCCGATGAAATGCAACATGCCATTGCATTTGTGCAACATTCGGTCCGAGCCGAAAATGGAGATTCCGAAGGAACACCCGTTGCCATCCTGGAAGCTTCAGCGGCTGGTTTACCCATCGTAAGCACACAGCATGCAGGCATTAAAGACACGGTTGTGAACGGCGAAACGGGCATTTTAGTCAAGGAACACGACGAAGCTGCTTTTGCCCAGGGAATGATCATGCTTGCGCGGGATCCCGAATTAGCCCTTCGTATGGGATTGGCTGGAAGAGCTTATGTGTTAAAAAACTTCGGGTTGGATAAAACTATTTCCGACCTTTACCATATCCTGCAGGAAGCTGCAAAACACAGGTAAAGAACAAGATGGTAGTGGGTACTGGCATGATGGCCAAACGTTTTTCTGCATTCGACCAGCGCGATGATGTGATCATCTTCGCTTCAGGTGTTTCCAATTCAAAAGAAAAAGATACCAATGCATACGACCGTGAAATAAACCTGCTGAACAATACAATCAGCCGAATGCGCACCGACCAGTTGTTTGTCTATTTTAGTACCACAAGTATATACGACCCGAGTGTAAACGATTCAATGTACATCCTGCACAAGCACCATGTGGAGCACTTTATTCGCGAACAGTGCCGTCGTTTTATGATCTTCAGGGTTTCCAATGTTGTTGGTCCGGGCAGCAATCCACGCACGGTATTCAGTTTTTTCGTGAATGCCATACAAAACGAAATTCCATTCGAAGTATGGCAGTATAGTGAGCGCAATCTGATTGACATAGACGATGTGTACAACCTGGTATGTCATTTTATCGGGTTGAAAGAAGTTGAAAATGCAATGCTCAACCTGGCCTACCCTTCCAATGTATCTGTGCCGGAAATGGTCGAAGCCATTGCCGGCTCATTGAAAAAATTACCGAAGGCCTCTTTCCTGTCTATGGGATCAGCCTACAAGATAGAGCCATTGCATGAGGATCTGATTGCCTATTTTACCCTGCCTGCCCGAGAATACCTTCAACAGTTGCTTTGCAAATACCTTTGACCACGTATCTTTCCGGTCATGAGTGAACTAAAAGGAAAGGCCATAGAAGGCATTCGCTGGACGTCACTTTCTGCCGTCGTTACGGCTGGAGGTGGACTGTTGCAAACCCTCATCCTCGTCAGGCTCCTGGAAAGGGCCGACTTCGGTTTAATGGCCCTTCTTAACGTGGTGCTTGGGTTGTCGGTGCAATTGGTCGACATGGGATTTGGTACGGCACTTTTGCGTGAGAAGAACCCGACACGAGGGATGATTGACACCATTTTTACGCTCAATACAGCTTTGGGGTTGTTGTTCGGTTTGTTGATAGCTTGTATTGCGTCGTGGATTGCAGGTATTTACGATGAACCTCGTCTTCAAACCTTGTTGTGGTGGAGTACACCGGCGTTTTTATTTAGCGGCATGGCCATGTTTTACCAGACCATGCTTCAGAAACACTTTCGTTTTCGCCATCTGGCTGTAACCGAAATCATTGCTTTCATTGTGAGTTTTGCTACGGCCATACTGCTTGCTTTAAGTGGTTGGGGTGTATTTGCCCTTGTTTGTGGCGTTCTTGTAAAAACTTTCGCAACAGCTTCGATGACCTGGCTTTTGGGGCGGTCGCTGCACCGGCCGACTTTGGCTTTTAACTGGGTGGAGATCAAACCCTTGTGGCAGTTCAGTTATTTGCAAACGATGGAAAAATTCATCAATTACGCCAACATCAACTTTGACAACCTGGTTATTGGCAAGGCGCTGGGTAAAGAAATACTCGGTGTTTACGACGTTTGTAAAAGGCTCCTGATCCAGCCCATGTATGTTGTAAATCCGATCATCACCAAGGTCTCGGGCCCAGTAATGGTGCAGGTGCAGGACGACATCCCCCGGATGCGCAACATTGCCCTGCGCGCATTTCAGATGGCAGTTACCATCAATGCGCCATTGTACATGGCATCGTTCATTGGAGCCGGATTCATTGTGCCTGTGTTGTTTGGCAGCAAATGGGCTTCGGGTGTTGAGCCCTTCCGTTGGTTGGCACTTGTGTATTTTGTGCGCAGCCTTATCAATCCGCTTGGAGGCGTTGTGATTGCTAAAAACAAGGTTGAATATGGGCTTTATTCCCAAATCTTTATAAGTGTCGGTTTGATCGCGTCCATTTTGATCGGATTAAAAGGCGGACTGATTCTCATGCTTCAAATGCTGCTTGGTATTTACATGCTGCTGGTGGTTGGATTTTTATACTTTGCAATCAAACCGCTTATAAAAATCAAACTTCCTGAGATGGTTTCGTGGATGGGCATTGAGCTTATGACGGCTTTGTTCAGCTTTGGAACTTCTTATCTGATGGTACAAATGATGTCGACGGGTTGGATCAAAATGATCACTTTTGCGCTTGCGGGAAGTATGCTGTACGCATTTTTATTGGTGATGTTCAGGCCTGGGTTGCGCAGCGACATCAGGCAAATATTGAAAAGGTAATTCTCCATGCGCGTTTTGTTCATTACGCATTATGCCTCGTTGCTCGGCGCTAACCGCTCCCTGTTACACTTGATCCGAAGGCTCAGGGAGGATTACCACATTGAACCACTTGTCTTTTGTCCGGCATATGGCGCATTTACGCAAGCATTGCAGGAGCAAGGCGTACGTTTTGAGGTTCGTCCGTATACCAATTGGGCCTACACATTGCGATCACTTAAATTCTGGCTCTATCCTTTACTTCATATTAGAAGCCAAAACAGTGTTTTGCCGGAATTGATAAACCTGGCCAGGGTGTTTAATCCCCACATCGTCCACAGCAACAGTCTGGTGGTCTCTTTGGGTTGGAAAATAAGTGAAGCCCTTGGCGTGAAACACGTTTGGCACATCCGTGAATATGGTTGGGAAGATTACGGATTGATCTTTTTCAGGGGGGTGAAGTTTGTTCAGAAAAAACTTACCCGGGCTGATGCCGTCATTTTTATCTCGAATGCGCTAAAAGCCGCCAGGCCATATTACGAAACATTGAATGCCCATGTGGTTTACAACGGTGTGGGATCGGAAGCCGAATTGCATCGTTTATCTGCTACTCCGATGCCCCCACCCGATGCGCCGTTTACCTTTTTGATCATCGGTCTCCTGCACCCTTCCAAAGGTCAGCTTGAAGCGCTCCGCGCATTTGTTTCAATTGTTCGAAAAGGGCCTTCCATGCGGTTAATCATTGTAGGAAAAGGTCGAAAACTGTACACATTACACCTGACATTGTTGAAATGGATCAAAGGCATGGGTGATAAGGTGCAATTTACAGGTTACCTCTCCAAACCTGAAGAAGCGTACAAACAAGCCAATGTTGTGTTGATGTGCAGTCCTTCCGAAGCCATGGGCAGGGTTACGGCCGAAGCCATGGCTTATGGTCGCCCAGTGATCGGTTACAATGGTGGTGCAACCCCGGAATTGATTGAACCGAACAAATCAGGGCTACTTTACAACCACCTCAAGGAACTCTCCGAACAAATGCTTTTCCTAAGTAGGAATACCGACCTTTGCCGTAGCATGGGCCACTACGCCAGCGATCAGGCTGTAAAGTATTTTTCTGATGAACAATACGCAGCAGGTTGTTTGCGCGTATACGAACAACTGCTAGAATCTTAACCTACCTATGCGAAACGAAGCGAACTGGGTCCCATCCAAATACAAGATCAAAAGGGGATATTTAAAAGCCAATCCGTCAACCAAAGAGGTTGGTGTAGCGTCGAGGCTTGTGGTGAATGCAATTGCAGGTTTTTATCAAAAGTATATCCCTGTTTATGTTAAAGGGCGTCTGATTGATCTTGGATGTGGCAAGGTGCCATTGTTCGGCATGTACAAGGAATACGCAAAAACCATAACCTGTGTCGACTGGGTCAATTCGGTGCATCAAAACCCGTATACAGATTTTGAACAGGATCTGAACCAACCGCTTCAGTTTGAGAATGGCAGTTTCGATACCGTAATTTTATCCGACGTCCTGGAGCACATCCGTCGCCCGGAACAATTGATACAGGAGATTTTCAGGATCCTTGATCACAACGGTATTCTTTTGATGAATGTGCCATTTTACTACTGGCTTCATGAAGTTCCTTTTGATTATTTCCGCTACACCAGGTACGCACTGCAGTCGATGTCGGAAGACCAGGGATTTGAAATTATTCACCTCGAGGCTTATGGTGGCGCACCGGAGATTTTGACAGACATTAGCTCCAAACTTGCCGCTAAAATTCCGGTTATTGGCATGCCAATTGCCAGCTGTATGCAATGGTTTGCCGGGTTGATGTTGCTTTCTGGATTGGGAAGGAAGCTGTCGGCCAAGACAGGAAAACAATTTCCGTTGGGGTACACGATGATTGCGAGAAAGCCGTGATTGTTTCCTGCAACATCAATCCGTAAAAATGATTTAATAGCATTAGCCAAACCCGACAAGAGCCGTCCCAATCAACTTGAGGCGGCTCTTGTATTATCCATCACCTACACGCAACTTACTTCTTCTTAGGCTTGGCAGCTCCGGCTTTTGGAGCTGCATGACCATGCGGCTTGGGTTGGGTTTCAGCATCTTCTATCACAACCGGGTTGGTGAATTCACCTTTGCGAAAAAAGAAATACAAACCACCGGCAAAAAGCAACAAGGTGAGCAGCGAAAATACCAAAGAAAGTTTTTCACCCAGGTAAAATGATTTGGGTTCAAAGCGCATTTCCAGTTTCATGTTTTGACCGGCCGGCAGGCGCATGGCACGAATCAGGTAGTTGGCCTTGATAAAATCCGGTGCGGGTTCGCCGTTCAGGTAACATTTCCAACCTTTGGCAGGTGGATAATACATTTCACTGAACAGGGCAAGTTGCTCGCTGTTGGCGGAGTAGGTGTACTCCATTTTGTCGGGATGGTACGACGTAAGCTTGATCGTTGCGGTACTGTCGCGCTGGATATTGAGGCCTTTCAGACTTTCGGCAAACGATTGCTGTACCACAGCGCTGTCTTTGGGGTTCAAATCATGCAAGGCGCCAATTTCTGCATTGGCATCGGGCACTACCGCAAAGTGTTCTACAAACCAAGCGTTACCGCATACTTCCGGATTGCGGATCACTTCTCCTTTTTGAGTTACCAGGTATTTGCCATTAAGCATACCCACGATGTGCAGGTTTTC
>JADLBE010000042.1 GCA_020847915.1 Saprospiraceae bacterium | reverse complement strand
TCGGTCGATTTCATGGCTTCGAGGCGTTCAGCGAGTACGGACAACTCCGTTGTGGGATTGATCAGTTGCAACAGCGGCAGGATGCTGTCGAGGTTGTTTTTTTCAATCACGCGGAAGTCTGGCATGGCGATTTTTAGTCTTTTAAAACATTACGACAAGGTAATTTCATGAAATGTTTTTCCCGACATGAATTTAATGTTGGCGGAAAATTTTTCAGCAGCCTGGCCGGTAGGATACCAGCCGCGTTGTGTTTTGGCAAGAATCAGCAGACCTTCATCGTCGCCAAGTGCGGCAAAATCTTCCCGGGGAGCCAGTTTGGAAAACGGTGCGAGGTTGTTGTTTTGGATAAGGGAACCAAGCATTTCTTTAACCTCGTCGGCCACCACACCCATTTCGCTGATGCTCAAAATGGCGCTTTGATCGAACGGTTTATCGGTGGCATTCGGCAGGTCAAAACGCGCGATGAGTTCGAGGATGTTGCCGTTGTTGTCGTAAAAATACAAGGCGCGGGCGTTCCAGCTCACGAACTCGGCGATGATGCCGCCGTCGGGAACATCCAGCGGTTCGGCAAACGATTCCACCCAGGCTGTGGCTTCTTCCAACCGGTTGTGCGGAATGTTGAAAGCGAAATGGTATCGCGGATACGCTGTTGTATCCGTACGGTTGAACGTGAGCAAAGAACTGCCGGCTACAAAAGTGATGGTATCGGTGTTTTGGAACGCTACAGGAAGGCCCATTTTTTGGGCGTAAAAATGTTCGGTGGCTGCGAGGTCGTTGGACAGCAGTTCAATTTGTAAGATGTTCATAAGGTTTGGGTAGTTTTCACAGCGGCGGTATTGCCGTTTTTATTTGTCGTTTAAGACACAGCAGAAACGGCGTTGGTCGCAGGTTTTAACCTTATTAACACTTTACAACTGTAAGACAATCAACGGATACCGATTTGTATGGTGCCCAGGCTGCGGTCGGTGGTATCGCCCGGACAACGTGCCTGGATGTCGAAAAACAAGTAGGTATCGCCCGGTCTGGCCGCCATCACGAGTGCGCTTGCTTCTCCCTCAAAACGAATTCCTTTGTTGAATGCCCGGGACATCGAACCGTCGGCGGCGAGGCGCAACACCTGGTATGAAACCACATCGCATTTGGCTTCAAAACCGCAACAGGTAATGACGGCGGCCACACCGCCTTGTGCTTTAAACTCCCCGGTACCCAGGATCGCGCCATTTCTGTGTTTTGCACCGAGCATGGGCGTGATCTCAATGGGTTTTACCCTGAAAAAATGCTTGCCCACATGGGAGGCTGTGGTTACGGTCATTTCAACCATGTCCTCTTCTTTGGGTTGCAGGTAAAAATAGTCGCCGTGTTTGGTGATGGTTGCGTTGGTGACTTTGATTTGGTCAAGGCTCACGCTGTCCTGTCCTTCAACCATGATTCTGATAGAATTGGGGAGACCAACCCAAATTTTGTTGCATTCCGCTATTTCAACCAGCACCTTGGGGTTGGGTGTTTGGGCTAGGGCTGAACATGAAAGAACCAGATATAGTACGGATGACAAAGTTGTAGTACGCATAGACTTCAAACGCGTACGCCTTTAATTTTCTTGTTTTATAAAATGACATACTCAAAAGCAAACATGAATCACCCCAAAATTCAGGGTGATTCATGTTTTAGAAATTTTATAAAATATTGTTGGCGACTGTCAACCCGACTGTCGACTGTCGACTGTCGACTTTTTTTTACCCAAACGCCTCCACGCCATACTCCAATTTCGTCCTCAAAGATTTGAAACGCTCGGAGGCCATCACGGTTTGCAACAAACCCATCAAACCTTCGTACGCTTCTTTCGGAGCGTTTGCTTTAAATCCGCCAAGCATTTCGAGGTTTTCAGGTTCGTTTTGAGCAGGCACGATGTATTTCATCCAAACCATCATGATTTGTGGCGGAATGTGTTGCATGATTTCCATACGGTGCTGGATCAGCTCCTCGTCGGTGAACAGTTCCCACAACAGCTTTTCGGTGTCCGTTTCTTCGTGGTGGATGTGTTCAAGGTAGATACTTTGGAAATTGGCAGCCGCGAGGTAAAACTCGTGCGCTTCGTTGGCGACCTGGGTGCCGTCGAGTGCATTGAGGCGCTGGTGAAGGGCTTCCTGGATTTGCTCTACGGCTTCGTGGTCATCGAGTTCGTGTTGTGCAAAACCAGGTTTGCGCTCCTCGATGTGGCGCAGTGTAAAATTGTTTTCGGTGTGCATGTGCTCGGTAAGCAACATGAACATTTCGTTGCCCAAAGTTTTGAGCTGGCCGACCTGCGCGAGGTCGGAAAAATCGGTTTGTCCTGCCAGCAGGGTAAACTGGGAAAGGATGTTGCGGAGGCCTTTGTGCGGCGTCGAAAAAGAACGTGGACGTGTCATTGAGTTAAGGTGTTTTTGTTTCGAAGCATAGGACCGCAAAGTGCATGCAGAGGTTGCAGGTTGTGGAAAAGATGTCGCATTTGTACATGGAGCGTGAGCTTTAGCTCGCCGAAACACGTTTTTTAAAACACATTTTTCGAACGGTGGCGAGCTAAAGCTCACGCTCCATGTTACAGCGAGCTGAAGCTCACGCTCCATGTTCCTCCTTTTACTCGCAACATGCATCGGCCAAAAACAACGTCTGCACCTCCGCGGCCGACAATGCCCTGTTGTAGATGAAAACATCGTCGATTTTGCCTTTGTAATCAACGCCGAGCAAAAGATCGCCCTGGTCTTGTGAAGGTTGCAATGCAGGTATACAGCCGACAACATTGCCGGAAGCTGAGTTTTTCAATTGGCCGTCCTGGTAAATCTGGTAAGTTCCATTGTTTTGTACGGCCACCACATGTATCCACTTGCCCGTCTGGCTGTTGATGATTTCCTGGCAAGTGAGTCCCATACCCGAAAAACTGGACCACACCGAATTGTTGTGTCCAAAAACCGCCTGGCGGCAGTCGAACAAAGAAATGGACCATTCGCCGTGCCGGTCAGGGCACTGTTTGATATCGCCGCGACTCAGCAGCACCTCGTATGCTCCACCGTCACGTGTCGTGTCGATGGGGTGGTACCACAACGACACGGAAAATGCGTTGAGGTTGTTCAGGAAGGTTGGATTGAGACGGGTGAGCGATTGTTGTCCGTTGAATTCATACGCGCAGGAAGCGTTGCCGTCGCGGTCGCTCGTTGTTACCGCGCCACCCACGTTGGTGAGGTCGTTGCCGGCCACAGCGTCGTTCAAGCTGCCGTTGCCGAAGGTGTACGATGCGATAAGACCGTTTTGCAAATTGGTTGAAAGGCAATCGATATTGCTGTCATCGGCGCTGTTGTCTTTACAGGAGGTAAGACCAAGCGTGAGGGTAACCAGTGGAATCAGCAGTTTCAGGTTCATAAGGAAAGGGTTTAAGTGAAAAGATGTCGAGATGATGCTGTTGTCTTCCACTTCGTTGTCCTCTTAAGAAATGTTTAACCCTCATTCCCACTTCAAACACCGTATCGGCCAAACAGCGTACGAACACACCGGCTCACCACGCACCCATCCCGGACTCCAGTCGCCCATGGCCATGAATCGCTCCCTGACACGTTGTTTACACGCTTCCCCGGCATTGATCCTGAGGAATTCCACATCCAAAACATGCCCGTTGTAATCCAGGGTGAAACGTACCACCAAACCACTGATGACGGTGTCTTCCTGTTTCATACACTCCTGCAAGACTGGCACGATGCTGTCGTTGAAATACATGTAAAACGCATCAAAGTTGTGCCCATAAATCGGAGGTGTTTCCGGACTACCGTAAATGGTATCGCAAACAATTTGGGCATTTAGGTTGGGCCCGGCCAAAAGGCAAAAAGCAAAAAGGAGCGTTTTCATGGAGCGTGAGCTTTAGCTCGCCACCGGGTGTCGGGCTAAAGCCCAACCTCCATGGCTTAATCAAGTTTTATCACCCGCACCTGGTCCAGCATGGCCCTGTTCACGTCTACATTCATGTTGGTGTTCCACGGCTCGAGTTTCAGGCGAAGTTGGTTCGGACCGGCTTTGAGCGTCACCACACGACGGTTCGACCAGCCCCAGTCCGACCACTCATCCGTGCCGCGTTGCGGAAATACCATGGCGCCGGCATGTTTGTCGTTCACGTAGAGGCTCCGAATGGCACATTTGTTGTCCGTGTTCCACGGTCCGCTACCATTCGAATAACGCACGTCGATGAGGTAATCACCATCTTTGTCGGTGATGACTTTGAAGGCGATGTCGGTGTTTTGGTCGTTGCTTGTTTCCACAAAACCTTTGCCTTCAAAACCTGTGTATGGAAGTACAGAGGCCGGGGCGACGTCTTCGAGGTCGATGGTTATTTTGCGGTTGTTGCCGTAAACCGCCACGGGTTCGCTGGCAAACGACGGCGACAGTTTGGTATCGCCGGCACTGATTTGGTATTCCACATAAACGCCCGGTGTAACCGCAAATCCGGTGTTTGGAATGATGCCCACCAAACGGCCATTTTCGTACACCATATAACCCATGGCGCCATCTACGGCGGGCCATTCCAGACGGTTGTTGCGCAGGGTTACCTGCGGCGCCGGCAACGAAAAATGGTTGGAAACCATGTTGACGGGTGCGGATCCCCACGGCTGGTTGTCGAGCTCAATGCGGATGTTGTGCGTGCCGGTCGTGTTGGCCGGAAACATCGCGTCGGGCAGCGGTTTGCCGTCCATGGTGATGGATTTGATTCTGTTGCCCGTACCCATCACATCGATGTTGAGCACGGCGCCCCGGTAGTGGAAGTTCGACAAAGTTTTTTTACCCGTGTAACCCGAGGGCACTTTGGGCGCAAACTTGATGCCTTTGGTTTCAAACTGCATGCCCATAAACACGCGGTGCACCATGGCTAAGTTGCCGGCCATGCTCCACAACATGCGGTCGGAATTGATCTCCGTACCTTCAAAATCGCCCGTTTCGGCCACAAAATTTTCGTAGTTGGTCAAAAACAACGCCCCAGCACGGTACATCGACGCCAAACCGTGGTTCAACGCGCGTTCGTTGCCTGCCTGTGCGGCGGCCATGTTCCAATAAGCCTGTACAAACGGCCAGATGCCATTGTTGTGGTAGGGCGGTATGCCGGGAATTTGTGGGTAAATACACGTCACACCATACGGCGTAATGGGGGCATTGGAAAAAATGCTGCGCGCCTGATCACCGTCGGCTACGCCGAAAAGTACGCACAGGGCTTCGCCCAAAGCTTCAAAACGGGGCGACTGCATAAGGGTTCCCCGGCCGTACAAATATTGGGCGTAATAACCGGAGTCGGGCATCCACAACTGTTCGTTGATGCCTTTTTTGATGGCGTCGGCGCGTTCGTTGTACACCTCGAACGGTTCGCCCAACAGTTCGGCCATTTGCGCCAAAATGCGGTGCGTGCGGAAATGCACGGCGTTGGTTCCGAGGTTTTGGGACTGGAAAATGTCGGCGTTGTTCATCCATTTGGGGTAAGTCTGCTCGCGCCAGTCGAGGAACGACGACTCGCCGGAATACATGCCCGTTGTTTTGTCGTAGATCACCATGTAATCGTCTTCCAGGGAATTTTTGATGATGTCGAACGACTGACGCAGCCAATTTTTGTCGCCCGTGGCTTTGTAAATTTCCCAGGCGGCGAGGGCCCAGGTGGTGCGGTCCGACGACACGGGCCACGCGCCGCCCGACCCGGTGTCCTGGATGATGCGGCCGCGTTTCACTTTTTTCATCAAACTGATTTTCGCTACCTCGGGTTCGTGGTAGGCGAAGGCGAGCAGGATGCTGTAACTGATGTCGCGCGTCCACACGCCGCCCCATTTGGCGCCCGTGCGGAAGGTGCTGTCCGGCTCGATGTTTTTGATGGCTTCTTCAAGCGAGAGGTTGAAAAGCGCGTCGACAATGGGTTGGTCGGAGGTGTATTTGGGCTTTTTCGACAAGTCCTTTTCCAACCTCCAGGTTTTGTCTTTTGCGGATTCGGGGTCGTACGGATTGAGTTTTACGGTAAGGGCAAAAATGCCGTCGCCGTCGGGATCGCTGAGTTTGAGACCATGGCCTTCGAGGCCCACCCAGTCCCACGTAAGCGGTTCACTGCCTCCTGCGATGTAAAAACCTTTAAAATCTGCGGCGGCCACCCGCGAACCGTCGAACGTTTCGTAGTAGCCTTTTTCTTTAAATTGGGTAAGAACAGGGTTCATGTCCACCCGAAACGTGTACTCGTAGTTCACGGGCAAAAAACCCGGCGCCTTGGCCGGCAGGGGTGTGGTCGGGCCGCCGAACGTAAAAACCGGGGATTCGTGTTCGTCGCCGATCAAAATCCAGTGGTCGTTGCCCGGCGCCGCCTCGTTGTCCTTCTGGTTGATGCTGAACTTGAAAGAAATCAGGCGTGAGAAGTTCTCGCTCGCCGGACTCTGGTAGTTCGAAAGGATGTCGATGCGTGTCAACACCCGTGCTTCGTTTTTGCCTTGCACCACGCGGTCGGGGTAAAGCGTAAAGGCGGGGGATTTGTAGAGGGGTTTATCGGTTTGGGCTTGTGCGAGGGCACAGAGAAATAAGGCAGATAACCAAAGTTTACTTTTCAACAATTTCATATATAATAGTTAAATTTGTTGTTAAAAACATCGTTCAAGAAATCGTCAATTGAAATTTTCATGTAATCAATAAAAGATAACTTATAAAACAAGTAATCTTTTCCAGTGTCAAAAATTAAAGGAGCTTTTGCATAAAGCCAGCTTTTCCTTCTGTTTTTCCAATGCAGCATATATTTCCCCTTAAATTGTTTCATTATTTCCCTTTCTCTTTCTTCTTTATTTTGACTAAAGTTTGTTTTTTCCTTACTAATAATTATATTTTTATTGCTTAATAGTAAATCTAATTCATTTTTACATTTTTGTAAATTTTCATTGCATTCAAGTAATTCTCTTTGCAATATTTGAATATTTTGGTTATAGTTTTTTATTTTATCTTCATACCATCTTTCAATTTGCGAAGAAATTACATTAAGTAATTTTTCAAAATCTTCAACTTCAGATTTCAGTAAGCTTTCTATTTTAATAATTTCGTTTTTAAAATTTAATAATTTTTGATCTAAATTTTTTAAAAAAATATAATTATCAAATATTCGATTATACGATAAAAAATCATTATCATCGTTAAAATTTTTTATTTCTTGAAACAGTTCGGTAAGATTTGATTTATTTAAAATAATTACATCATGATAATTGTCCTTGGATAACTGGCTATATTGTAGCAATTTATATTTTTTACCTTGTAATTCATAATCTGATAATCCTTCTATTAGTGATACATTTTTTTGAAAATTTTTGATTTCATTTTCAATATTAATTATTTTTTTCAATTGATTTCTAATCTCAAGTATCTGTTCCCCATCCAAGGAAGCTATTATTTGTCTTACAATTTCCATTCTAAATTCAATGTGATATTTTTCGATATCTCCGTTTGCAATATGAAATGCAATTTTCCATGATTTCGACATTTCATTTGTTGTCATATTTAAGTAAATATTTTTACTAATTAATTCACAATCGATTTTATCATATTGGCAAATTAGATTAGTATGTTTTATTTCAGCATCTTGAATTGTAGATAAAACCTTATTTTCTATTTCTATTTCATTGTATTTGTTTGTTTCCCTATATGAACGCAACTCAGATTTTACTCTGCTACGAAAAAGTAGGTTTTCATCAAATTCTTTAGCGTTTATCACCCATAACATATTTACGTAATGATTTTCCCTTTTAGTTATTGTCTCTGAAGAAATAAATGAATTTTGAAATTCAATTATTACTCCATTAGGTGTTCGAATGTCTGCTCTGTGATTCCCAATTACTATTTCTCGCCAAGTTTCCGGAAAGCGTTCTTTCCATTTTCTATGCCAAATAGTTTCTGGTTCTTTCCAAGAATCACAATCTTCCACTCTTTGGCCATAATGTTGCCAATGAGGTCTATTGATTTCACCATAATGTGCAATTAAGGTGCCACCACAAAGTCGACAAGTTGCTTTGCCTCCTTTGTATGGCAGAATTCTGTTATTGTTTTCATCATGTGCAAATTGCATAGCTAACTATTATATAATTTATTTAAATGGACAACTAATAAATGAATTGACAAAAATATAAAGAATTTGCAATTATTCCCAGCCCCCTCACTGCGCCGTCACCTCCAACGCCCCATAATCCCTCGAATACTTCTCACCCGGCAACGTACAAAGTACGTTTAAAAAAACATACTTATCCCCCGTTTGCGCTCTTTTTAACAAACCCCGCGCGCCTTCGCTGAGTGCCGCGCCCTGGTTGTCCACCGTTTCCACACCGTCGGATTCGGAGAGGAGCGTACCACCGCACTAAGTTACCTCTTGTCGTAGCAGCCCAAAGGTAGGTTGTTCGGAGGTTTTATTTGGACTTGCTGGACAGGTTTATACCCACCGAAACGTGTACTCTTTATTCATGGGTAAAAAAAAACGGCAGGACGGTCGGCACAGAAAGTGTTGGTTAGGGTGTGTATATAATCCTCACAACCCTTAAAAAACACTTACCCGGCATTGTAGACATTCCAACTTTTTCGTAAGTTTGCCCAAACAGTCGCCTTATACGGACTAATTAATATACGTCGCAAGCCATCCTGCTTCACACCAATAACCCATGTTAATCGCCAAATGAAAAACAACAAAAAAGCTGTTAGCAAACCAAAACCTCAGGCCTCTGGTCATGTTCCGCCCCCTTTTAAGGTTTCCGGCATCACAAAACTTGAGCAATTAAATCACTGGTTGGGAAAGAGAAAGTATTGGGTGATCGGGAGCTTGATCTTTATTTTGGCAATTATCCGGATATCTTTATTCGACACCGTAGCCAATGGGCCGCTTTATACAATGTACAGTTGGCAGGAATCAGACAGTAATTTTTTTGATGAGCAAGCCCGTACATTAGTTGCAGGAGATTGGCTTAGCAGCAAACCATTACATCCTTTCCACGGCTGGCACCGAGATTTCGCGACCACTTATTTCAAACAGCACCCGGAGAAATTAAATCAAATCCTGGCAGCCAGCCCTGTGAGAGATACCACCTTCGCACAGAAGCAATTGTGGAATGAATGGTATGGCGGGAATACTTACCATCAGGAGCCGCTGTATGCGTACATGCTCGCCATGCTATATGCAATCACAGGAAATGGCATTTATTGGATGATTGTATTGCAAGCCCTGGTAGGTATCGCGAGCGGCTTTTTGCTTTGGCGCATTACCCGTCGTTATTTTGACGATACTGTAGCGGCAGCGACAGGTTTATTATACGCCCTGTGTGGCATTGTGTTGTTTCAGGAAACATTGATCTTACGAACAACCTGGAGCGTATTTTTTACGCTTTTAACCGTTTTACTTTTTCAGCGAGCATTGGATCAACGTACGAAGTCTGCGTTTTTCATAAGCGGCATAGCAATTGGTCTGGCATACCTGCTCCAGTCGTTTTTTATTCTGTTTCTAATCGGCTCTATTTCCATTTACCTTGCTCAGGAACGGAAAATGACCATGAACTTTGCTCGAAATGCTGCGCTCCTGTTTGCGGGCTTTTTTGTGATGTTTCTGCCCGTTATTTTTCGGAATGCATCGGTGGGAGCCCCTCTTTTTAGTACTTCAAGTACGGGAGCGATCACTTTCGTAGCCACCAATGTGCAAAACACCAATGCGGTTTCAAGGTGGCAACCCGAAGCCGCTAAGTGTGCCGAAATTATGGGAGCAACCAACGGTAAATTTATTCCGGCCACGATCGCTTCTGTAAAAACACATTCCATAGGCTCCTTTACATCGCTCCTTTGGAACAAAGTGAAGACGGTGATTAATGGGTCCGAATGGCCTAACAACGAGAATTATTACTTTTACAGAGAAGTCGTCCCTGTTTTAAAATGGACCTTCATCGATTTCTACTGGATTGCGGCGCTGGGTATTCCTGGTCTTTTGTTCGCATTGTATGCTCGAAAAAAATTTCCTGCCCTTTACCTGGGAATTTTGCTTCATTTGGCAATCATGATCGGGTTTTACGTCTTGGGACGGTTACGGGCTCCATTGGCCGTTTTGATGTTGCCTTTTGCAAGTTACTGCGTGGTTGAATGTTTGCGCTTTACCCAAAACGGGCAAAAAAACACCCTCATTAAGATCGCCGTTGTCGCATTTTGCGCCTATGTTTTTGCTTACCAATTTTACCCGCCAAATGTTAACAGACTGGATACGACCGACTACAATACACTTTACGAGACAGCCTTTTTTGATCGGGTGAAAAACAGCGCGGAAGCAAAAAACATGAGCGATGCGTTGGCAGCTCACAGCGAATTTCTGACCTACGAACCAGAATACATCAAGTCCATCAAAGCCAACCAAATAATCAAAATACCTTCGGAAATTGAGTTGCTGGACTATTTTGCCAATCATCATCAAATTCACAGCTTTCTCTATGAGGACTCCGGCAACCAAGCCGCTGCCGCGAAAGAAATGCAAAAGCACAATTTGATGAAAAGCGTCGTTGAAAATTCCCGCCGAAGAGCATCCCGTTAAAACGTATTAAAAGATGAAATCGATCCCTCACTGCGCCGTCACCTCAAACGCCCCATAATCCCTCGAATACTTTTCTCCCGGCAACGTACAAAGCACGTTTAAAAAAACATACTTATCCCCCGTTTGCGCTTTTTTTAACAAACCTCGTGCGCCTTCGCTGAGTGCCGCGCCCTGGTTGTCCACCGTTTCCACGCCGTCGGATTCGGAGAGGCGCAAAACCGTAAACCTTTGTACAATGCAGGGTTCCAACATACCGCAGCAGCCCACAAAGGCCGTCAGGGTGGTTTGTTCGGACAGCTCTTTCAAAGTGGCAGCATCGCCGTTGTCGAATCGGGCACCCAATTGAATCATGGGTAAACGTTGCGCCACTTCAAACGTATCGGCGTACGTCTTTTTTCCTGCTTCTACGGTAATGACGGCCGTACCCGGGAAATCGGGTTTCAACGTGTAACTGCTGTTCACTTCACGCACCATCCCGTTGGTCGAACGCACTTTTGTAGGTACGCCTTCACGCAGAAGGATGTTTAATGTATTGTTTGTGCCGTAGTACAACACCTTGCATTGTTCGGAAGCAATGACGCAGGCCGGTGGTTCGGGTTGGGCGAAAAGCAGGAGGAGGAAGGTGGAAAAAAGCAGGAATGGGTTCATGATATGTGGAAATAAGCGGATAGTGGGGGATTGTATTAATGGTGTTGATTCAAGAATCTTGCGATCAATATAGCGGCAGAGCCGCGGTAATATTTGTAGCATTAAAGGTAAAATATTCCTGGAGGTGCAGCGCACCGAAACGCATATCGAGGCCCTCAGGTGCATTTCGGTGCGCTGCACCTCCTGACTTTTTTTCGACGTGTTTCTACAAATATTGCCGCGGCGCTGCCGCTTTCATCTCAACACACCCTAATTCAGCGGCATTTAATGTTTACCCTAAAGTGGCTACCTAAACCAAAAAAAGCCCATTGACCAAACGGCCAATGGGCTGAACCTAAAGATCATTTAAAAAAGAAACTACTGCTTCACCACCCTTTCAACCGCCACGCGGCCTTCGGTGTCGGTCACACGGGCCATGTAGATGCCGGCGGGTTGGGCGCCGAGACTCAGTTCTGTCTGACTGGCAGCCACGTTGTCCTGCAGTTTGATCAAACTACCGTTCATGTCCATCAGTTCCACACGTTGGATCGTGCCTTTGTCGAGGCGGATGGTTACGTCGTTTGCGGTCGGGTTCGGGCTCAGACGAACACCTTCAAGCGTATTCGGGTTGGCGGTGCCCGACGATTGTTGCTGACCGAAAAAGCTGGTGGCCACTTTGCCGCTTGGTCCGTAAATCAGGCTGTCGCCTTCGCAATTCGCCATGATCCATTGCAGGAATTCGTCGTCGGTATCAAACATTGGGGCCGTGAGCCAGCAGGCAGGGATGCCGTCGGTGACTTCCGGACCGCAGTTGTCGATGGCGTATTGCAGGAACTGCTGGAAAGTCACCACGTCGACCGGAATGTCGCGCAGGCATTCTGGCACGTCCTGCCAGGTGGTGTCCATCGGCGGTGCGCAGTTTTCAAAAGCGTAACAAACCACTTCGTGCACACATTCGAACGGACCTGCGCCCACCAGGCAATCAAATCCTTCAGCGACCAGGTCGTTGATCGTTTGTTGTACGCTGGCCGAGTCGCAGTCGTCGCCGTAGGTGGGTTCGCAGTTTTCAAAGGCGTAGTTGAACACGTCTTCCACACAGGCGAACGGACCGGCGCCAACGAGGCAGTCGAAACCTTCGGCGATCAGGTCGTCGATCATAAACTGCACATTGGCTGAATCACAGGGGTTGCCCCAGGTGGTGTCGACGGGTGCGCAGTTCACCAGTGCGTAGTTCACAACGTCTTCGATGCAGGGGAACGGACCGGGAGCATCCACAAGACAATCGAAGCCGCGGAAAATCATTTCGTCAATGAAAAGCGCCACTTCAGCCGAGTCGCAGGGGTTGCCCCAGCTGGTGTCGATGGGTGGAGGACAGTTTTCAAATGCGTAATTGATAACATCATCGATGCAGGCGAACGGCCCGGCATTGATGAGGCAATCGAAGCCCTGGGCGATGAAATCATTGGTCATTTGTTCCACACTGGCCGGACTACACGGATCGCCCCAGCTGGTGTCGATGGGCGGTGGACAGTTGGCGTAAGCGTAGTTGTAAACCTCGTCGGCACAGGTGAACGGACCGGCGCCCACAAGACAATCGAATCCAAAAAGGATCATGTCTGACGTTACCTGAGCTACCACGTCGGGGTCGCAGGGGTTGCCCCAGGTGGTGTCGATGGGCAGCGGACAATTGGTTTCGGCGAAGATGAACACGTCGTCGATGCAGGCGAACGGACCGGCGCCTTCGAGGCAATCGTAACCCTGATCGATGAGTTCGGCCTGGATTTGATCAACGAGGTCGGGCAAACAAGGATTGCCGCCCTGGGCCATGGCGCCGGTGGAAAGCCCGAGCGCCAAAAGCAAAACGTAGATGGTTTTTGTAAACATGGT
>JADLBE010000041.1 GCA_020847915.1 Saprospiraceae bacterium | reverse complement strand
TAGCATGTTGCAATAAATTCCTAATAATAAAATGCTATGATTTACAGCTATGTTGGACCAATGAGTTATAGGCTTCTTCCAAATCGTACGCATCAAAGGTATTTTGCAAGGTAAATGTCTCCAGCACTTGTAAACTGCTGTCAGATAATGCGTAAGCAAATATACTATGATGACCTCGATCAGCTATCAGCATCTTGTTTTGAGCACTTACTTGCGTCTTTAAACAGAATAAAAAGAAAATGAAAATTAGGAACAATGAACTCCTGAACATAATTTAATGAGGTTTGTAATTCGCATACAATTGGCTTATGAACCTGGTGCATTTCCGGATTTTTCGACAATAAGGATTCGGTAGATTAAATGCGACAACAAGAATAATACGCACTACTATTTAATAGTAGTGCTATTTGGGTTATATAAATAAACTGTCGCTTAGGATTAATTTGGTACTGGAACCAAAGGTAATTAATCAGCCAAGTAAATCAACCAACCCTTGGAAGAAACAATTAAACTTATTTTATATATTACAAAAATTCGTCAATAACAATAAATTTTCTAGCATTACAAGCTTAAAATTAAGTAAAATTTAACAAAAATTTAACATTTTGTCTTTTTCATTCTGGGATCATGGCTTAATTTTGAAATTCAGCAGTTTCGTCCTCCGAGAATTGGTTTACACCAAAATTCATAACCAAAGTTCCGGCTTTTGAAAAAAACGAACCCTCAGGGTTGCGTTTGCTACAATCACCCGGAAAAAGGACTGCGTTTGCAGACCTGGCATGGTGAAAACGTAGAATGAGAATAGTCATGGAATATCAGGATTATCTTTATCCAGAAACGCCCGGATGGTACAAATACACGTTTTTTCAAACACGTCAAGTACCAGCAAATCGGCATCGCCGGTCAACAAATAATCGGCGTTACCGTCCTTTGCCAGGGACAGCAGGAAGTTGTCCTTGGCGTCCCGGCAAACAGTCACCATTGAGGTTACCGGAACCGTTAAAACAGCAGCCTTAAACATCAAGAGAAATTGATCCACTTCGTTTTCCTGTAACGACTTTTGAAACTTCGGACGCCGCAACACTTCCGACAGTTCAATCACTTGTTCCTCCGAAGTGAGCAGTTCGATTTCCTGATTCAACAATAGGTTTCAAACGTTCGACTTCAACGGATTCAATGCATAGGATACCCATAGATTCGTGTCAACCACAACCCTCAGCATCAGGAATAGCGTTGCCGTTTTTCACGCACTACATCTACCTCTTCCTGAATCTCTTCTTCACTGAACTCCTGCCTTTCAATCGCAGGATCGGAAGCAAGGGCAAGAGCTACACGCGCCAGATAGCGCATCTCTTCTTCCGACAATTCCCTTGCCGAAAGTTTCAAACGCTGCACCAAAGCAAGGATCAGATCTCTGTCCTTTGGGTCTTCTATGGTGATAAGCAAACTGCTCATAATATCCACTTTGTACAATTGGTCTAAAAAAACAAGACTCGCCCTGGGACGCTGATCTTACGGGTAGCGTGGCGAGTACTGTTGGTGCAAAGATACAATCTTTTGCGGAATTTACCAGTAATCTTGAAGATTCAAGGTCTTCAAATACAGATGAATAAACTTTCCCCTAATCATCCTCCCGCCCTTTTTCGTCCCACGCATCACCTTCGTTTGGATTGACGTAGTCCTCCGGCCGCTCAACTGGTGTTATCATCGGCAGTGTCACCCATTGTGACTCTTCCGGACTGATGGCCCCGATGCGCAGGAAACCGCCGGATGCGACGGCAGCTTCTTTCGCAAGACCGACAAAACTTCGGTACAAATCAAAAGCGATGGTTGAATCAAGTTTGGATAAAATTGGGTTCAAACCTTGAAGCAATTCATTCAAACGGGCGTTGCGCAGGGAAGTATCCTCAGGCAAATGTTTCATTTCCGCATCCACTTTTTCCAAAAAACCTGTCGCCACCACACGGTAATAATCGTTGAGTTCTTTGGGCTTGGCATACGTCCGCGCATCCACGAGTCGGCTGGTCCAGCGGCGTTCTTCCCGGTCGAGTTCACCGTCGGCGCTTCCCACCAGAATGGTGATGCGCACCGGTGCGATCAGCAAAGCATCAAGCTCTGCGGTTGATAAATGACTGAATCCTTCAAGGTTGGTCCACATATTTTTTTAGAAGCTAAGATAACACACCTTAATCAACAATGGTCACATCACCTTTGAGGATGATTTTTTCACCACTGATCAACTCCACTTCGGCCCACCAGACGTAAACGCCCGGGTTCATGTTTTCTCCTCGGAAGCTGCCGTTCCATCCCAGGCGTTCCTCGTTGGGCTGGAAATTTTCATTCAAAAACAACTGGTTGCCCCATCGGTCGTATACCTGAAGTGATTTGATTTCCTTCACCACGCCCGGTGCAGCGAAAATCAGGAAATTGTCGTTGAGTCCGTCCTGGTTGCCCGAGCTGATCACGTTGGGCGCCCAAATGTTCGGATCATCCACCCGCACTGATACCACCGCACGGTCCTCACAGCCATCTTTGTTGATGATCGTGACGGTGTATTGCATGTTTGTAAACGGCTGCGCCAAAACTACGTTGGTTTGACTGGTAAGGGTAAGGCCCTCCATGGGCGACCAGATGATCGTGTCCACTTCACTCATCGGAATGTTGATCGTGGCCGTAATGGTTTGGGAAGCACCGAATGAAAGTTGGATGGTGGGTGGTAAAGTTACCGTCGGCTCTACGGGCACCGGGAATTGCAACAAGTCCGCATACTCGCATCCGTTGGCATCCTGAACCACCAGGTTGTACGTGCCGGGCGACAAACCGCCAAATTGGCTGGCCTGTAAAAACGTTTCGCCATCGTCGATGGAAAAGAGGTACGGTCCTACCCCACCCGTGACTTCTTCAAACTGCACCGATCCGGGCTGGTCGCCGCAACCTGGCAATTCGGTCAGCAGTTCTATACCTGTCGGCAGGTTGGTGTTGAGCGTTACGGCGGTAACATCGGTCGACGAACAGCCGGTCGCCGTGTTCAACACCTGCAAGGTATACACGCCGACTTCGTTAACCAGTGGCGCCGCCGTGTTGGCGCCCCCAAGGATGTTGCCGTTTGAAGTGCTCCAGGTGTAAGAAAAGTTTGGGCCCGACGAGGATCCCGAGGCGCTCAAAGTGCCCTGGTCCACGGAACATGTGAGTTCAAATCCGTTACCGGCTTCTGCAAGCGGGAAAGCTACCGTTTGGCTTACCTGGGTGGACGCCGTTGCCGTGCAGCCGTTGAGGATGTTGGTGATCAACAGGTTGTAAGCGCCTGGTTGATCAACAAGTGGGGACAAGGTAGCAGCGCCGTCGATGATGCCCGGACCGTTCCAGGTGTATTGAAACTGGCTGCCCTGACTGGAAGCGCCTGCATCGATGTTCACGCTTGTTACCACACAGGTAAGTTCTCCCGGTGCTACAATGGCTGCAATCGGATCCAAGATGTCTTCAGCAACCTGAACGGCGTCTGTTTTGGTGCAACCGTTGTAAAGGTCTGTAACGGTAAGCGTATACACACCCACAAGATCAATGGTTGGGTTCGTTGTGTTGCCGCCGCCGACAATGCCCGGTCCGGTCCAGGCATACGATACACCGTTGACGCCTCCCGAACCTGAACCGGTAAGGTTAAGCGAAGTAACGGCACAGGTAAGCAATGCGTTGGCGCCTGCGTTGGCCTGTGGCGCGGTGATGTTTTGGGTAACCGGAACGGTGGCCGTTTGTGTACAACCGTTCACGGCATTGGTGACCAGGAGTTGGTAGGTGCCGGGTGCAGTAACCGAAGGCGCCAGCGATGTAGCGCCGTTGCTTATTTGTCCATTAGATGTTGTCCACAAATACCCGAAAGTGCTGCCGGTACTGCTGCCTGTTCCGTTGAGGTCGAGCGACGTAACACTACAGGTCAATTCGCCGGTTACCAAAGCCGATGCTTGCGGCAGCACCACATCTTCAAAAACATCAACCTGCGCCGTGTTTGTACATCCCGTTTGGTTGTTGGTAACCAGCAGGTTGTAAAGTCCCGGATCGTTTACCGTAGGGGTGGTTGTGTTGACGCCGCCTGTGATGGATCCGTTGGTGGTGGTCCACAAATAACTGAAACCCGGACCGCTGCTGCTGCCTGTGCCATTCAACGGCAAACTGGTGGTTGCACAGGTCAGCGTCGGCGCATTACCTGCGGAAGCCACCGGAGGTGTGATGTTTTGATTTACCAAAACATCGTCGATGGAAGTACAGCCATTCTGAAAATTGGTAACCAGCAAAGTGTACGTGCCCGGTTGGTCAATGGTGGGCGTCAGGGTTGTTTCGCCGGAAACGATGTTGCCGTTGGAGGTTGTCCAGAGGTAAGTAAACGGCGGACCCTGGCTCGAGGCCAAACCGTTGAGCAGCAGACTGGTTACGTTGCAGGTAAGCGTCGGCGATGCGCCCGGGTTCGACTCGGGTGTGTTTTGGTCCAGGATGATTTGTACCTGCGCGCCGGCTGTACAGCCGTTGCTTTGGTCGGTCACCACGATGGTGTAAAAACCCGATTCATCGATTTGTGGATTGATGGTATTGCCGCCGGAAAGTATGTTGCCGTTTTGGGAACTCCACTGGTACGTGTATTGTGCACCCTGACTCGAACCGCCGCCGTTGAGGGTCAGCACAGGCACCAGACAGGAAATGACCGCCGGGGCGCCGGCATCGGCTACCGGTGGCACTAGGTTGAGGTTGACGGTTACCGTAGAGGTTGCAAGACAGTTGTTCGTCGTATTAAAAACTTCAAGTGCATATTGTCCGGGCTGATTCACCACCGGCGTGAGTGTGTTGCCGCCGGAAACAATGTTGCCGTTGGGTGTCGTCCAGTTGTAGGTAAAACTGCTGCCCTGGCTTGAACCGGTGGCATCAATCTGGAGTTGATTGGTCACACAGTTGAGCTCACCCCCAACGACGGCAAGCGCAGTCGGCACATTGGCATCTTTGGCTACATCAACGGAAGCCGTGCTTGTACAACCGTTATCGGAATTGCTTACCAAAAGTGTATACGTACCCGGAGCATCCACCACAGGAGAAAGCGTGTTGGCGCCTGAGGCAAGGTTGCCATCGGGGGTTGTCCAGGTATAGGTAAAAATGGGTCCCGTACTGCCGCTACCATTCAGGGTAACGGTTGCATTGGTACAGGTGATAAGCCCAGGATTGCCGGCATTTGCCTGCGGCAAAACAACATCTTCGGTAATGATAACCGCGTCGGTGAAGGAACAACCATTTTGGGTGTTGCTCACCAAAAGTGTGTACGTTCCCGGAGCATCAATTTGTGGCGTAAGCGTTGTTGCACCGTTCAAAATGTTGCCGTTGGAGGTTGTCCACAGGTAGGTAAACACAGAACCCGTGCTCGAACCGTTGCCGTCCAAACCAAGGCTTGTAAACGTGCAGTTCAGCTCCGCTGCCGGACCGGCTTCTGCCACAGGCAACACGATGTCCTGCGGAATGGTCACAGCTGAAATTGCCGTACAACCATTGCTGGTATTGGTCACCAAAAGTTCGTACAAACCTGGCTGGTTAATGAGCGGTGTTAAGGTAGATCCTCCCTGTACGATGCCGGGACCCGTCCATACGTATCCGAATAAAGCGCCCTGGCTCGAAGCGTTTCCGTTGAGGTTGAATTGTTGGACATTGCAGTCCAACGTTTGTGGAGCGCCTGCACTTGCCACCGGCAAACTGGCATCCGCTCCGACGGTTGTGGTGGAACTTGTAGAGCAACCGTTGGTCGTGTTGCTCACCACAAGTGTGTAATCGCCGGTGGCATTTACCACGGGCGACAAGGAATTGCCGCCGGAAAGAATATTGCCGTTTACGGTCGACCATGCGTACGAAAATCCGGCCCCGGTGCTGCTGCCTGCACCCGATAAGGTCAGCGAGCTTACCGTGCAACTCAGGATGCCTCCCGGCGCTGTTGCTGCTGTTGGGAAAACGGTGTTCAAGCCCACGTCCACGGAACTTGTTGTGGTACAACCCGTTGAAAGGTTGATCACCGTCAGGTCGTAGGTGCCGGGAGCGTTCACGAGCGGCGTAAGGGTATTTCCTCCGGAAACAATGTTGCCGGTTTGTGTGTACCAGGTGTAGGCATATTGTGGTCCCTGCGACGAACCCGAACCGTCGAGGTTGAGTTGGGTAACGGCGCAGGTAAGGTCCTGCGGATTGCCCGGATCCGACGTGGGGAATGTTTGGCTGCTCGTCACCGTCACCGAAGCCGTTGTTTCGCAACCGTTGTCGACATTGGATACATAGATGGTATACGTGCCGATTTGGCCTACAATGGGATTTAGTGTGAGTTCACCGGAAAGGATGTTGCCGTTGGTGGTAGACCATAAGTAGAAAAACTCGGGTCCTTCCGACGATCCCGCACCGGAAAGTTCCAGTTGCGGAAACTGACAGGTGATTTGTCCCGGCGTGGTAGCTACGGCAACAGGTGCAGTAATGTCTTGGGTTACCACCACACTTGCGGTAGCTGTACAAAAGTTATCCTCGTTTTCGATCACAAGCGTGTACGTTCCGGGCGCATCCACCTCCGGTGTGAGCGAAGATCCGCCGCTGTTGATGCTGCCACCCACGGTCGTCCAGGTGTAGTCAAATTCATTGCCGTCGGAGGAGAAACTGCCGTCGAGTTCAACGGTGGTAAACACGCAGTTCAATTGTTGAGGATCCAGGATGACGGCTTCCGGGTAAACAATGTTGTTGCCGATGTACACGACATCCTCCGAAGTACACCCATTGGCCGGGTTGGTAACCGTAAGGATGTAATAACCTTCCTGATCAACTTCGGGTGTGAGTGTATTGGCGCCGTTCAAAATGTTGC
>JADLBE010000040.1 GCA_020847915.1 Saprospiraceae bacterium | reverse complement strand
GAAGACACGCAGGATACGGCGTCGTACTACAGTTTTTACGACGTGATGGACAAACTTTCCACCGTGATGGGCACCTTCATGTTTGGTTTTGTGGAACAAATCACCGGCGGCATGCGCAACAGCGTGGCGTCATTGGCGGTGTTGTTTGTGATCAGTTTGGTGGTTTTGATGCGGGTTAGGGTGGTGCACATGGAGGATCATGTATATAAAAATGTGTAAATGTTAAAACTGTCTAATGTCTTGACATTATACATTGGTCAGTTTATCTTTGTCAAAAAACCAAATATGAAAACGCCTACACGCCTACACGCCTACACGCCTACACGCTCACCTTTGTTATTAGTTTATTGTTTGTGACCCTCAATTACGGTCAAGTCTCTAATTTGGTGAGTTTTTTGCCTGCCAATTCTGATATTACATCTTATGAACTAACTACTTGGGATACTTTAAAAGCAGATCCAACGGCACTATCTGTTACTTTAATAGATTTGGAAGTTATCCCCGCTAATTCAAAAGCAGATTCATTTCTCTTTGTTTTTCCGGGAAGAACCGACACATTGTTGGCTGTTGGGCAGTATTTTGAAAAAAGAAACGATTCAACTTATGTATGGTGGGGAAATATTGGTCAATTTGGTGATGTGGTTGCACTTGCTTCAACACCTGGTGGTCGTTCCTTGTATGCCAAAATTGACAGCAGTGTTTATTTTGCACATCCCTTAAGCAATCGATACAATGCTTTGGTTGAACATAGGCTAGATTCGATTCGCTGGAATGAAACATGTGTATCATATATGGAAGATGGCCCAGATCCTGAAGCCTGTGCAAAAATCGATACATGCAAAAATGTATTCCATGTTTTGGTACTTGTGACTGATGAGGCCTTGGAGGAAGTTGTGACTATGCCTGTTCCTCCATCTCTCGAAGTGCATATTCCTTATTTGTATTTACAATTTGGTATGCATAGTTTAAATTTTGCAATGTATAATAGCGGATTAGTGGGTAAAAACTTTAGGTTTTCAATGGTGCCATTTGATTTTAGCAATCATTATAGTAACACTTCCAATATTTTAAATGATCTTGATGAGCTAAACATCAATGATGATGTATTCGAAATAGCAGATGATTTACGTGCCGATGCAGTCATTTTATTAACTGATGACAGATATGGTTCCATTGCGGGTGTTATGTATAGTCTTGCGCCTTATGGAATTGTCTCTGCTAATAATATGCTAGCACCTCGTTATACATTTGCTCACGAGATAGGACATTGGCTGAATGGACGACATAACAGGGTGTCAAATCTAGGAGATGTATCCGACAACTCAGGCGAGTGCAATTATGGATGGCGCAAAATAAGCAGTAATAGCGCCCCTGATCAGTTCTCAATTATGGCATTAATGACGGATAATGACAATTTTCGAAGTTTGGTTTTTTCCAATCCAAGGTATTTCGGAAATGGATTTAATGCCAATGCAGAATACATAAGTACAACTTTTTGTGGTTTAGCAGATGAATTTTACGAAAATGAAGAATTGGCCATCTCCATTTCAGGAACCACAGCTTTGTGCGACGATCCGGTCACATATACTATCAATATTGATGCCTCTGGATTTAACGTACCCGGCCAAGCCCCTTTTACTTACAAGTGGCAATTGGGTAGTGGAATTTTTACAAATAACCCCTATTCTACCTTTAAATCATACGGAAACACGAACAGCATTACCATTAATCCTTTGATAGATTTGCCTCAAAACAGTGAAGCTGATTTTTACTTATATTCATCAGCAATATCCTCCGATGGGGTTTTTGTTAATCATATTCTTCAGCTCAAAAGAATTTGTTTGCCTGAAAAACCAGCCGAAACTTCTTCAGTTTCGGCCCTTTCCATATCCAAGGTTTCCATTTGCCCCAATCCAGCCAAAAAGGCATTGCACCTTACAAGTTTAGGTTTTGCAGGAAATGCAAATTATTCCATTCATGCTGTTGACGGCAAAATGCTTTCATTTGGACATATAATTATTGCTGAATCCCAGCCCGCAAACATTCAAATTAACCTTCCAAACGGGTATTACACGCTGCAAATCTCCTTAGGTAAGCATTTTTTATCAACCCCATTCATCGTCGAAAATTAATAGCCATGAGGTATGTTTTTCATTTATTTCTGATATTAGCCTTCTTTTCCTGTAAAAAGGATGACGATCATACCCAAAATCCAGGTGAACCCTCTCCCCCGCCAGCCGATGTTTACATTTACGTACCATGTGATACCAGTACCGGCGTAGCCAGAGGTTCTAAACTTGGAAATGATTGGATTAGCGGTGCAGAGCTTAGCAATTATGAAGTCAATGATACATTGTATTGGTATTTGGATTTTTTGACTTGCACTTCAGATGGTTTGCTTCGGGAGTACCTTTCTCTTGGTGGTTTTCCAGATTCTCATCCGTTAGGTACCTACTCAATTGTAGATAAAAATGTACCCTCGGGTTACCATGGTATATATGGCTTTTCTTCGTACGGAATGCTGGGAGATGACGGTGACCTGCTTCTCGATTTTTACAAACCTGACACCACCGCAACCATAAACTCTTACCTTCAAATCACGCGGTGGGACACTATTGCACACATTGTGGAAGGAAATTTCCATCTAGCCTACAGAGCCACACATGTACCAACCTCCGATCCCAAACACTACGAATTTATGGAGTTTTCCGATGGTCGTTTTTGGGCGAAAATACCGGAGTAAACGTGTTGTTGCCCATTCATCGTCGAAAATTAATCACTATGAGGTATGTTTTTCATTTATTTCTGATATTAGCCTTCTTTTCCTGTAAAAAGGATGACGATCATACCCAAAATCCAGGTGAACCTCCTCCACCGCCCGCCGATGTCTACATCTACGAGCCATGTGATACCTCTACGGGCGTGGCAAGAGCCTCTAAATTAGGAAATGCATGGATAGCCGGAGTTGTTTTATGGCCTTATGAAAGTAATGGAATAAATCGATGGTCGTTGTATTTGACTACTTGTTATTCAGGTATTTATGTGCGTGAAAACATTACAATTGGTGGATTTCCAGACGACGATCCAAAGCGTTATTTTCCAATCATATATAAACTCGCACCTGAAAATCGCGATTTTTCTGGTGCTTTTTACTCCAACATGGGAGATGATGGTGATGTATTGCTCGACCATTATCGTTTTGATACCACGGCTATCAACACTTCCTATTTGGAAATCACCAGATGGGATAACATTGCCCGAATTGCCGAAGGTAATTTCCATGTTGCTTTTCGCGCCACACGTGTACCAACCTCCGATCCCAAACACTACGAATTTATGGAGTTTTCCGATGGTCGTTTTTGGGCGAAAATTCCGGAGTAAACGATTGTAAGGCGTCTCCGTGAATCAATTTTTCGTAATCTTGCTTCATGGAATTCTCCCGCCTTTTCGACATCGCACACTACCAACTGCGGCTGGAGCCCAAAGACGTTGCGCTTGCCGGGCGGGTAAACGGCGCCTGGCAAACCTGGAGCACCGCCAGGGTGGTGGAAATACGCGATCGACTTAGTACGGGATTACGAAACCGTGGCTTGAAGTCTGGTGACCGGGTGGCCATTTTGGCACACTGCGGCAGTCCCGAATGGCTGGTGGCCGACCTGGCCATGATGCAGGCAGCCTTAGTGCCAGTACCCATACACGCTACAAGCAGGGTAGAGGAAATCACGCAAATTTATGCCGACGCTGGTTTTAGCGCCTGCTTTGTAAGCGATGCAACCATGTTGCAAAAAATCAAAACCGCCGCGCCGGACATCGAATTTATATTTGCCTTCGGCAAAATGGAAGGCGCCGTGGCGTGGGAGGACCTGCTTGCGGAAAATACCGATCCACAAATGTTGGAAAAAATGCGCAGCGAAACAACCGAATCCACGCTGGCCACCATTTTGTACACTTCCGGCACCACAGGCGAGCCCAAAGGTGTGATGCTCACCCACGCCAACATCGTAAGCAACGTGAAGGCCATGCTCGCCATCGTGCCGTTTGAGGAAAACGCGGTGGGACTCAGTTTTTTGCCCATGAGCCACATCCTCGAGCGCATGGTAAACTATGTGTACCTGGCAGCCGGCGTTTCGGTGTATTACGCCGACAGCATCGACAAACTCCCCGAATACCTGCGCGAAGTGCGACCACACATCATCAGTGCCGTGCCGCGCATCCTCGAACGCATGTACGAACGCCTGCAGGAACGCCGCGAAAAAGCGGGCTGGTTGGGCAAAAGGGTGTTCGACTGGTCCATCAACCTGGGCGAAAGGTTCCCTTTCACCGGCGAACACGACATGCCTTTTTTGTACACCCTCAAACGCTTGCTCGCCGACATCCTCGTGTACCGCCGCTGGCGCAAAGCCATGGGCGGACGACTCCGGGGCATTGCCGTGGGCGCCGCAGCCTTGCAGCCACGCCTCGGCCGTTTGTTCTCGGCCGCCGGCATCGATGTGCGTGAAGGGTACGGACTCAGCGAAACGTCGCCCGTAGTGAGTTTCAACCGTTTCGAACCCGGCGGCGTACATTTTGGAACGGCAGGTATACCTGTGCCGGGTGTGGAAGTGCGCATTGCCAATCCCGTAGAAGGTTTACCCGATGGAGAAATTGAAGTGCGAGGACCAAACGTGATGCAGGGTTATTGGAACAAACCCGAAGCCACGGCCGCGAAGTTTACAGCCGACGGCTGGTTGCGCACGGGCGACCTCGGACATTTCGAACACAAACGTTTTTTACGCATCACCGGCAGGGTGAGTGAGGTGTTTAAAACCTCCACGGGCAAATTCGTTTCGCCCGCTTTTGTGGAACAACAACTTTTGCGTTCGCATTTCATTTCCCAATGCCTTGTTGAGGGCGCCAACCAACCCTACGTGGCGGCGCTCATCGTGCCCAATTTCGCACACCTCGAATCGTGGTGCGGCGACAACAACGTGCACTGGACGGCCCCCGAATACATGGTGCACAACCCCATGGTGGAAAAACTATTCCGCAGTGAAATTGACGTCATCAACGAATCGCGCCTGAGCGGTGTGGAAGCCGTGCGGCGCCATGTTTTGATCCCAGGCCCCTGGACCACAGACAACGGATTGCTGACACCCACCATGAAACTCAAAAGACGCGACATTGAGGCGCAGTATCCCACGGAAATGGCGGATTTGTTTAAAAAACCGTCTGAATCAGGATTTTCAGGATTATAAGATTTTCAGGATTTTAATTGCAGGATTCGTAACATGTGGTCTCCATCCTGAAATTAAAATCCTGAAAATCTTTAAATCCTGGAAATCCTGATTCAGACAAGATACTTCTCCCGCAACACCCCCATGTGGTGCAAATGGTGCCCCGCGATGATGTGAAAATACGCCCGCACGGTAGCTTTCCAGTTGCTGGCGATGCCGGTGTACATCGATTGCTCTTCGGTGCATTGTTCCAGCAGGAAAAGCGTGTTGTCGCGCACGTTTTTAAATTCCTTGAGCAGGTCTTTGATGGTACGTTTCGACACGTCCACGTTTTCCATCCACAAATCCTGGTGGAAGCCGGGCAGGGCGATTTTGTCGCCGCGCATGAAGGAAAGCGTGCGGTAGGCAAACACACGTTCGGTATCGATCATGTGCATCAGCATTTCTTTGATAGACCATTTGCCGGGTGCGTAGCGGTAGTTGGCCTGCTCGTCGGTGAGGTTGCCGAGCATGGCCATAAGGTCCTTCAACGATTTTTTCAGCAGGCTTTTGGCCGTGCCGCGTGGCGGAAGGGCATTGATGTACGTTTCGTGGAAAGGGGCGAATTCGCCTTTTTTAGGTCGTTTCATCGGCTTTTTTTGTCATCCCAGCACCGCGCAGCGGTGCGTGGGATCTGTTTCATTTTCGAGATATCTGGCCCAGCGCAGCGTGGGATCTGTTCCATATTCGCGTCCCCTTTCAAAAGAAGCGTGGATAGCATCCTACAGAATCCTGCAAATCAAATCCTGCAAATCCTTAAATCCTGCAAATCCTGATCAAGTCTTTGCCAGCTTCGTCATAAACCAAATCTCAAAAAGCGTATACACGGCATACGTCAATAAAAAAATCACCACGAAAGAAGTTCCCGCAGGCGCGTATGTTTTTTTATAAATGGCCAAAAAAGCGAGGGAGACCACCATTTTGCCAAACACCGAGGACGTAATAACGCCGTTGAACGCCATACGTTGCGAACTACGCGCAGCGCGCCATCCGAAGAAAAACAACAAGAGGCAGATGAGGACAAAAAGGGAAAGCGTGGCTGCAGCGAACGGTACGTACACCCAGGCGCCGGCGGTGAAATAAAGCCAGGCGAACAAAACCAATCCCCAGGCAAGGCTGAGTGCGGTGAGGTATTGGAAAAAAACAGGGATACGCATGGAATCAGGATCTTTACCCAACAAAAGGTGCAGCAAAACTCGTAATTAAATACCTGAATAATCCTGCAAATCCTTAAATCCTGCAAATCCTGATCAAGATTCGCGCATCAATTGGCGAAAAATAGAAACAAGGGAAGCCAGCATAAACAAAAGGGTCAGAAAAACGGCGCCGTACGGTTTTTCCCACAACATGCGTCCATCGATCCAGCGACCGATGAATACGCCCAGCAGACACGCGCCGAACAACTGTAACCCCATGCTGCCGTACCGGGCGGCTGCTTTAATTGCGGATTTCCGCCTTTCCTCCGGCGATTGTGGCTGTGCTCGCATTGCCGGACATGGGTTTGGCGTCGATGGGTTTGGCACTGCCGTTGGCGGT
>JADLBE010000039.1 GCA_020847915.1 Saprospiraceae bacterium | reverse complement strand
TGCAAAAACGGTGGTGGATTTTGTGGTTGGGACGGGGGAATTTATGCCCGCGTCGGAAATGCGTGTTTTCCCAAACCCAACCTCCGGACAGCTTTATTTTGATCTTCCAAACATGCCTGATGAGCGCTTCGATGTTTTCATTTTTGATACCGAAGGAAAACTTTTATTACAAAAACCACTATCCCATTCAGTCCGGAGTATGCAATTGGAAGGTCTGCCGGAAGGTATCCTGTGGGTAAAAGTAGCTGGAAAGGAAAAGGAATTTTTCGGAAAAGTGGTGTATAAAAAGTAGTTCTTAGAAAAACCTATTTCACACAACTCATTAATTTACTTTCCGTTACAGACCTTCCACTACTTTAAACTTTAATCTTTAAACTTTAAACTCCTCCACGCCATCACCAACGGCACCACCTTCCCATAATTCGCCATGCCTTCACGTATGCCCTGGGACTTGAGGTAGTTGTCGTACGTTTTCCTCCTGAAAGCCTCAAAAAACTCCGGGTAACGGTCCACCGCCTCGCGGATTTTCACCAGATCGGTCACAAAACCGGTGGGCAGTTGTTCGAACAAGACCTTGTACTGTTCGGGTTCGGCGCGGCGGTAGGCGGAAGCGAGTTCGCGCCAGTAACCAAGTTCGGCAGAGTAACGGTACAAGGGCTCCTCTGATGCGCTCAAAGCGAGGTAGGCAAGAAACGTACACGTGCCTTCGTCGCCCCAACCGTAAGCGTGGCCGAGTTCGTGCGCGAGGTTGTAGGGTTTGGTTAAAAAATACAAGCCCCGGTCGATGTTGCCTTCACCCGTAAAAGGATTGTAAATGCCGGCTGCGCCGAAACGAATCAAAAATCCGTTCCAGAAGGGTTCGCGGCCGCGGGGGCGTCCGGCTGCCGGCAAACCGAGTTCCTTGTACTTTTTTTCCACCATTCCCCTGATGTCGGATTCCATGGAAAGTGGTATCCTCAGGGTTGGAATGGCCGTCGCTGTGTCGTATTGAAGTTTTGTGCGGGTTTTTAAAACAACAGCCGTTTGTCGCTCAAATTCCGTTCGCAGTGCTGTTGCCGACGGGTTTTTAACTTCCAACCCAAGCTGCTTTTCCACCGGAAGCCGACAATAATTGAACCCCCACAACACCAGAAAAAGCGTGCCTATGCCTGCTATGGTATTGAGGGTAAAAAAGCCCAAACGTAGCAGAGCGTCTCTTCCTGGCATGGTGATCAGGGAAACAATAAAACGCCCCAATACCCACAACATCAAGCCGAACAACAGGTACACCGAAGGAAATGGCAGCCAGCCCAACGTATGGTCTAACAACCATCGAATGCCCGCGAACAAACCACGCGTGTAAATACTTTCCGTCAGCTCAGGGTTCACCTGAAAAACAGCACGGGCAATCAGGGCTAAAAACAAGGCGGAAGGCCAGAGGAAATGTTTCATGGCGAAAATTACCACATTAGGAACATGAGATTACTAAGGCACATTAGAAAAGAATTCTAATGTGCCTTAGTAGCCTAATGTGCCTAATGTGGTAAAAAAATCAGTTTTTAACCACAACCCGCTGCGTACGCACTTCTCCCGAAGCGTCCAAACGAACCATAACCACGCCTTCAAGCCTGGAAACATCAAGGGTTTCCACATGCGAGCCAGCGTCGTAAAACTTGCTTTGGTTGGCTACTGTACGACCAAGTGCATCGCTTAACACGATGGTCACTTCGCAAGCTTCAGGAAGTTCAAAAGGCACCATCACCCGGTTGGTAGCCGGATTGGGCATGGCAGGACGCACCAGCAAACTTCCGGCGTCGGGCTGGATAAAATCAAGTTCTGCAGCAAATGTTTGCCCGTCAACACGGTAAACTTCAGCATCGAGGTTGCCCGGACGAACAAACAGGTTTTTCTTCAACGTGCCCATTTGCAAAGCTTCAAACTGAAGTGTAAACACGCCCGGGCGCCAGTTTTTACCCACAGACTCCTGGGTAGAATACCAACAGGCACGCACTTCCTGGTTTTGTGGCATCTGAAACATCCAGTTGTCGGGCACCATCAAACCTTCAGCACCGAGGAAGGTGAGCACTTCCGGGTCCCAGCCAAGGGCAAGCTGGAAAGCACGCAAGTCGGAAAGGTCGGGTGCATAAACCACCACATCGAGGATTTCTCCTGCTTCAAAACGTTGGTTCAAGGTGCTGAAAAACACCGAACCATCCACGCTTCGGCTTTCACCGGCCTGCCAGGAAGCATCGAGGTCTCCCGTTTTTACCGCCGTAAAATCAGCGGCGCCGGGCGCGAGCGGACCGGTCAGGCAAAGCGAAATGTGGTCGGGCAGACTGGTCGCCAAGGGCTGCGCCGGATTGGCAAACGTGTAACCGGCGGGCAGGAATTGCCATACGTCGGTGGGAAAAGTATCGTCGGCGCCGAGCAAAACCTGGATCATGGCTTCCAGGTCGTCGGTGTTTAAAATGCCATTGCCGTCGGCATCGGAGGCAATGATGTTGTAAGGCGTGGGCAACACGGGAAGTCCAACCTGGTGCAAAGCCCCGAGCAACACATCGTACGCATTGAGCCCCGCCTTGGCATCGCCTGTGGCCGAAGCTGAAAGTTGGTAGTTGCATCCTGCAGGCATACTTCCGAATGCAAATTGTCCGAGTGAATCACTCACGCTACTGGCTACAACGGTACTGTTTTGTTTCAGCACCAGTTCGGTGCCAACCAGAGGCTCCTGCGATTCGGCCATTTGCACCGTGCCGTTGAACGGGTCGCCGGGACCACATGCGCCGAAATTGTCCTGGACGAGGATGTAGGTAATGCAATAATCGCTGTTTCCTGCGTTGTCCTGCACCCAAATTTCCACGGGTTGCAGACCGAGTTCGGTGCAATCAAAGGTCACGCCGTTTTGTCCGGCCGGAAAGGTTGTTCCTGCGCCAACTTTTTGAATGGCTATTTTAATTTGCGGGGTTGGTGTACAGTTGTCGTACAGGTCGTGGATGAAATCCGTAGCCCAAATATCGACCATGCCCGTGGGCATAAGGTTGATGCTCAGTCCGTTAAGGCATACCACGGTGGGAGGTTTACCATCTTTTACGGTAAACATGTACTCACATGATTTTTCGTTACCACAGCCATCTTCGGCGATCCACTTGATCTTGTGGGTACCGTAGGGCAGTTCGGGCACGACGTAGTTGTTGGGCGACTGTGTTGTGTTCCAGCGAACACGGCCGGTCACGTTGGCGCCGTTGGTTACCGTTTCAAGGGCAAATCCGTATTTTTGGTTGGCGGGCACATTTCGGGTATCAAACCCCCGGGCATTGCCGCCAGCGTAGTTGAGCGTATTGAAGTTGTTGAAAAACACCGTGTTGGAGGGCGGCAGGTTGGTGCTCGAAACGACGGTTTCCATGGTACCCGTGTTGTCGAGGTCGAGAAACAGCAGGTAACGCAGCGTAATGTCGCTGCCGCTGCACGAGTCGGTGGCCGTTACGCTGAGGTCTGTGGGACCTTCACAAAGGTCGTGGGAGCCGGACTGGTTGTCCCACCACTGCATGCTGTTCCACAATTGCGGATTGTTGGAGGTTAGGTCCTTGAATTCGAGGGGTGCGGCGGGACAATTGGTGAACACGGGGTCCACATTGTCGAGTACCTTGATCACCTGGGTATACTGCAGGTAACCGTGGTTGGCGCTGTTGCCTTCGGTAAATACGCCAGTGTCGGTGTAATCCGGGTTTTCGATGATGATGGGTCCGGCCCAGTTGGGGTCGTAATCGCACCACCACAACAGGCGCCAGCGGCGGAAAATTTTGTAGCAGCCGGGACCATCGCCGAGGTAAAACACCTGGTCGTGGTACGACACACCCACGTTGAAGGAGCAATTGCCGTATTTTATGATTTCAGGCTGATCAGACGGCGGTGTGGCGTTGCAGCCGTATACCGTGACGTCGTCGGGGAATTTAACGGTGTAATAAAGCGGGCTTTGGGCGTTGAGGGCGCCGAGCAGCATCATTTGGAAAAAAAGAAGTAAAGCTAACCTCATGGCTAAGAATATTTTCCACTAAGATACACTTGTGCGCCAAGAGGTCACAGCAGTTTTTAGCCAACGGTGGAAAATAACCTTTAAAAGGTAGCTGAAAGCTGAAAGTGGAAAGCTGAAAGCTGAAAATTGGAGCTTTCAACTTTCAGCTTTCCACTTTCAGCTAACGACTAATCCACAATCATCGCCTTTTTATCCAGCGCCTGGTTTTCCATATCCACGGGCAGTTCGCGGAAAGCGTACTGTTGGTTGCGGAGTTTGGGTTCAAAACCTGCTTCACGGATGGCCTGCTGGATGCCGTCGGCAGTAAAGCGGAAACGGGCGCCGGCTGCCGAAACCACATTTTCCTCGATCATGATGCTGCCAAAATCATTGGCGCCGGCGTGCAGGGTTACCTGGGCCACTTGTTTGCCCACCGTAAGCCACGATGATTGTACGTTTACCACATTGGGCAGCATGATGCGGCTCATGGCGATCATGCGCACGTATTCGTCGCCGGAAACCGCATTTCGAGCGCGTTTTATTTTTTTCAAAATGGTGTCCTCGTCCTGGAAAGGCCATGGAATAAAAGCCAGGAAACCTTTGGCGTCGGCGGGTTTTTCCGATTGCACCTGCCGTAAATCGGCAAAGTGCTGCATACGTTCGAGGTTGGTTTCGATGTGGCCGAACATCATGGTGGCCGAAGTGGTGATGTTAAGTTTGTGGGCTGCACGCATCACGTCGAGCCATTCCTGTCCGCCACATTTGCCTTTGGAAATGAGCCTGCGCACACGGTCGCTCAAAATTTCGGCGCCTGCCCCGGGCAAAGAGTCGAGACCGGAGGCGTGCAGTTCCTTAAGCACATCGTAGTGGCTCATACCTTCGAGCTTGCTGATGTGCGCGATTTCGGGCGGACCGAGGGCGTGCAGTTTGAGGTCGGGAAACAGGTTTTTCAGTTTGCGGAACAAGTCGGCATAAAACTGTAGTCCGAGATCCGGGTGGTGCCCGCCTTGCAGCAGCAGTTGTTCGCCGCCGAGCCGGAAAGTTTCCTCAATTTTGACTTTGTATTCTTCGATGGAAGTGATGTAGGATTCATCGTGACCGGGCCGCCGGTAAAAATTGCAAAACTTGCAGTTGGCGATGCACACGTTGGTGGTGTTCGAGTTGCGGTCGATGATCCAGGTAACTACATTGCCCGGCACATGATGTTTGCGCAAAGCATTGCCTACGTACATAAGTTCGGCCGTGGAGGCATTTTCGAACAGAAAAACACCTTCCTCGGGCGTCAGCCACTCGAGGCGCAGGGCGCGGTGCAACAAATCAGCGATGTTCATGTGCGGCAAGAATAAGTTACAAGTAGCAAGTTACAAGTAGCAAGTTACACAAAGGACTCCCGGCAACCGGTTGGCCTTGGAAGGCGTCTATCCGGAAGCTTGTTACTCAAACAATTTCACCCTGCAAAGGTTGGAATTTTTACCCAAAGGAACTTTCCGTGGGCATCTTTGGTTTAAACAAATCGCGTTCCCCGGGGACAATACCTGAAAATGATCATGAAAACAGAAACAACCCACCTTCCAACAGAAAGTCGCCTGAAACGCTGGGGGAGTTTGCTCAAACAAGCCATTTTGGGGAGTGAGCAAGACTACACCCACGGCAGCATCGACAAGGCCATCGTGCTTTTGGCCATTCCCATGATTTTGGAAATGGCCATGGAATCACTTTTTGCCGTGGTGGATATGTTTTTTGTGGCTCAAATAAGCGTTGCAGCCGTAGCTACCGTAGGCGCTACCGAATCGGTGCTTACACTCATTTATTCACTGGGCATTGGTTTGAGCTCCGCCGCAACGGCCATGGTAGCCCGCCGGGTAGGGGAAGGCAAACGCAAAGCGGCTTCCTTTGCCGCAGGTCAAACCATCATCATCGCGCTTGTCCTTTCGGTTTTGATCGCGGTGCCCGGATATTTTTACGCCGACGATATACTGCACCTTATGATCAAGGATCCGGCAGTAGCCGAATACGGCGCACCGTTTACCCGGCTCATGTTTGTGGCCAACCTGCCCATCTTGTTGCTATGGATGCTCAACGGTGTGTTTCGGGGCGCCGGCGATGCATCAACCGCCATGCGCGCTTTGTGGATTGCCAACGGCGTAAACATTCTGCTTGTGCCAATTTTTATCTTTGGCTGGGGACCGTTCCCCGAAATGGGTCTGCTTGGCGCCGCAGTAGCAACCACCACCGGCCGTTCCATCGGTGTTTTTTACCAGTTGTGGCACCTTTTTGGTCCCGGTAAAATCATCCACATCCGCAGGGCGTACCTGCGTGTACAAACGGAGATCATCACCCGTTTGCTGAAACTCGCAGCGGGCGGCACCGGTCAGTACCTCATCTCTTCAGCGAGCTGGATTTTTTTGATGTACATCCTCGGACAAATCGGCAAAGACGTGCAGGCAGGTTACACCATCGCCATACGCATCATGATTTTCAGCATTTTGCCTTGTTGGGGTATGGCCAATGCCGCCAGTACACTCGTCGGACAAAACCTGGGTGCAGGTTTTCCCGACCGCGCCGAAAAATCGGCCTGGCGGGCAGCATTTTTCAACGTGGTGTTTATGGGCGTGATCGGACTGTGTTATGCCTTCTTTTCGCCCTCACTTATCGGACTGTTCACCGACGAACCCGCCGTCATAAACGCCGGCGCTTTGGCCTTACGCATCATGGCTTCGGGCTATATTTTTTACGGTTCGGGTATGGTCATAGCACAATCCATCAACGGCGCAGGCGATACGCGTACACCTACGATCCTGAATTTCATCTTTTTTTGGCTGGTTGAAATACCTCTGGCCGCCTTCCTGGCACTTTGGCTCGATTGGGGACAAACAGGCGTGTACTGGAGCATCGTCATCGCAGAATCGGGCATGGCGCTGGCGGCGATTTGGGTGTTCAGAAAAGGAAAATGGAAAACGACCCGGATTTAAGGGATTTTGGGGATTGGATTTTAGCTGGGATGACAAAAGGGATTGGGAAGATTAGATTGGATTTTAAAAGGATAGCCCTCACTTTGCACAAAAGACTGGAACAGATTTAAAGGAATGCTCTGTGCAAAGTGAGGGCTATCCCTTTAAAATCCAATCCAATCTTCTCAAATCTCTCAATCCCATCAAAATCCAATCCCCCAAATCCCTTAAATCCGGGTTTAGACAGTTTTCTTTGCAGCAAACAACTTTACAATGCGCGTATTCCTATTCCTGATCATCCTGGCCTTTTTCACCGCCTGCCAAACCAATTCCCGGGCCGAACAGCTCGATAAAATTGCCGGCACCTATTGCGAATGTACGCTTCGCCTGGCTGAGCTCAACAAGGACGCGGCTTCGTTTGCTGCCGACACGTTGTCTGACGGTCGTTTTGCAGGTTATCTTCAGCAAATTCAGGAAGAATACGACAACGCTAAAAACTGCACGGCGTCCATCATCGCCCAAAACGGACGACTTACCCCTGCCGCACTCGATACAGTCCGCACCCTGCTAACCACCAAATGCCCCGAACTCGTGGAGCAAAGGGATTTGTTGCAGGAAATGCTTGGGGAATAGCGGGCAGCGGGCAGCAGGCAGCGGGCAGTGCAAAGAATTTGTATGTTTGCATCCTCATTTAACTACTAACTTAGTCAGACGGTATTGCTGCCTGCTGCCTGCTAACTGCTGCCTGCTGATCATGGCTTGGATTGCCCTTGAAGGAATGCGCTTTTTCGCCTACCACGGCGTATACGATGCCGAGCAGGTGCTTGGCGGGGAATATGTTTTGGATGTGTACATCAAAACAGGAATCAGTCTTGCGGCCGGCACAGATGCTTTGGAAAATGCGGTGAACTATGAAACCGTGCACCATATCTGTAAAATGGAGATGGCGAAGCCTCGGAAACTCATCGAAAAGGTACTTCAGGAAATTGTCAACCAGCTGAAACACCAGTTTGGCGCCATGCAGGCGTTGCGCGTAAGGGTGCGTAAACTGAATCCGCCGCTCGGTGGCCGTGTTGCCTCGGCTGTGGTGGAAGAGGAGTACGATTTTTTCCAGGAATGTCCGCGCTGTAAAACAAGCTTCATCAACTACGAACCCGACGACTGTTGGAAACGGCATCCCAATGCGCATCCGGCAACGCGGGAAACGTTGGAGCGGCAGTTCGGGAAGAAGTGTTTGTGTGATAATTGTTTGAGGTTGTATGCGGGATGAAACTCAATCGTGAAGTCCATATTTTTTCATTAAATCAGACTTCACATTGCTAGCTGGAATGGTCTTAACTTCCCCTTTTCGGACCTCTTGTTGACGAGTCAATATTATGGATTTATGTTCTTCAATCAAAGGTACGTTTTCCTCTTCCGCCAATAGATTGGCTATGTATTGAAGAAAATCCAGTTTCTCCAACCGACTTAATTTACTTGCTTCTTTTTTCAGCGATTCAATACCCATAATCCAGCTTTAAGTTACAAGTTTACAAAATTTCATTGTCTTTTGCAAATAGTAAACTCTCCACCCTTTCCCCATCATCACTCAACCGCCCCAACCTCACCATCCCCAACCCATTCGCTTCCGCCTGGCCTGCCGCAACCTCAATTTTGATGTAGTTGTCGGTAAAACCGGTAAGCAAACCGGCGTCTTTGTCGTGCTCGAACAACACGGGTCGCACCGTGCCCAAATGTTGCTGGTAAAATGCGCGGCGTTTCATTTCTGAAAGACCTCTTAACGCCTGGTTTCTACGCCTGCGTTCTTCCACCGAAACGGCGCCGGGCATTTCTGCGGCCAACGTGTTGGCGCGTTCCGAATAGGTAAAAACATGCAGGTAACTCACGTCGAGTTGCTGCAAAAAATGGTAGGTTTCGAGAAAATCGTCGTTTGTTTCACCCGGAAAACCCACAATCACATCGCAACCGATGCAGGCGTGCGGCATGTATTGTTTGATGAGGGCCACACGTTCGGCATAAAGTTCGCGTTTGTAGCGGCGGCGCATGTCGCGCAGTTGTTTGTCGTTGCCCGACTGCAAAGGCACGTGGAAATGCGGCATAAAACGCTCCGAAGCGGCCACCGTGGCGATGATTTCTTCGGTGAGCAAATTGGGCTCGATGCTGCTGATGCGGAAACGGGTCACTTCTTCTACCTGGTCCAGTTCCTTCACCAAATCGGCAAACAAGGCTTCCTTGCGCGGTTTTTCACCTTCGATCACAGCAGTGCCATTGCCGAAGTCGCCCAGGTTTACACCCGTAAGTACGATTTCACGTGTGCCTTTGGAAGCAATTTCACGGGCGTTTTGAAGAACACGCTCCACGGTATCGGAACGGCTGGCGCCACGGGCCATGGGTATGGTACAAAAGGAACATTTGTAATCGCATCCGTCCTGCACCTTGAGGAAGGAACGTGTGCGGTCGCCGAAAGAAAATGAACTGTGAAAAGTATTCACGTCGCGGATCTCACCGGCGCGCACCATGCCTTTGCCCTGGGCTTTGGACAAGTCATCCACGTAATCGAGGATCCTGAATTTTTCACCTGCGCCGAGCACGAGGTCTACGCCGGGTATGTCGGCAATTTCCTGAGGCTTAAGTTGGGCGTAGCAGCCGGTAACCACCACAAAAGCGCCGGGCTGTCGGCGCAGTGCCTGACGCACAATTTTTTTGCATTCCTTGTCGGCCTGTTCGGTCACCGAGCAGGTGTTGATCACGTAAATGTCGGCGCCTTCTTCAAACTTCACAGGCCAGTAACCCTTGTCCTCAAACAGACGGGCGATGGCGGAGGTCTCCGAATAGTTCAGCTTGCAGCCGAGGGTATGGAATGCGACAGTACGTGGTGTGGCCATGCGGTAAAATGGTGAAAAGCAGGCGTTTGAGGGCCGCAAAGATACGGCATATAGGTTACAACCAGTCCTTTTTTAAGGTAACCAAACCCATTTCCACGTCATTTTTCAAGGCTGTCAGCAAATCGGAGAGTACGTTTTCCCGAAATTCACCCTGTATTTCCTTTTCAATGGCATCGGCGAGGTCAGCAGCTTTTTTCAAACCTACAAACACCAGTTGAGGCCAAAAACTGTGGGCTGCCAGGCGCATGCCATTCTGGTCGCCTCTTTGAAGTGCTGATGTCAGTTTTTCAACTTCCAGGGGATAATGCGTTATGAATTTATGTAAAAAATAACGCATTTGTACTTCATCACCATCGCAGAAATCACGCAGAAACGTTAGGTTGAAACCGTTTTCATCCTGCTTTTTGGCAGGTTCCGGACGTTTGTTTTCACCCGGCATGGCAGCATGCTGAAGCTTCAACAATTGGGCAATGGCCAGTGCCAGTTCGTACGGGCGTATGGGTTTGCTCAAACACAGGTTCATGCCGGAAGCGAGGGCTTCTTCCATTTCTGCTGTTGTATCAGAACCGGTGAGCGCAATGATGGGCACTTGCTGGTTGTCCTGGCGGATGTGCCTTGCGGCTTCCAGTCCTGTCATTTCAGGCATCTGGATATCCATTAAAATGATGTCAAAGTGCTGATTTCCAAACAAATCAATGACTTGTCTTCCATTTGCAGCTTCCGTGACTTCCGCATTTTCAAAATGTTGTTTTACGGATTCGATGGCAACCAAAAGGTTCAAAGCGACATCGTCGGCGATCAGGATTCGGATGGGTTGTTCGAATACCATGGCGTCAGAATTTGGAAAACAGTTCCAGGAAGTCGTCCTTCCGGTTGCGCGCCACACTCACGGTGGTGTTGTCGTCCATGACGACATAACCGCCGTCGGAGCGCACAAATTGCCGGATGTGGTTCATGTTGATCAGATGGGAATTGTGCACCCGAAAAAAGCTGTTGCCCTCGAGGATTTCCTCCAGTTGGCCCATGGGTTTGGAGACCATCAGTTTTTCACCGCCCTTTAATACCACAACGGTGTACATGCGGTCGCTTTCGCAGCGTATGATCTCCGCAATTTTTACAAACGTAAGCCCCTCCGAAGTGGTCAGGGCTATTTTTTCCGGAAGCAACGATTTGGTTCTGGCGTGTTGCGCCATCAGAAGCACCTGCTCTTTCAAGATCTGTGCGGGGTTGTTTTCTGCCCGTGCAACGGCAGCGAGTAGTTCTTCGCGGCCGATGGGTTTCTGGAGGTAATCCACAGCACTGTACCGGATGGCTTTGATGGCGTATTGTTCGTGCGCCGTTGTAAAAACAACCTGAAAATCAACATTTTCAACACGTTCGAGCAGCTCAAACCCCGTCATATCGCTCAGTTCGATGTCGAGAAAAACAAGGTCGGGCTTGTGTGCCGCTATGGCAGCAATGCCATCCTGGCCTGAAGTGGCTTTGGTCAGCAAACGAACACTTCCTGCGCAGTATTTGGTGATCAGAAATTCCAGTTTTTCCGCTGAATCAGCATTGTCATCAATCAAAAGGGTGTTCAGCACGGAGTCGGTTTTTTATTTGTCGCTCGAAAGGTAACCCCGGACGGAAGATTTCTGAACTTTTTAAGCCAGTTTTCATACCGGTTGATTTTTTTTACCAAAGGGAAGTCCAAACCCGCCAACGGGAAACCAGCACTTTTAGGGTAGCCACCTGACCTCCATCTTTGAACCATCAGAACCAGATAAACAGTTTTCCAAACAACCACCATTCAACCATAAGTAACCATGAAACACGTAACTTTTTTCGCAGCCGCTTTCCTGTTGCTCCTTTGCAGTTTTAGTGTTTCGCTATCCGCACAAAAAACCGCTACCTGGAAAGGTGGAAAATGTGGCAACCCCAACGATTGGAATTGCGATGCCAACTGGAAAGAAGGCAAAACGCCCAACGAATTCAGCCAGGTAGTGATTCCTTCCGGACGTGCCTTTTACCCCGTCATTAAGGATGAAGTTCCGCCCATCGATGCCATTCTGATTGAAGCTGACGCCAGATTGACCCTGACGGAAGATGCACGACTCGATATCCTTAATGAAACCGGCATGCTGAACGGCATGACACTTTTGGGAACCTGCCTGAACAACGGCATTTTGGAGGTAGGCAACGATAACCTGTACCACCTTGGAATATCGCCTGTTAAAAAAACCTTCTGTGAGGATGAAGCTGGAACGCCTCTGTACAGAACCAGGAAAGAACAATAAAACAACGGAACACCCGATTTCCACATTTATACGCCTGAAAAGTTCAGGTAACAAACCAATTGAAAACCCAACAGGCTCCGGAGTTCGGCCGGAGCTTGTTTTTTTTATTTGTAATAATAGTACCAATTGCTATCGTAGTTGGTATCAAAATTCTCCTTACTGTCCAGGTAAATGAAAAAGTTGTCCTCTTTGACATAGTCGAACGGGTCGTACTGCTTTAACAACTGGAAATACTTTTTTGCCCACGCCTCCTTGATGCCGCTGTGGTTGTAAACTTCCAATTGTTCGTCGGTATACACAAAAAACGTAGCGGCTGAAAACATGCGGGAGATGCACCAAAGATCATTGTTGGCAAGTTCTTTTTGCAAGGCGTCGATGTCGGCCTGGGGAATGTTTTCATTCGCCTCCATTTTGGCGACACGGTCGAAGGCGCTGTAAATCACCCATACGCCCTCTGGGTTGTAATCGGAAAACCCGGCGCCATGGCCTGCACCTACCATCACCATGGCTTTTTTTGCTTCCACGATTTTGCCGAATTGTTCGGCAATGGCCTGCTGTTTTTCCGTATCGGGCGCAAATTGGTTGTTGTCCAAAAATTTCGCCTTTTCAGCCTCAAATTCAAAACAGACTTCCAGCCTTGGCCGTTCGCTGTTTTCTATGGTATTGTAAACAATATTGATTGGTTTAACGCCGTAGGTTTCTTTGATCCATTCGGCCAGGGGCTGAAAATCAGGAGGAAACGCAGCCTTCCCCTGCTTGATCAGCCGGGTTTGCTGGTACACATTGTCGGAAGGCAGAATCATCATGGTGGTCGCTTTTTGGGGTGGTTCTGTATGCAGTTGATGTGCTGCGAACAGCACTTGGATGGCTTTACATCATGGATTTTAAACAGTTGTTTCGGAATTATGGTTCTCCTTTATTCCATGGAACGCGGACATACCTCATGGGTGGCGCTCATGGTTGTTTCCTTACGTACACGAAGGACCGTGATCCTGCAAGGCAGGATGTTTAGGAGAGGGGGGAGAGGAGTAAAATCGGGTGGGATGAAGTTCAAAAGTAATTATATAAACAGGGAATTTACAAAATTAAAGCTACCTTTTTTTGATACCTTCATTTTCCTCCCCGTTCTTCCATCAATTTCGGATTCATCTCCAACGCCTTTTTCCGCAACGCTTCTCCCCCTGCCACATCGCCTGAAAGCACTTTGGCGGTACCAAGGTCGAACAGGTACGAAGCATTGTCG
>JADLBE010000038.1 GCA_020847915.1 Saprospiraceae bacterium | reverse complement strand
CAGCTACCCCCACGTCGCCCACTTCCGGAAGCCGCATCATCACCCTCGACGAGTTCATCATACGCTCGGAAAAGGATTTTGACTTCGCTACCGGCGAGCTCACTGGCCTCCTGCGCGACATCGGCGTAGCCGCCAAAATCGTGAACCGCGAAGTCAACAAAGCCGGTCTGGTAAGCATCATCGGCGTGGCCAACAGCGGTGAAAACGAAAGCGGCGACATGCAGCAAAAACTCGACGTGTACGCCAACGACAAACTCATCGAGTGCCTGCAAAACTCGGGCGAATGTTGCGCCATCGCTTCCGAAGAAAACAACGACATCATCCAGATTCCACCCATCAGCTCCAAAAAGAGCCATTATGTGGTGATGTTCGACCCGCTCGACGGCTCCTCCAACATCGACGTGAACGTGAGCGTGGGCACCATTTTCGCCATCTACCGCCGCAACAGCGATCCTGCGGGACCGGCCACCAAAGACGACTTCCTGCAGCCGGGCACCAAACAGGTGGCCGCCGGTTATGTACTCTACGGCACTTCCACCATCCTCGTGTACACCACCGGGCGCGGCGTAAACGGTTTCACCCTCGACCCCTCCATCGGTGAGTTTTGCCTCAGCCACCGCAACATGCGCATCCCCGAAGACGGCAACACGTATTCCGTAAATCAGGGTTACTACTCGAAATTCGACCTCGAAATGCGCCGGTACATCGACAATTGTTCCGACAACAACTACGGCCTCAGGTACATCGGCTCCATGGTGTCCGACATCCACCGCATCCTCATCCAGGGCGGTATTTTCCTGTACCCCAGCACGCGCAAATACCCCAAAGGCAAACTGCGCCTGCTCTACGAATGCAACCCGTTGGCCATGCTTGTGGAACAAGCCGGAGGCAAAGCCATGAACACCCAACTCAAACGTATTCTGGACATTGTGCCCAACGAGCTTCACCAACGCGCCACCATCGCCATCGGCTCACCGAACATGGTCGACGAACTAAAAGCCTTCATTGAGCGTTATTCTGCTTTGCCTTTATAAGAGCATGTTGATGTAAATGACAAAACGACCCGTTTTTCAAAAAATACACCTTGCCCGGTTTGCCATGTTGTTGTGGCTGCCGGGTATTTTCGTTCCTAAGGAAGTTATCCGACCGGTTATGAACATTCAATATTCCAACATTCTGGAAGCCAAAGGCAAGGTTCTGGTTGCCGTATACGCCTCCGAAGCCGATTTTTTAAATGAAAAAAAGGCATTTCTGCGTGAAGTGTTTCCCGTAGACAAAACCGGCACCCTGAACGTTCGGCTCAACATTGAAAAAGAAGGTCGGTACGCCATCGCCGCGTTCCACGACCTGAACGGCAACAACAAACTCGATACAAACATGCTGGGCGTACCCACCGAGCCGTATGCGTTTTCGAACAACGCCCGCCCGAAACTACGTGCGCCCAATTGGGCTGAGGCAAGTTTTGATTGGAAGCCGGGTGGAAGCGTGGTATCGCTTAAGCTGGAGAAGTGGTAATTTGTTACTTTTACACAAAATAGTCCGAACTACTTCGGACTTCGGACTTCGCACTTCGGACTTTTTAGACCATGATCAGAGCAGAAAACATCACCAAAACGTTTGGAGAACAGGAAGTGCTCAAAGGCATCTCCTTTACCTTTGAGGCAGGCAAAACCAACCTTATCATCGGCCAAAGCGGCTCGGGCAAAACCGTGTTGATGAAAATCCTCATTGGCCTGTTCAAGCCTACCGAAGGTAAAGTGTGGTACGACGACGTCGATTTCACCGAATTGGATAAAAAGGCCATGCGCACCGTACGTATGAAAGTGGGCATGTTGTTCCAGGGTTCTGCACTTTTTGATTCGTTTACCGTGGAGGAAAACATCCGTTTCCCGCTTGACATGTTCCAAAACATGACGCCAAAGGAAAAACTCGAACGTGTTAATTTTTGCCTCGAACGTGTGAGCCTCACGGGCACCAACAAAAAATACCCTTCCGAACTTTCCGGTGGCATGCAAAAACGCGTGGGCATTGCACGGGCCATCGTACTCGACCCAAAATACCTGTTTTGCGACGAACCCAACTCCGGTCTCGACCCCAAAACAGCCCTGGTGATCGACGAACTTATCATGGACATCACCGAGGAAAACAACATCACCACCATCATCAATACCCACGACATGAACTCGGTGATGGAAATCGGCAACAACATTTGCTTCCTGCACGACGGTCGGCTCGAGTGGAGCGGCGATAAAAACGCCGTTTTGGAAAGCGACAACGAAAACCTGCAGTCTTTCATTTTTGCCTCACCTTTTTTACAACGACTGCGCAAGGCTGCCCTCAAATGAGGTTTTTCCACGTTCTTTTTTTGCCTTTGCTGCTTTTTTTCGCCTGTCGGCAAAAAAAGGAAAACACGCTTTTTTCCGAAATACCAGCTTCCAAATCGGGCCTGAATTTTGAAAATACCCTTCCAGAACAAAATGCGGAAGGTATGAACATCATCCAGTACCTCTACTACTACAACGGCGGCGGTGTGGCCACAGGTGATGTAAACGGCGACGACCTGCCCGACCTCTACTTCACCTCCAACCTGGGCGCCGACAAACTTTACCTCAACCGCGGCAATTTTAAATTTGAAGAGGCCACCGAAAAAGCAGGCATCACCCAGGCCGGTTCCTGGAAAACGGGCGTCACCATGGCCGACGTAAATGCCGATGGACTGCTCGACATCTATGTATGTGAGGTGGGCGATTACAAAAAATTCAAAGGCAAAAACCGGCTGTTCATCAACCTCGGCGCCGACAAACCCGGCGGGATACCACGTTTTGAAGAAAAAGCCGCCGAGTATGGTCTCGACCTCAAAGCGTTCGCCACCCAGGCCGCTTTTTTTGATGTGGATGCCGATGGCGACCTCGATTGTTTCGTAGCCTGCCACAGTGTGCACTCCGCCGGAAGTTACCGCGATACCTCACTCACCCGCAAATACGATCCGCTCGCGGCCGACCGGCTTTTTCGGAACGAAGGCAACGGAAAATTTACCGACGTTTCCCGGGTTTACGGCATTTATGGCGGTACAGCAGGTTATGCCCTCGGACTTGTGGTGAGCGATGTGAATGGCGACGGCAGGCCGGACGTGTACATCGGAAACGATTTCCACGAAAACGATTACCTCTACCTCAACCGCGACGGCAAACGTTTTGAAGAAACAGCGGCAAAAAGTTTTGGGCACCAGAGCAATTTCACCATGGGTTGCGATGTGGCCGATGTGAACAACGATGGCCGGGCCGACCTCGTGAGCCTCGACATGAAGCCGCCCTCGGAAACCCTGCTCAAAGCTTCCCAACCCGTCGACGCATACGATGTATTTACCTTCAAACACAGTCAGGGCTACCACTGGCAGTTCCCACGCAACAACCTTCAGCTCAACCGCGGCCAGGCGCCCGACGGAGATTACCCGCTGTTTTCAGAAATTGGTCAGCTCGCCGGCGTAGACGCCACAGACTGGAGCTGGAGCGCCCTTTTTACCGACCTCGACCTGGACGGACACAAAGACCTGTACATCACCAACGGCATCGTGCGCAGGCCCAACGACATGGACTACCTCAAGTTCATTTCCTCCAAAGAGGTGCAACGCAACGCCACCGACCTGCAACTGATCGAAAAGATGCCGCGTGGCGACGTTCCCAACGCTTGTTTCCAAAACCGCGGCAACCTGGGGTTTAGCGACGTGGCAGCAACCTGGGGACTTGCGAAAAATGGGTTTTCCAACGGCGCCGTGTATGCCGACCTCGACAACGACGGCGATCCCGACCTCGTGACCAACAACCTCAATGCACCAGCTTCCGTGTACCAAAACAAAGGAAACGGCAACAAAGCGCTGAAAATCATGCTTAAAGGCGACGGCAAAAATCCCTTTGCCATCGGCGCCCGTGTGTGGGTTTGGCAAAAAGGAAAAATGCAATATGCTGAAAATCAGCCGACAAGGGGGTTTCAATCAAGCGTGGAACCAGGGATGCTGTTGTTTGGTTTGGGAAAAGACAGCCTGGTCGATTCGCTCGTAGTAGCCTGGCCTGATGGTCGGTTTTCCAAACGGAACAACATCGTTGTGCGTGGCAAAGCGGAGGTATTGCAGTCCGGCAGCGGCAGTGTATTTTCGGCTAGCCAAAAATACACTGCCGCTGCCGGACTGCAATACCTCCGCTTTGCCACGACCGACAATACCTACGCTGACAACGCCGTCGAAAAACTCATTCCCTGGTACCTCAGCACCCAGGGCCCCGAACTTGCCGTAGCCGACCTCGATGGCGACGGTTTGGAAGACATCATCGTTGCCGGTTACCACGTACGCTGGTACAAACAAACGGCACAAGGCCAATGGCTTGAAAACAACTTTGAAGCCGTGTCCGACAGCATCGAAGCCGTAACCGTGGAAGTGTTTGACGTGAACAACGACGGCTTGCCGGATGTATTTCTGGGCACCGGAGGATATGAAGTGGGCGACAAAATTCCGAACCGGGATTACCTGCTCACCAACCTTGGGAAAGGACAATTTTCACAATTTAAATACCAGTTGAAAACTTCCATGACCCTGCAAACTTCCTGTGCACGTGCAGCGGATGTAAACGGCGACGGCTACCAGGACCTGTTCGTGGGCGGCCGGGGTGTGGAGGGTGTATACGGCATGCCAGGCCGGTCGCGCCTGTTGTTGAACGACGGACACGATTTGTTGTACGACATGACCGAAACCTGGTCGAAAGACCTCGCACACGCGGGCATGGTGACCGACGCCCGCTGGGCCGACGTAAACGCCGACGGTAAGCCCGACCTGATCACCGTGGGCGAATGGATGCAACTCACCGTGTGGTACAACCGCGAAGGGTATTTTGAAAAAATGGCTTTGCCCGCTACGGGCGGATTTTGGCAAACCGTGGTGGTAAGCGACGTGGACGGCGACGGTGATCCCGACTTTTTGGCCGGCAACCTGGGCTTGAACAGTGTTTTAAGTGCCAGCCCGAAAGAACCCCTCGGATTGTGGCTCGGCGATTTCGACGGCAACGGCGCCTCCGATCCTTTGATCACCTGGTACCGCCAGGGCAGGCATGTTTTGTTTGCCGACAAAGACCTGCTCGTGAGCCAGATGCCTTCGTTGCGCAAAGATTTTGTGGAATACCGCAAATACGCGGAAGCAAAATTCGACGACGTATTCCCTGCGGAAAAACAAAAAAAAGCGCGTCATTTTACTGCTGAAATGCTCGAAAGTGTGTGGGTGGAAAATCTTGGCGGTGAAAAATGGGCCGTGCACGTGTTGCCTGTGGAGGCCCAGTTTAGTACCGTTTTTGCCATTTTACCCATGGATTGGGACGGCGACGGACAGGACGACTACTTACTTGGCGGCAATTTTTACGAAGTGATGCCTGCCATTGGAAGGTTGGATGCGTCGTATGGGGCGTTGCTGCTTAATAAAAAAGGTGTTTTTAAAAACGTAGAACCTGTTGAGAGTGGGCTTTGGCTGCGCGGCCCCGTGCGGGATTTGAAAAATTTTGGAAAAAAAGGCTTGGTAGTGGGGGGGCATGGCGGCGGCGTGGAGGTGTTGCAATGAAGTAAAAAACATGGGTCGTGCCAGTATCCTGACACAACCCATGCAGTATAAATCCTATTTCTTATTATCTTCGAATAAATCATTCAAAGCTGCGCCCAGCTCATCCATGTCGTGTTCAAATTCGCGCTCGAAGGATGCCCAATCGCGCTGTAATTTGCCATTGTATTCGTTCATACGTTTGCGGAGTTTTTTGTTTTTTTCCTCCAGCGCATCAATTTGCTCGTTGTAAGCCTTATCCACCGTTTTACCGGTTTTTTTCATCTTTAGCTTAAGTTCTGCGATCAACGAGTCGTTTGTGTCCATTTTGCGATCAACTTTTTCCTTGTATGCTTTCCAGGCCGCATCGTTGGCAGCTTCGGTTTTTGCATCTTGAAGTTCCTGTTGAGCTTCAGTTACATCTTCTTTGGCATCTTTCACCTTTTCATTCGGTGATTGACAACCTGTAAGGATTGTTCCTGCCCAAAATGTTGTTGCGACGAAAACCATTATTAAATGTTTCATTTTGTTTGGTTTTGGTTGAGTGAATAGATGGCTCCGGTGACGGCATGATGCGTCAAACGGCAGCGTTTACAATTTGTAAATTTCAGTAATGAAAGCAGGTTGAATAAAATTTATAAATATTTATTTAATGTGTAAAGTATTCAATAATTGTATTTTAAATATGTATTATATATTTTTAATGGTAATTGCTTCCTAATGCAATCCTGGTTTAAAAACGTCTTACGGGATCATTTGTTGTTTGATGGTACGTGGGCCACCTAAAAATTCATCCAACTTCTGCTTAACAATAATAACCAATTACGGGTTGGTAGTTGGTCTAAAATACCCGGGTGGCCTGGTCGTCAAGCGTATATTTTCTGCTAATTTTACAGTCCAAACTTGCTCTTAACCAACTACCTAGCCAACATGCGTTACGAAGCCGACACCCCCGAGCACTACCTCGAACAAATGCCCGAAGACCGCAAAAAGGCGATGACCGAACTGCGCAACGTCATCGTAAAAAACTTGCCCAAAGGTTTTGAAGAATCCATAGGTTACGGCATGTTGGGTTGGGCGGTTCCCCACTCCATGTATCCCGCCGGGTACCATTGCAAACCGGAAGATCCTCTGCCATTCCTCGGCATTGCTTCGCAAAAAAACTTCATTGCGGTGTACCACATGGGTTTATACGCCGATCCGGAACTGCTCGCGTGGTTTCAGGAAGCGTTTCCCAAACATTCGTCGCGCAAGCTGGACATGGGTAAAAGTTGCATCCGGTTTAAAAACGTGGAACACATTCCCTTTCAATTGATCGGCGAACTGGCTTCGAAAATGAATCCTGCGCAGTGGATTTACCTTTATGAAACCAACCTGAAACGCTGAAAATATGGTTAAGGCTTTGTTTCTCAGTCCCATGGTCCCGTCGTTTGATCTGGCCGTTACAGGACGTTTTTTCACCGACCTACTGGGTTTTTCCCTTGCCTTCCAAAGTCCGACCTACGCCATTTACCAAAAAGACCACCTGACCGTACATCTTTTGCCGGCAGGCGAAAACATCGGACAAATGGAGTTTTACCTCGAAGTGGATGATGTGGACGAGCTCTGGGCAAGCATGAAAGACAAGGTTCAAAGGTTGAAGGTGCGCGAGCCATTTAACCAGGAATACATGATGCGGGAAGTGCATATTGAAGTGCCGGCGACAAAGACGCTTTTGATGGTGGGGCAGGTGATTAAGGGGTGATTGTCGTATCACTGATACGACAATTGAGTTGAACTCACAGGCTTGCGCCATGTTTTTTACCATTGAGTAGATTGTGCACACAGTGCGTGCACAATTTCAATTTCCATTTAAAACATACGCTGCAAAACCGATTTAACTGAAAGCGTTCCTGAGGTGCCATTTGTCTACGCATTGCGTATACAATTGAGAAAACAAATAAAAATGATTCGTAAAAATGCAACGCACTGAAACATATTGCGGTGCGCTGCACCTCCACGGATCATTGGGGGTGTTATCGTGCTACAAATATTTAGCCGCTCTGCGGCTGCATTCCCACTAAATCAAACCAATCCCTTTTCACTCCCCCCTCCGCACCACCACCTCAACCACCTTCGCCAGCGCCGGTATCGCAATGGCGCCGCCAAAGGCCAGCAAAAACGAATTGAACGACACGGAATACACACCCACGGCGGCATAAACCATCGAAATGCCGAGGTTGGACAGGGAAGAAACCACCACAAAGTTTAAACGGTTCATGCGGCTTAAACCCGCGAAAAACACCGAGGCTTCGGCCAAAACAGGCACCGGGCGCGCCAGTACCAACGCCCACATGCCGGACCGACCGAAAAAACGCTTCATACGTTCCGAACTGTTTTTATCAAACCGCTGTACCAGTCCGCTCGATCCGCTGCCAAGTTCGTAGCCGAGCAGGCATCCGGCCGTCATGCCAACAAACGACACCAGGGCGCCAGGCACAAAACCCAGCAGGTAACCCGCTCCGGCACTGATGATGCTGGATGGCACCGGCAACAGGATGTCGGAAGTAAGCAACACAAACATCACCATGGCCGTCCACGCCGGGTGGTTGCCCGAAGCACCCAGGAAGGCGTTCGTCCACGCGTCGATGTGCTCGTGGAACACCACAAACGGAACCAGGATGGCGGACAACACCACCGCCATCAGGAACAGTTCGTTGCGGAAAAGTCGTAAGTCGGAAAAGTCGTAAGTCATAAGTCGTAAGTCATAAGTCGTAAGTCATAAGTCGTAAGTCGGACTTACGACTTACGACTTACGACTATTTTCATTTCCGTTTCAGGTTCGTTTCGTTTTTGATGCTTTCGTGGCCCTTTGATGCCGGGTAAGCCGCAGAAGGTGTTTTGGTAAGGTACACCGCGAACAAGGAATTGGAAACCATGGTACCGGTGTTGGGTATCAGCGGCAGTGGGTTCACGGCCTCGATACCGCCGTAAATGTATCCGATCAGGACCCGTTGTCCGCCGGTCAGACCAGCCAGTTTGATGGTGCCGTTGTCGTAGGCCAAACCGTTTTTCAACAAATCGGGATGTACGATGAAGGGAATGCTGGTGCCAAGCAACCTGTTTCCTGGAATCGGACTGGTATGGATAAATTCGTTGTAGGAGCCGTCGGGCGATTGCTGGAACGTGGTGATGTCGGCCACAAAGGGGAAACCATCGTTGCGTCCCTCGGCTGTCACAATTTGGTAGGCATGGGCCTGCGAATCGGTTTGGAAATAGTAATAATGCCCGATGCCGCCGAAAAACGTGTTGTACATGCCTCCTCCCGTGCTGTCGTACACAGCGATCACCGGACATTCGTACTGACTGAATTTTTGGTTGCCGCTGCGGTCAGATTTGGGCGCGGAAGGACCGGTTATAAAAACCGGATAGGTGTAAGGCGCAATGGCGCCCGGCTGGAAAACGCCGCCATAGGTAGCGATGCGTGGACTTCCTGTGGCCGGATCAATGTCTTCCACAATGTTGCCGTCGCGGCGGTGGAACGGTTGGTCGGGTTCCGTGTTGGTGTTGGCGCCGTAACTCAGGATTTTTAAGGACGTAGGGTTAAGTGTAAAAACCCTTACTTCTTCCGTGTATTCCTGCGTAAAATCGGTGCCGCCGAAGGCTCGGTACTGTCCGTTGAAAATTTGTCCAAACACCAAATAAAATTTACCACCCATCAGGATCAATTCGCCGCCGGTCACGGCAAAACGGTCGTCCTGCGCCATCTGGATCAGGGAAGCAATTTTGTCGGGTGTTGCTTTCGATTTGATGGCGCTCACCAATGCTTCCAGTTTGAATCTGAACAATGTGTTGAACGTAACCATGTTGCTGCCATCGGCTTTCCAGCCGTAACCACCCACGATGTACATCTGGTCGGTAGCGCGGTCGTAAAACGACTGCATGTTGGTGGCACTCAGGGGCGCAGACATGGTTGCCGGGAGGCCGTTTACGTCGAATGACCAGGAACTCCCGGATTTTGGATCGATGATGTAAATGAAATGGTTTGCGCTGTCGCGCACGAAATTGTTGGCCGGGGCCGACATGAAGGTGTGTAGTCCTTGTCTGCGGCCACCGATAAACACCAGTTGTCCGTCGTTTGTAATGGCGGAAGCGTACGATTGCAGCCTTGGGAATGCCGTACTGCCTGGCAAGGATTGCAATTCAAACGACATGGTAAACGGCAAAGCATTGGGCACGGCATCGGCAGGAGCAGCTGCTACCAAATTGGTTTTGGCGACGGTGTTTGCTGGTTTTTCAGCTTCGCCGCCACAACTGCACAACATCGTGGAAAGCAGGAACAAAAGGCACGTGTATTTTATGTTGGTTTTCATGTTTTCAGCATTTAGGCGTGTTGGGGAGGTGGAGTGACTTGTGCCTGCAGGTTTTTGACAAACCACATGATGGTCATCAATTTGTTGGCCGACAAATCGCGGGAAATGGGCATGAGTCTGGGATCGGTGAAATCGCGCGACATGTAGAAGGGTATGGCCCCGGCTGTAATGCCCAACGGACCGGGAGGAACATTGCCGTACGCCCGGTTCCACGGTGGATTGTTGGCGAAAGTGGTAAACGTGTGCAGGTCCGTGAGGTCAATCCTGGATTTCATGAACGGATACAATTTCATGTACGGCGCCATCATGGCTTCGATTACGGGCCATTCGGGGTTGGTATTTACAGGATATTGTGCAAAAACGAGGCAGGAAACATACTGCGATTGATCGGGCGTGTTTTTATCAAAATACTCGTGCGTTTGCTGGTCCGGGTCGTAAGCAATTACAAAGTACAAGGAACCGTCGAGTTCCGGTGTGCGCGCACCGGGGTCTTTCAACACCGTCAGCGTAAGGGTTGCAAATCCGTCGGCGTTGGTGGGCGTAATGGTGGCCTGCAAAGCGCCGTCAGCTTGTGGCAAATTGCCTTTGTTGAATGGGGCGACCGTTGCCCCCGGAGTATCGCCATGTACACTTTCCACCGAAATGCTGAGTTGTTTGTTGGCGAGGGGTTTTCCCTGCCGGCTTACATAAACCTTTGTGGTGGTTTTGGTACCCGGATCGCCTTCCATACGTATGGGACGCACTTCCACGGCGATGTTGGTCCAGGCGGCGTTTTCACCAAGCACCTGTTGCGGACCGAGGTCGGTGCGCGACATGCTGAGGCTTAAACTGCCTTTTTGCAACACACTTAATTGCGCATCGTTCAGGTCGATTTCCGTGATGTGTGCATTGTTTTCGTAGGCAAATTCGGAATAATCGACGCTTCCAATGGCTACAACCACCGGATCGGGCGTGCTTACGGTGGCGTTGAGGGTGCCCAGATCGACAGGAGGACCCGAAGCCGATTGGCGGCAAATGCTGTTGGCCAGGTCGATGATCAGTTTTTTCCTAACCGTATCCACTTTGAACGGGCAGTTGTTGAACGAAGGTTGGTACCAGGGGTCGGTTGTCGCCCAGTCTCTTGGTTTCAGCCACCGTTGTCCGGGGTTGTAAAGTGGTTCGCCGGGTTTTACGGGTCCGAGGGCGCCGGTCATGCGGCCCAGGCGCCGTTCTTTGTCCTGCGGCACGTTTTGATAGCCGTCTATTACAAATTTAAAAGAAAGCAGGTATTGACCGTCGGTCTGCAGGGTGGTTGTTTTTAAGGTTTGCAGGATTTGGGAATTGGTATCGGGCCAATTGGCGGGATCGATACGAATAACGGTCTGGAAAAAACCACAGGCGTTCATGTCGCCGCCGAAGCTGTCCTCCACGTAATCGTCTCCCCAGCTGCGTGTGGGTAAAACGGCGTTCCACCACAATCCGTTGAGGATGGCCGTGTCCATGTTTCCCACAATGAACTGGCCGTTGGGCAGGGTAATTTTTACCTGCATGCCGATGATGGCGGGCACACCTTGTTGGTACACGTCGAGGTCGACGAGGCGTGCGGGATCCGGCACGTCGGTACTTATAAAGTTGCAGCCTATGATGGGATCGCTTCCGGCATCGCCGTCGGGACCGATGGCCGAGCGCACCGTACAACCGACCCATTGAAAACGGTGCTGTCCGTCGGGTTCCTGCCAGGGCGACGGGACGGTGACGGCGGGGTCATAGTGCGTCGGGTCGTTGTTGACACTTGAAGGATCGGTAAAGAACTGTCCACACACGTGGATGCGCGGTACATCTAAGTAGCTCATTTTGGATTTGGGAATTTAAAATTGGTAAAAAATAGGGTGTTGGTATCAGGAAGCTTTTTCGGTTAGTGCGTCAATCTTGCGCCGTGTTTTTGAGGTCGTTTTTTTTGGACCTTCCACAAAATACATGTCGATCATGCCTTTGTTTTTGGCTTCAATTTTTCCCCGGTAGGTACATTCAAAAACATCTTTCACCAGTTCGTAGGTATCGCCGCTGATGTTTACCTTGCCTGGCTCGCCGCTGCTTTCCATACGTGAAGCGATGTTTACGCTGTCGCCCCAAATGTCGTAGGCGAATTTTTTAATGCCCACAATACCGGCAACTACGGGTCCGGTGTGCAAACCAATGCGAATTTCAAACACAGGTTTTCCCGATTTTTCGCGTTCCTTTTTTTCATGCAGCATAAAATCGCGGATGGCAAGGGCGGCATGTACGGTGTCGGCGGGGTTCGACTGGCGCGAGGCAAGCAATCCGCCGGCGCACATGTAACTGTCGCCGATCGTTTTGATTTTTTCGACCCCATGGGATGCGATGATGTTGTCGAACGCACTGTAGTAGTAGTGGATCTCCTCTACCAGTTCCTGGGCGCTCAGTTTTTCGCATGCCTGGGAGAAATTTCTGAAGTCGGTGAACAGCACGGTGGCCTGATCAAAGTCCCGAGCTTTGGAAGTGCCGGTTTTTTTCAGTTCCTCGGCGGTTTCGGCGGGCAGGATGTTGAGCAGCAAAGCGTCTGCTTTGTCTTTTTCCTCGTTGAGCTGAAGTGTGCGGTCTTTTACTTTTTTCTCCAGGTTGTTGTACAAAAAAGCATTTTCGATGGATGTTGCCATCTGTCCGCTCAGCAGGTGAAGCAAAGCGATGCGTTCTTTGGTAAATGCGCCGTTGGTGAGGTTGTTTTCGAGGTATACCACGCCGGTCAGTTTGCCCTGCTGCATGAGTGGTGCACACATCAAAGAGCGAATCTTGTGCTCCTGGATGTAGGCATCGTGTGTGTAGGCGCCCGATGCGGCGGCATTGTCGAGTACTACGGGTTCGTGGGCATGCGCAACGTAACGCACAACGGTTTTGGCCACCGGACCGAACTGTTCGAGTGGTGTTTCCGGCAATTGATGGTCCTCATTTTCCCCGGCAAGACGTTCGGCAGCCACCACGAGGTTGTTGTCGCGTGCCAAAACCATAAGCATACGTTGGGCGCCCGCGTTTTCAAGGGTAATGCGCATCAGTTGCGAAAGCAGGTCGCGCAGACGGATCTCCCTGGAAATGGCCTCTGAAGATTTGAGCACCGTGGTGAGGTCAAGGTTTCCATTGTCGTTCCTGGTTTCGGACCCAAACCATGCAGCTTTTTCTATACCATAAAAGCTCAGCAGGCGGTGTGTAAGTCCCTGTGCGCCGAGGGCATCATAAGCATTTTCAGCATCGCGCAGGTGTACTTGAGCGATGCGCTGCCGTCCTTCCGTGTGGTGCAGATGCCAGGCACGCAGGTTGGCCAAAGCCTGGATGTTGAGGTAACCGTATTCGGAGGCCAGATCGATGGCTTCGTACAGGAAATTTTGTGCAGCCTGTGTGTTTCCAAACGCACGCTCAATTTCTGCGCTCAACAGCCTGGATTTGTGGATAAAATTATCGGCGCAACCGTCGGCATATTTTTGAAATTGCTTGTCTGTTTTTTTCAGCCACAGGCGCCACATGAACCTTTGTTTGCCTTTGGAAGCAGGATACAACGCACAAATAATCAGGGCTTTGTAAAAAAAATGTTCGGCCGTGTGCAGCATGCCCGGGGAATCGGTGAGGAAACGATCCGACTGTTTGGCCACACGGTATGCCTCCTCGTAAGCGCCCCACAAATAGAGCGTCTGCATTTTATTGATGTAGTAATAATGTGCAAAGTGGCGCGAACCAAATCCGGCGAGTTCGTCCATGTAAGCGGCTTCGTTAAATTCGGCATCGTTGTAACACAACGGCGATTCGGTTTGGCCACGAAGGTTTTTGATGGATTGGCGAACCGCCGACAAAGTGAGTATCGCTTCTTTGTTGTTGGTGCGTTGCAAAAAATCGAGGTACCTGTCCGACGTGTTCAGAATCTCATCGTAGCCAGCGCCGCGCATGAACAAACTTTGCACGGTGCCGCAAGCTGCACATCCGGCATGGAAAAAATCACCGGACTCAAGCCCGGATTCGTACGCGATTTGCCAGTAACGTTCCATTTCCGTGGCTGGTTTGCGCCATGGAATGGCGAAATATCCCACCACAAAATGGACTTCAGACTTGTACATCTGGCTCCGGTATTTTTCCACCAGATTGACGGTCAGTTCACCGAAGTCGAAACCCGTTTGTTTTTGGCCCAAAATGGCGCCGAAAAAAATGGGGCCAACCGCCATAAAACCTATAAAGCCGCCATCGGTGTTTCCATGACGCAAACAAATGTTGCTCATTTTGGCGCACACATGGATGCAAAGCTCCGGTTTGATCTGATAGGCGGACCGCGCAAAAGTGGCCATAAGCAAGATGGCCATTTGGCGCTCAGGGTCGGACATTTCCGACAATTTTGTAATGTCGGAGGCTTTTTTTCTGCCCAGAAGCGCCCGGAACAGGATGATTTCCTTGATCAGTAATGGCGGAACGAACGTGGCAGGTAACTTTACACCCAACAGTCCAACAGCCTCCCGACCTGTTTGGTAAGCTTTGGCAAATTGGCGCAAATTGGTGTAAAAGTGCAGTTTGCGCTGGTACACGGCGGCTTTGTCGAGCACCGTGTTTGCATGATCGATGGCCTGATTAAAAAACGTTTCGGCAGCTGTGTCGTTGCCGCACAGGTGTTCACATTCGGCGCGTTGGGTAAGCACTGTCCGGGTAAAAACCGACGGATTTTCCCAACTTTCCGAAGGCACGAGCGCCATGGCATGTTTGATGTAGCTCAGGGCGGGTTCGTAGGCTGTGGCATTTTTGGCACGCTGGCTGGCCCTGTGGTTGATGTTGGCCAGTTGGTTTTTTTCGGTGGGGTCGGTCAGGAGGTCGCCGGCGAAATTGAGGTGGTCGGCGATGTCGTAAATACGCTCATCGGATTCAATGTCCTGCACGTCGGTAAGCAGGAGGTGTCCGATTTGAAGTCTTACCTTTTGTTTTTCCGAAGCATCGAGCAAGCTGAGTGCGGCCTGTTGCACGCGGTCGTGCAAAAAAACGTAGGTTTCTTCACCCGTGTCGTGCCAGGTATGCAGGGCTACCAGCAAGCCCTGACGGGCGGCTTCGTCGATGTACCGTGCGGTGGTGTCGTGGTCGGATCCGCTTACCAGCGACAGGGTATCGAGTTCGAAACGGTTTCCGATGCAGGCGGCGATTTTGAGCAGGTTTTGAACATCGGAAGACAGTTTTTGGATCAGCCCAACCATCAGCTCCACAACGTTGTCACTGATTTTCGCCTGTCTGACTTTGTCGAGGTTGTACGTCCAAACCTGGAGCTCCGGTCCGAAATACACGGCTTCGCTTTCATAAAGCGACAGCAGGCACTGGCGCACGAAGAATGGGTTGCCGTCTGTTTTTTGGTACAACAGGTTGGTGAGTGCGGCACATTGTTTGGGCGATTGCAGTAAGGTGTCGGCCACCAGATGGTTGAGGGTGGACAGGTCGAGCGGTTTGATGCGTATGTCCTGTACGTGTACACCTTGTTGAACCAGGCGGTCGATCATGAGCAGCAAAGGGTGTCCGGCCGGCGCCTCGTTGTTGCGGTATGCACCGATCAGCAGAAAATGGCTGAGGTTTTGGTCAGTGAGCTGGGTTTCGATCCATTGTCGGGTAGCCGAGTCGATCCATTGCAGATCGTCGAGAAAAATACACATTGGGTGTTCTGCTTGTGCGAACACACGTACAAAACGGTTGAATGTCTCCTGGAAACGGTTGCTTGCTTCGAGGGCTGGCAGTTCGGGTACTGCCGGTTGCGGACCTGTTAGCAGAGCCAGTTCGGGTACCACGTCGATGATGACCTGGGCATTTACACCCACGGCCTGCAGCGTTTTTTGTCGCCATGACTGAATGCGCTCGTCGCTTTCCATGAGCAGCTGGCGGATCAATTCGCCAAAAGCAACCAGCAGTGAGCTGAGCGGCACATCGCGTTTGAACTGGTCAAATTTTCCACTGATGAAAAAACCTCTGGTTTGGCCAATGTTTTTTTGAATTTCAGCCACCAACCTCGATTTACCCACACCAGAATAACCGGAAATGAGTACCACTTCTGCCCGCCCGTTTTCGGTACGTCGGAAGGCATCCTTCAGGTTGGCCAGTTCAGCGTCGCGACCGTACAAGGTATCAGGGATGTGAAACTGGTCTGAAACGTCTTTTTCGCCTAGTTTGAACGCCTTGATGTGGCCGTCGGAAGTGTATTGTTTCAGGCACTTAAAGAGGTCGAACCGCACGCCGGCGGCGCTTTGGTAGCGTTCTTCCACACTTTTAGCGAGCAGGTGGTGCACGATGTTGGAGAGCACCACTGGCAGGTCGGGCCGCAGGAGGTTGATGTCGACGGGTTGCCGGGCGATGTGGCAGTGCACCATTTCCATCGGATCGTCGGTAACGAACGGTGGCTGGCCTGTGAGCATGGTGTAAAAAACAGCACCCAACGAATACAGGTCGGTACGGTGGTCGAGACTACGGTTCATACGCCCGGTTTGTTCGGGCGAAACGTAAGTAAGCCCGGCTTCAAATGCTTCGGAGGCGCTGGGTTGTTGGGCTTCCCGGCCCATTTCAACGGCGAGGTTGAAGCCGTAAAGTTTCAGAATGCCCTCTTTAGGGTCGAAAAGTATGTTGCCGGGCGCCAGACTTTTGTATACGATGCGTTCGTGGTGGAGCGACTGGAGCGCATCGGTCATTTGCAAGGCGAGTTCGAAAAAGAGGCCCAGGTCGAGTGGGCCCTTTTGCAGGTATTCGGATAGTGGTATACCAGGCTGATCTTCGAGAATTAGTGCCTGACTGTTTTCATAAGGTTCCAGGGCCAGCGCCCTGGCAATGTGCGGGTGGTGGATTTTTTGCAACAAGGAAAATTCTGACTGAAGTCGGCTGAGTTCCTGGGCGGTTGGGTACGGCGTTTTAAGCCGTTTCATCACCACGTATTCACCATTCGAAGTACGCCTTGTACGTACAATGATGTACTTCGTGCCCGAAGGCAAAGGGGTTAACTGGTTGTATTCCGGCTTTTCCATGCGCACAGGTTTTAAGGTGTTGCAGTCGTCCCGATAACCGAAACGATAACACAATGGAGCATCCTGGTGATTACTTTTGGCATGCTGGTACTAAAACCGGCCAACGGGGAATACCAAATATTGATTGTAGGAACAGCAATTATACTGTGTAAATGTATTGCTGTAAATGTGTAAATCCAAACCGGAAAATACGGGTTTTGAAAAAATGGGTAGAAATACGGGGGTGGGCCGTCCCGAATTCCTTCGGAACGGCCCACGAATGTTTTACTTCAGGAACAGCTCTAAACAACCTAAAACTTCGTCTGGCGTTACGCCTCACACCATTTGTGCCGCCAATTGCACCTTGCGGGACAAAGCCACGTACAAAGCAGCCGAGAGGATGAAGGTGACACTTTCCGTGACCAGCCACTGGCTTACAAAGGCATTGGGCGCACCGTCGGCAACATAGCTGACCAAACGTCCCACAACGTATCCGCCGGAATACAACATAAGCAGTCCTAAGGCCGGCCGTTGAGCTTTGAAGGCGCCGAAGATGCAGAAGAGTCCGAACATCAGGTGCATGCCGCCGTACACGGCACGAATGGTGCTCAACGAGCTGGCGTTTTCGAGGGTCATTTCCACCGCTGCCACCACGGCGCGTGGGTCGAGCAGGGCTTGTATACCCACGTTGGCAAAAGCGAGGCCGGTGAGGGCAAGGAAGACCAGGGTAATACGGGATGCAATTTTCATGGCTTAATGTTTTTGTTTTTGTTTGATGGTGCAAAGTTGGAGCAGGTGTGCAAGGTGAATCTTGGTGCAGACCAAGATTTTGCCGTGTGCGCATTTTTTTAAATCTTTGGCCCCTATTCAGCGAAAATTCTCTAAAATGTCCCATCCACTTTATCCTCATTTGTTTGCTCCCCTCGATTTGGGATTTACCACCCTGAAAAACCGCGTGTTGATGGGATCCATGCATACCGGACTTGAGGAAGGCAAGGACGGACTGGAGGCCCTCGCACGGTATTTTGCCGAAAGGGCGAAAGGAGGCGTGGGCCTGATGGTGACCGGCGGTGTGGCGCCCAACCGTCAGGGATGGCTGTCGCCGTTCGGTGCCAAAATGAGCAACCGTTCGGAGGCTCAAAAGCACCGGAGGGTCACGGATGCCGTTCATGCCGAGGACGGGAAAATATGCCTGCAGATCCTGCACGCTGGTCGTTACGGCAAACACCCGTTCGCCGTGGCTCCCAGCGCTTTACGTGCACCCATTTCGCCCATCAGGCCCTGGACCATGAGCGGCAGGTTGGTGCGCGCCACCATCCAGGATTTTGCCGCTTCCGCTGCTCTGGCGCGCGAAGCCGGTTACGATGGCGTGGAACTTATGGGCAGCGAAGGTTACCTTATCAACGAATTCATAGCCCCCCGCACCAACAAACGCACCGACGCGTGGGGCGGTTCTTTTGAAAACCGCATCCGTTTTCCACTGGAAATCATGCGGGCGGTACGCGAAAAAGCGGGCAAGGATTTCATCGTCATTTTCCGGGTTTCCATGCTCGATCTTGTGGAGGAAGGCAGTACGTGGGACGAAGTAGTGGCCCTCGCCAAAGCCCTCGAAAAAGCCGGCGCAAACATCATCAACACAGGCATAGGCTGGCATGAGGCACGTGTACCAACCATTGCTACCCTGGTGCCCAGAGGCGCTTACACCTGGGTGACCAAAAAACTCATGGGCGAAGTGTCGATTCCGCTCATCACCACCAACCGCATCAATACACCCGAAAAAGCCGAAGCCATTTTGGCCGACGGTGCGGCCGACATGGTTTCCATGGCGCGTCCTTTGCTGGCCGATCCTTATTTTGTAAAAAAAGCGTACGAACGCAGGCCTACGGAAATCAACACGTGTATTGCGTGCAACCAGGCTTGTCTGGACCATGTTTTTGCGGGAAAAGAAGCCTCTTGTTTGGTAAATCCGCAAGCGTGCCGACCCATGAACGTTGCGCCTGTCATTACGGATCGTTCGTTGCCGGTGGCTGTGGTGGGCGGCGGACCGGCGGGTATGTCCTGTGCCCTGGAACTTGCACAACGCGGCCGACGCGTGGTGCTTTTTGATGCATCAGATACCTTGGGCGGCCAGTTCAACCTGGCCAAACGTATACCTGGGAAGGAGGAGTTTCATGAGACCCTGCGTTATTTCCGGGTCATGCTCGACAAACACAGCGTGGAGATTCGTTTGAATACGGTCGCTACAGCGGAGTTGTTGTTGCAGGAAGGATACGGACAAGTTGTGTTGTCGACAGGCATCAAACCCCGTATTCCAAACATTGAAGGCATCAACCATTCCAAAGTGGTGCTGTATACCGATGTATTGCAGGGCCGCGTACATGTGGGTGAAAAAGTAGCTGTCATTGGCGCCGGCGGCATCGGTTTCGATGTGTCGGTTTTCCTCAGCGAACCCGTGCAGGAACATGCCGACGTTGCGGTTTACCAGGAGTTTTGGGGCATCGATACGTCGTATCAAAACCGCGGCGGCATCACCAAACCATCCCCTGAAAAGTCACCCCGTGAAATCTGGTTGTTGCAGCGCTCCAAAGGGAAAATTGGCGATAAACTGGGCAAAACTACCGGATGGGCACACCGGCTTACCCTCAAAGCACGCGGTGTGCACATGATGGGCAACGTGTTATACCAACGCATCGACGATGCCGGCCTGCACCTGCTCATCGACGGCAAAGAAGAACGTTTGCTTCCGGTGGATCATGTGGTGATCTGTGCCGGACAAGAGCCCATGCGTGCGCTGCACGAGCCATTGGAGGCAGCAGGTGTGCCCGTATACCTGATCGGCGGCGCGAGGGAAGCCGGTGAACTTGATGCGCAAAGGGCGATCCGGGAAGGACTGGAAGTGGCGATGAAGTTGTCTTAGAAAATCTGTGTAAATCTGTGTTGCTTGCATCTGTGTCATCTGTGTGCCAATCACCACGTGGTGCGATGGTACACAGATGACACAGATGCAAGCAACACAGATTTACACAGATTTTTCATTCACATTTCCCATAATGCCGATGGCAGTAGTTGGAGATCGTTTTGTCTAAAGAACTACAAGTTTCGATGGCATGATGCGTTTTTTTAAGAGAAAACCCACACACCATGAAATACGCTGCCTTTTTTCTGCTTGTCCTTCAAAGCTGCAACGGCCAACAGGCTGTAGAAACAACATCAACAGCCTCCTCCAGCTTGCGCCACGCTCCCGGCCCCTGCGAGGAATGTGAGACCATGTTCGCGGGTATGCCCAAAACGATCAATACCGTTGATACAAGCGCTGCATGGGAAGAGGAAGGCGAAAAAATGCTTCTGGAAGGCACCGTGTACATGCCCGACGGCCGTACACCCGCCCCCAATGTGGTGGTGTACTACTGGCATACCGACATCAAAGGTTATTACCCCCAGGTGCCCGACATCGACGGTGTGCGCATCCGGCATGGCAAATTTCGGGGTTGGGTGAAAACGGGGGCCGACGGCAAATACAAAGTGTACACCATTCGTCCGGCCCAGTACCCCAGCCGAACCATTCCGGCACATGTGCATTTTTTGATCAAAGAACCCGACATGGACGGTCCGTACTACATCGACGACCTCATGTTCGACGACGATCCGCTGGTGTCGGCAGCAGACCGGCAACGGAAGGGCCGGGGCGGGAATGGCATTTGCAAACTTCAGAAAAACGGGGAAATGTGGCTGGCGCGAAGGGATGTTGTTTTGGGGAAAAATGTTGATTGAAAAATCCGTTTAAATCTGTGTTGCCTGCATCTGTGTCATCCGTGTGCCAATCACAACGTAGCGCGATGGTACACAGATGACACAGATGCAAGCAACACAGATTTTAAACCACATTCGAAAGCGCCTGCATAAACGCCCCCGCCTTGATGTTTGTTTCTTTCCACTCGTTTTCAGGCACCGATTCGTACAGAATCGTAGCGCCACTGCAATAGCTAAGTTCACCGTCGCGTACGTGGGCAGTTCGAATGGTGATGGCGGTGTTTACCTCCCCATTAAACAACAACCAGCCAATGCAACCGCCGTAGTAGCCACGGCTGTGCGTTTCGATCTGCTCGATGTATTCCATGGCCGCGATTTTGGGCGCTCCGGTGAGGGTGCCGGCGTTCAGGCTCGCAATGAGTGCATCGAAACCCGTGTAGCGGTCTTCGAGCTCACCGCTGAGCTGGGCAACGGTGTGCGTTACGTGGGAATATTTTTCCACAATACGGTAATGGTCGATGTTTATCCCGGGTCTGCAAATGCGCGCCAGATCGTTGCGACCCAGGTCGATGAGCATGTCGAGCTCCGAGTTTTCCTTGGGCGAATTGAGCAATTCCATCATCAGGTGGTGGTCTTCGATGGGGTTTTCGGAGCGCCTTATGCTGCCGCTGATGGGGCGTATGGTGGCCCTGCCGTTTTCATAACGCAGCATGAGTTCCGGACTGGCGCCCAGCAGGGTTTCATTTCCAAAATCGAAATAAAATAAGTAGGGTGAAGGATTGACGCGGCGGTAATGCTCGTACAAACTCAACAAGTTACCCTGCACAGGAGCAGTGAGTTTGCGGCACAAAACGATTTCCAACAGTTCGCCTTCGTTGCAAAGCTGCACCCCGCGCGCCACCTGTTCCTTAAATTCGGCATCCGTCGGTGAACTGCTGATGGCGCCCACCTTCAACGGCTCCACCCCTCCGAACTCCTCGCCTCCGAACTCCTCCCCTCCGAACTCCAAACTCCGAACTCCAAACTCCAAACTCCGAACTCCAAACTTTTGGAGCAGCGAGGCCAAATCCTGCTCGGCATCACGCATTTCCGGCCGGGTGACGTAAAGGTTCAAATCCTGCGTCAAATGGTTGAAAAGCAGGACGTTGTCGAACAAAAACAAGTGAAAATCAGGTTCTTCGCAGGGTTTTTCGAATTTTAAATCTTCAAAAAGATACACAAACCGGTAGGCCAGTGCGCCGTAAAGTCCGCAAAAGTTTTTTTCGTTGAGGTGAAAGTGACGCAACAAACTGCGCAGGGGCTGCACGATGTTTTGACGCTCCAGGCGTTCGGATTCCGGACCGTGGAAAGGCATTTTGGGCATGTAAAAAACCAGTTCCTGCGGTGTTTCTTTTTCCAAAAACGGGGTGTACATGCCCTGCAGGTAATCGAAAAAAACTTGTCCGCGCGGATGCAACAAACGCACGTACAAATGGTCGTCCTTACCCGTAAATTCAAGGGTAGGGTCAAGACCAATGAGCGACATACGGCCCGATTTGTCGACGGCCGAAACCGACTCGAACAAACACGACGGCACAACGCCGCGCAGTTGCTGGTAATAACTCAGGGCATCTCGGTAAGGAAGTCGGGCAGTTTGGAAAAACATCATGATGTATTAATGTACTGTTACAATGATGCAAAGATGCGTAAAAAAACTCCGTCCTGTCAAGCAGACGGAGTAAATAATTATTGTGCCTTTCGCCAAAGCGGCAGGTATTTCCGGATTTGTTCTTTGTTTTCCCTGTACACTTTGGCGCCACGTGTGGCGGTAACGATGCTGCAGGGCACTTCTTTGGCCACTTCGCGCTGCGAAAGTCCGCGATCGAGGGCGTCGAAAATGCGCCAGCGTTCAAGCATCATCGCACGTTCATGTTCGGTAAACGTAAGCTCAAGCAGTTCGGTAAATTCTGCTTCTGATTGGGTCGATTGGAAGAGTTGGTAAAGCATGGGTCGGTCGGGCTCTAGGATGTTTAAGGCACAAAGGTCGAAAAAAGTAGTCAGTACTCAACGACTGGTGGTCAGTTTTAGTCGGCAGTCAACAGTCAACAGTCGGGTATCCCAACAATCCAAGTTGTAACATGAAAAACACGAAGGGGGATGAAATTTCGGGGCGTAGCCCCAAAATTTCACCCCCCTTCGTGTTTTTCATGTACCGACAATTAGTACCTGTAGTATTCCGGTTTAAACGGTCCTTCCACCTGTACACCGATGTAATCGGCCTGGTGTTGCTTGAGGTCTTCGAGTTCCACACCGATTTTGGCGAGGTGCAGGCGTGCTACTTTTTCATCGAGGTGTTTGGGCAGCATGTACACCTTGTTTTCGTATTTCGAGGCGTTTTCCCAAAGTTCGAGTTGTGCAAGCACCTGGTTGGTAAACGAGTTAGACATCACGAACGACGGGTGACCTGTACCGCAGCCCAGGTTCACAAGGCGGCCTTCGGCGAGCATGATGACGTCTTTGCCATCGATGTTGTAGAGGTCGACCTGCGGTTTGATGGTCATTTTGGTGTGGCCGTACGCCTTGTTCAGCCATGCCATGTCGATTTCGTTGTCGAAGTGGCCGATGTTGCACACGATGGTTTTGTCGGTCATCATGCGGAAGTGTTTTTCCGTCACGATGTCGCAGTTTCCGGTTGCGGTCACCACGATGTTGGCGCGTGGGATGGCATTTTCCATACGTTTTACTTCGAAGCCGTCCATGGCGGCCTGCAGTGCGCAGATCGGGTCAATTTCGGTCACAATCACACGGGCGCCTGCGCCGCGGAGGCTGGCGGCCGAGCCCTTACCTACGTCGCCGTAACCGGCTACGACGGCTACTTTACCGGCCATCATGATGTCGGTAGCGCGGCGGATGGCGTCAACGAGACTCTCTTTGCAGCCGTATTTGTTGTCGAACTTCGATTTGGTTACCGAGTCGTTGATGTTGATGGCAGGCATGGGCAGGGTACCCTTGGCAACGCGCTCGTAGAGGCGGTGTACACCTGTGGTGGTTTCCTCGGAGATGCCGCGGATGCCGGCCACGAGTTCGGGGAAGTGGTCCAGCACCATGTTGGTGAGGTCACCGCCGTCGTCGAGGATCATGTTGAGCGGCTGGTTGTCGGAGAAAGCAAAAATCGTTTGCTCGATGCACCAGTCGAATTCTTCGGCGGTCATGCCTTTCCATGCGTACACGGGGATGCCGGCGGCAGCAATGGCTGCGGCGGCATGGTCCTGCGTGGAAAAGATGTTGCACGACGACCACGACACCTCGGCGCCCAGTTCCACCAGCGTTTCAATAAGTACGGCGGTTTGGATGGTCATGTGCAAACAGCCTGCAACGCGTGCGCCTTTGAGCGGTTTGGAAGGACCAAATTCTTCGCGCAGGGACATCAAACCGGGCATTTCGGCCTCAGCGAGGGTGATTTCCTTGCGGCCCCAGTCTGCCAGGGCGATGTCTTTTACTTTGTATTGTGGACGTGAGGTGGTGGCAGTGGACATGGTGACGATACGTTTGGTATGTGAAATGCGTAAATTTTATTTCGGAAGAATGCTTTTGAGACGGGTAAAACGAAATTTGATTCGGTTTTGTTGTCAAAAAAGCGGTGCAAAGGTACGGGGTTTTACTGAAAAAATGGAGAAGATGTGCGTACGTGACCAAAGGTTTGTTGCTTCATGGAAACACAATCGGATTTCTTTTATTTGGCTTTTTTTAGTATCCTCAAAATATATTTGTTAAAATTGCCGCTTTGTTGCCCAGGATTAAAGTGTTTCAACCCAATGAGCCAACATGATTAATGTCATAAACAAATTATGAAAAAATTTATATTTTCTGTAATCCGGGCGACTTTTTTGTTTGCTTTGATGCTTTTTACCACGGCCCATTTGTGGTCGCAATGTGTTTCGGGCGACTGCCGGGATGGTGAGGGTATGGTAAAGTTTAAAAGCGGCGCCTCTTTTACCGGACAATTTTCCAACGGAGAGATGGTTTCCGGAACCTACGTTTATGCCAACGGTGATCAATATACCGGCACTTTTAAGGATGGCAAGCGCGAGGGCAAGGGCACGTACAGCTACGCATCCGGAAACATTTTTGAAGGCCAGTTTTCCGCAGGTGAGAAAATTCAGGGCGCATTTCAGTACATCAATGGGAATACCTACAGTGGTTCTTTTAAAAATGGGAAACGGTGGGGGCGTGGCATCATGCGTACCCCCAGCGGTGAAGTGTATGACGGATACTGGGAGAACGGACAATACCTGGGTAAGGATGCCGGGGATCCATCCGTAACGTATGTGGTTATTGCCGCCATCGCAAATTACAAAAACATGGAGGCTAAAACAGGCGATCTTCGCTTCACCGTAAACGATGCCAAAGCGCTTTACAAGTTTATGATGACGGGCAACATGGGTGGCATCGAAGCAGCAAATATTGAAATGTTGCTGGACGAACAAGCCTCCCGGCAGGGAATCCTCAATGCACTTGACAAACAGTTTTCAAAAGCGGATAAAAACGACCGAGTGATTTTTTATTTTTCAGGACATGGCGACAAAAACATGTTCATCCCGTACGACATAGGCCCTAACTATGCTCAAACCCTTTACCACAACGATATTAAAACCATTTTTAAAAAATCTGAAGCCATCAATAAAATTCTCATTGCGGATGCCTGCTTCTCAGGTTCCGTTCAAAAAACCAAAAACGCCACCCCTGTCAACGAAACATCTGCTGCTGTAAAGGCGGATTACGAAGAGGCCCAGGTGGCGATTCTGCTGTCCTGTACCGGCGATGAGGTGAGCGCCGAGTATCCGACGCTTAGCCAGGGAGTGTTTAGTTTTTTCCTTATAGAAGGCCTCAAGGGAGAGGCTGATGCAAACCTCGACGAAATGGTGACCATTGAAGAGCTTTATTATTTTGTTCGCAACAATACCTACACGTTTGTGAAACAACGCACGGGAAAATCACAACGCCCCATACTTTTTGGCAGATTTGATCGCAATATGGTTATCAGCACCGTTGACTAACCTTTGATTTTCCTTTATGACTCCTGAAGCCTCTTTCCACATTGCCATATACGGATCGCAACAAAATCACTGCGAGGATGTAGCAGCGTTTATGCACAAACATGTCCCTGATACAAGGTGTATGGTATTCAAAGATTTAGGCGCAATTGGCACGTTACTTGGTAATGAAAATAAGTTTCTGCTCTATTTTATATCCGCTTTTCCCAATGCTGAGGAACGGTCGTTTTTGAAGCGCCTGAACTCAAAACACAGCCACCACATCTACACCATTCTTTGCAGTCCTGAAAAATTTGCCCACGATGCCTGGCTGCTTGAATGTTTTTATTTTTTGGATTTTCCTGTTTTGGGACGGGAGTTGCTGCGCAGCGTCCAGTATTTTAAACGTAAAATACTGGGTAACCCCAACGAGGGACTGCGCATCTCCTACAAGGGAGGCATCCACATCATCAAATATTCGGACATACAATACTGCAAAGGCTCCGGAAATTATACCCAGATATTCCTGGTCAGCGGCAAATCCATTTTTGCAACCATCCAGCTTCAAAAACTGCGAACCATCCTGGAAAGCGCCCAGCAATTTGAACGCATCGGGAAATCATACATTTTTAATATTTTCAACATCAAAAGCCTCGACAATTGCCTTGTTTCCTTTTTAGGCGTAAAAAATGAAACACTGGAGCTGTCCGAACTGTACACCAAACGACTGCGTGGCATCCTGCTCGGGGTGCCCGATTGAATGTTTTAATTTGTTACCACCATGGCCAAATTTACACTGGGCAGAACGCCACAGAACGACATTGTTATTGACGACCCAAGCATCAGCAGGGAACATGCTTTCATCACGCTTGTGTCTGACCAGGAAATACTTATTGAAGACCGCGACTCCACCTACGGCACCTTCATCAACAACCGCGAAATCAAATCAGGTCATTCCAAACCTTTCGACGACCTCAAATTCGGACGAAAGGAAATCAGCGCCGCGGAAATATTTGAACATGTACGTACCATAACCAACCTGAGCCGTACCGATTTCAACGAAGAGTTTAAAAATCTGGAAATTCGATTTGTAGAGTACGACAAACAAAGAAACAAACTGGCCCTTACCGCCAACCAAAAATCCCTGCAAACCCGATTGATCGCTTCCGTTGGAGCAGCAGCTGTCGTTATCGTATTAACCATCCTGCTGCCCAAAGAATACAAGGTTGCCATGGGCGGTTTATCGGCGGTACTCGTAACCGTTATCCTGATGATTTCGGCCAATAAAAACTCCGACATGCAGATCAAACAAAAATTGACAGAACTCCAGTGGGATTACGAAACCATTCTGGCCTGTCCGAAATGCCAGTTGCCACTCGTTAGCCGAAGCTATGCACATTGGAAAACCAAAAAGCGCTGCCCCAAGTGCAACGCGCTGTGGGTTAAATAAGGTTTTGTACAATGAAGCCTGCATTTCATACAGAATGAACGCACCGGCCTCCACCCGCGGATACATTTGTTCTGTCAAATCGTTCACCAAAAGAAACATCTGAAATTATGGACACCACAGAAATGGACAATACAAGCCGGACCCCGAATCCGAAAAAAAAGGTAAACCAGTTTACCCTGCGCAACCTCACGCCGACTCAGAAAAAAGTAATTACGGCATCCGGTGTCGGTCTGGCAGGCATCATGACGGGCGCAGGCGCCTTTTCCCTGATCGGTTTCGCTACCGGCGAAAATTTGGAAACGCCGCTTGCTCCTCCGCCAATGGCTGAAGCAACCGAGACTTGTGTGATTTACACCCAGGCTCCCATTGCCCAGGATGTTCACGACGGCATGAGTTTTCAGGAAGCCTTTGCAGCGGCAAGAGACGAGGTGGATGGCGGAGGCGGTTTTTTTGAATGGCATGGCCAGGTGTACAGCACGTACACCGAAAACGAGTGGAATACCATGAGTTTGGAAGACAAAGAGGCCTTTGCTGAATCGTTGCACAACAATCCGGATTTTGAACTTCCGGAGGTTCCTGAAGCCGCAACCCAGGAGGCCAAAGTAGATGCCGTAGCCGCCAACGAGGTGGCGCCAGCTTCCGAACCGGATAATGTGCCCGTAACTGCAACCGACAATACGCCTCCTGCCGAACCTGTGGTTGCCGAAACAGTGGTTGCCGCCGACGAACCTTATGAACTTGATATCAATGAAGATGGCGTTCTGGATTCCATCGCATTTGATACCGATGGCGACGGGTACCTTGATGTCGTGGTTATGGATACCAACGCCGATGACCTGCCGGATACGTATCTGCTGGATTCCGACGACGACCTCGACCTCGATATGGTGGTGATAGATGCAAACCAGGACGGCATCACGGGCGATGAACCGGTGGAAATGCTTTCGGAAGACCAGCTCATCATTCTGAGTGTTGATGAACTCGGAGAGCAACCCCAATCATCCGATTTTCCGGCCAATGGCGACGACGATTTTACCATCAAGGAGGATATGCCGGATTTGGATGACAATGCTGATGTGTCCGATTTTACGTAATCTGCTGCGCACTTTTTATCCCGCCATGGCCCATTCAGCGGGATAAAAAGTGTGTTTAGAGTTTGTTATTCCGCCTACCTGTAAACTGCAATCCAACATGAATGTCGTTTGTCCAAATTGTAAAAATCCCATCCGGTTATCCGGTGAGATCATTGAAAAATACAAAGGTCGGATGGTGCAGATCACCTGCAAAAAATGCGTAAAGGTCTTTTCCTGTAAAATTGAAGGCGCTCCCAAAATTGATGATGCGGACCACACTTTTATTGGTACAAATTTCCCCAAGTTTAAATTGGAAAGCGGCATGCTTGAAGTACCGGAAACATTCAGCAACAAAAGTCAAACTTTTGTCCTGAACCCCGGGGTCAATGTTATAGGGCGCTGTCCAAACGAAGCCAATGCTCCGAAGGCCGACCATGCTATTGTCACCAAAGACACTTTTATGTCCAAAATCCATTGTTGTATTGAGCAAATACCCGCCAGATCAGGCGGTTTCGACTTTGTTTTGTACGACAAAGGCAGTAGAAACAAAACCTGGCTGAACAACGAAGAACTAAGGCAAGGAGACAAGCTCAAATTGAAGGATGGTGACGAAATTAAAATTGGGCATACCATCATCATTTTCAGCACCAACAATCCGGACAAAACGAATTTGATGTAGGCCATCGGATTTTACAAAACCATCTCCAATGAAGATTCTCCAGTTTCAACAACAAGGCCGACGTACACATCAGGAGGACTTCCTGCTACTCAACGAAGCGGCCGGATTGTTCCTCGTTTGCGATGGTGTTGGCGGTTCGGCCAAAGGAGAAGTCGCAAGTTCCCTGGTTGCTCATACCATTGCCGGACAGGTTGAAAAAGCCGGACAAGCAACCACGGATGTTTCGGCAGTGCACCAATTTGTAAAAGAAGCCCAGTATGCCTTGCAAACCCGCCTCGCTGATCACCCTGAAGAGGCAGGTATGGGCACTACGCTCGCCATGCTTCGTATTCAGGATGGAAAGGCAGTGGTTGCTCATGTCGGCGACAGTAGGGTGTATTATGTTAAGCCCGGGAAAGGTTTGTACTGGCGCACCAACGACCATTCCCATGTGCAAATGTTGTTCGATACCGGTGTGCTCAAATCCGAGGAGGAGATGGACCGGCATCCGATGCGCAACATTATTTCAAGGGCATTGCAGGCCAAAGCAGACGAAACCATGGTTGAACCTGATGTAGCTGTTGTACAAAATCTTCAACCAGGCGACCTGTTTCTGCTGTGCTCCGATGGTGTATTGGAACCTTATACGCCAACGGATTTTATTGCCCTGTTGGGAAACAAAGACCTTAAACCCGAAGAAAAAAAAGCCGCCCTGGAAGCCGCCTGCGCCGCCGAATCCCGCGACAACAACACGTGTATTCTCCTTGAAATTGGAGCGGAAGATGTTGCACAAAACGCCGGGGAAAATACCGGGTTGACCATGCGCGCCATACCTTCCATGTTGGCTTTAAATGATGAGGAACATGCGTTGGGTGCGCCGGAGGAAGTGTCCCGGCCTTCAGCTTCTGCTGCTTCGGAAACACCTGATGCAAAAGAGCCCCATAACCGGGGCAAAAACCAACCCTTGCTGAACCGAACCCAGCTGCTGCTTTTGGCCGGTATTTTATTGATGATCGTTGTTTTGGCAGTGATTTACCAGATTCCGGACACGAACCTTGCCGAAGCAGAATCTGCGGCCGGAAAAACAGATCAAAAACCAGATAATGAAGTACATTCGCTTCAAGAGGACAACGCAACGAACCACCGTGCCATCGAGCCCGAAGCAAATACAAGATCTGCCTCTCCAACCGCCAAAGCCAACAGCCCTGTGCTAAGCGAAAATGGCGCCGAAGGTAAACCCAAGGATGATGTTCCTCCGGCAAGTACGGAGGTCAGTACGCCCAACGGTTCCGACCACCGGAAAGCACTTGAAAAATTGATGAAAAATAAGGAAACGGCGCTGAAAGAAAAATTGGCAGGCCAATACGCTGAGCTAGGTTCCCTTGCTGAAAACAGGATGGCTGTAAAGGATGCCAGTTCAAATTGGGGTTACGTGAACGAACATGGCGCCCTGGTTATCAAACATCAATTCAAAATGGCAAACGCCTTTTCAAACGGCAGGGCCATGGTCATTGATGACAAAGGAAACCGATTTACCATTGATAATACGGGCACATGCCGGGAAAATTGCCCAACCCAATAACGAATGCAAAACCACTGAAAATGTGTACTGCAGTATGCTGAAAACATGTTTTCCAACAAATACCTTACGTGGTGTTTGTAAAGAAAAACCAACTTCAAAACCATGATAGGCACTAAGATCAACGGCTGGACCATCATACCGTTTACCGATGAAAATGGCGTAACCACGGATTATGTGGGAAAGGGTGGCATGGCTACGGTGTATTATGCAGAAAACAGCATTCACAAAAAAGCTGCTGTAAAAGTGATGCACCGCCGGTACATGGATGACGATAAAGTACAACAACGTTTTCGTCAGGAAGCGGAAGCCATGGTTATGCTTAATCACCGCCACATCAAAGATGTTTACGACCTGGTACTGACCGCCGATTTTGCCGCCATCGTTATGGAATACCTCGATGGATATGATCTGAAACAGTATTCAGAAAAATTTGGTCCGCTTCCGGAAGCCAAAGCAACAGATTGGTTGCGGCAGGCACTGGATGCCCTCTCTTTTGCCCATAAAAAGAAAGTATTGCACCGCGACATCAAACCATCCAACCTGTTTGTCACCCGCGACGGGGTTTTGAAAATGGTCGACTTCGGAATTGCCAAAATCATAGATGCCGATTCGGAGCTTACAGCAACCGACCAAATCGTGGGTACACCGATGTACATGAGCCCGGAACAAATCGTTTCACCCCGGGATCTTGATCCCCGCACAGATATTTATTCGCTCGGTGTTACTTTCTACAGCTTGCTGAGCGGCAAACCGCCCTACGACAGGAACAGTACCTCAGCAATCAACATACAGTATAAAATTGTGCATGAAGAATTGCCGGCATTAACCAACATTTCTCCCGAAATGCGGGCAATTATTCAAAAAGCAATCAAAAAGGATCGCTACGAGCGCTACGGTTCCTGTGAGGAATTCCTGTATGATTTGGAAAACATAGGGAAAGTTAAATTGTACTGCCCCAATCCACGCTGCAAACGCCAGTTGCCGGGCAATTCTTCTTTTTGCAGCCATTGCGGCAGCCACAAAGACACTCGTTTTTGTACCAACATCAAGTGTTTGACGGAAGTATCATCCAATGCCCATTTTTGTAAAAAATGCGGCACTCATCTATAACCTTAAAAAAAGCGAATTATGAAAATCTGTAAAAACGGACACACCAACTCCTCCGACGCACGCTTTTGTGAAACATGCGGTGAACCTTTATCCGGCAGCTCTGCCGGCTATGGCACTGTGCGGGTGCGCAGCTGGGTAAAGTTTGCATTGGGTATCCTGATCCTGGCAGGGTTAACCTATTTTATTCTTGATTACATCAACAAACCATCCGATACCCCGGTTGTTGCCGAAAAAGGTGGTAACATCTGGGAACAGGTGCAAAAATCCGGCGTACTCCGGGTAGGTGTTGAGCCCGATGGAGCACCACTAAACTGGTTAGAGGGCAACAAACGGTATGGCCTGGATTTTGAACTCATCAACGCAGTGGCAAAAGAGATGGGCATTGACAAAGTGGAATTTAATGAAAAATATTTCTACGAAGACCTGCCTGTTCAGGCACAGGAAGGAACCTTTGATGTATTTATGGGCGGGTATGTGCCCGATCCGGAAATTGAAAACACCCTTTGGTCCGACAGCTACCTCGATTTCGGGCTTTGTCTCATCGTACCCAAAGGAAGCGCCATCGAAAACATCAACCAGCTCAAAGGCAAACGTGTCGGTCTTTACGAAGGCGATAATGTGGCCAAAGAATGGGTTGAAAAAAATGTGGCCGGTGTAAAAACCATCAAATCCTACGTGGATGACCAGGACAAAAACTGGCTGGATTGCATCAATAGGGATGAGGTAGATGCGGTCATCTACGACTATCCTTTTACATCCGAAGAAATTAAAGAGTTTGACAACCTGAAAATCGTTCAACTCAACCTCAACAAGTCAAAATATGCCATCGGTGTTCCAGGCAAACAGAATTATGAGTTTCTGGCCAAATTGAACTCGGCCTTGAAAGTTGTTCAGGAAAGCCCTGCGTATGGACAAATCATCCAGAAATACCTCCGCAGTGACAAGGTTGAGGTGGCCAAAGCCAAAGAAAGTAAAACAGAACGTGTGTATGTGATCAAAGTAGGGGATACCCTGGGCTCCATCGCAGCCAGTCAATTGGGCTCAAGCAGCCGCTGGACGGACATCTACGAACTCAACATGGACCGCCTGCCCAATCCACACCTTATTTTTGAAGACAATGAAATACTGCTCCCCAAACAATAACCTGAACCACTGAATTAAACATGAAAAAGTTCAAAACACCCACAGCTGCCAGTCTGTACAAAGCCATTCAAAAAGCAAGGCTTCTGGAAAAAAATCCCAACAGGTATGCTTCGGTTGACGATATCGATGAACAAATTTTTAAGGCCAGCCGCCGGAGATTTCTGGCCAATACTGCCAGGGCCGGCGCGGTCATTTACCTGGGAGGCGGACTGCTGGGCGCCTGCTCCAATCCTCCACCCACACCGGCAAAAGAAGCTCGCGGACCCGTCATTGCCATCGTGGGAGGAGGAATAGCCGGCCTCCATGCGGCTTATGTGCTTAAAAAAGCCGGCTATACCGCCGAAGTGTACGAAGGCGCCAACAGGACTGGTGGACGTATTTTTTCCGTAAACGGGTTGCTGGCAGACTACGTCAGCACCGAACTTGGCGGCGAGTTCATCGACTCCGACCATGAAGACATGCTTGCACTCGTCAAGGAATTCAACCTGCCGTTGCTAGACATGCAGTCCGCATCTGAAAAAAAACTCAAAGGCGACGCTTTTCACATCAACGGCCGTTTCTATTCTGAAAAAGAAGTCATCAACACCTTTCGTCCGATAGCCGCCAAAATCGAAAAAGACGCCGCTCTGGTTACCGATGAAGTCGGGTTCGATGTTTCCACGCCGGAGGAAAAAAAGCTGGACAACATGTCCATCGAAGAATACATTTCCAAACTCGGCGGTCCCAAGTGGTTCAACCAACTGATGGATGTTGCCTATACCAGCGAAATGGGTTTGGAAATCGGCAACCAATCTTCGCTCAATTTCATCACTTTCATCAGTACCGAACTTGATGAATTTAAAATTTTCGGCGACAGCGATGAACGTTACAAAGTCCTGGGCGGAAACTCCAAAATCACGGAGAAACTCGGCGAAGCACTTGGCGATCAGGTTAAACTCGGCTATGTCCTTGAAGCACTTCATCAAAAAGACAACAAGTACATGCTGAAATTCGGGAATGGCAAAGAGGTCCATGCCGATTTTGTCGTGCTTGCCCTTCCATTCACCAAACTTCGGGAAGTGGACCTTCAGATTCCGGACATGCCTGCGCATAAAACCAACGCCATCAACAACCTGACTTACGGAACCAACAGTAAACTGCTGCTTGGATTTAATGAAAGGATCTGGCGCAACAAAGGTTATTCCGGCTACCTTTTCCACAACCGTATTCAAAATGGTTGGGACAACAGTCAGCTGCAAACCGACAATGCCGGACCGGGGGGTTACACCGTTTTCCTGGGTGGTAAGGAAGGTGTAGGCCTGACGAACAATGCCAGCGTACCCTACGTAGATGAATTGGACAAGGTGTTTATGGGGGCGAAAGCAGCCTACAACGGTAAATCATCGGTATTCAATTGGTCTACAAATCCACTTTCCATGGGCAGTTATGCTGCGTATGGCGTCGGACAATGGACCACCATCAGCGGCGCCGAATCTGAAACCGTAGGTAAAGTGTTTTTTGCCGGCGAACATTGCAGTTCAGATTACCAGGGTTACATGAACGGTGGCGCCGAATCGGGTCGGGTAGCGGCTGAAGCAATTCTTGCAGTGATGAAAGTGCCGTCTAAATAACCTACCAATAAAAATGGTCGATATGACATTTGAAGCGTTTCAACAACGGTTTGTTTACGATCCGGAAACCGACCAGCTCGGAGAAGGTGGATTTGGGAAAGTGTACAAGGCTTACGACCAGGTACGCGACAGGTTTGTTGCGCTTAAAGTTGCTGAAGTGCGGAAAGGTCAGGAAAATTTCAGGTTGTTGAACGAAGTTGAACTTGCCAATAAGATTCCCGAACATGAAAACGTAGCACATTACGAAGCCTGCTATACGTTCGCGTTTCCAACAGGAACCTACGATTTCGGGGTGATGCAGTATTATGCCGAAGGCAACCTCGGACAGTTGCTTCAATCGAGCAACCTTTCTGCTGCGGAAAAAGAACAACTCGTTTTGGGACTTGTGGAGGGTGTAAACCACCTGCATCAAAACAACATCATTCACCGCGACCTGAAACCTGGGAACATCCTCGTCATCCGCAGGCAAAATGGCAAACTGGTGCCCAAAATTACCGATTTGGGCATCAGCAAAGCATTCAAGGACGGACAAAACACCCACCACACCAATTCTCTGGCCGGTGGTACGCTCAATTACAGCTCGCCGGAACAACTCCAGGGGCATCAAACCATTCGGAAAAACACCGACCTGTGGAGCCTGGGCGTCATTGTGTACCGGATTTTTAACGGAAATACACCTTTCGAAACAGGCAGTTACCGCTCGGATTCCGATGCTGCGCGTGCAGATGTTGTCAAACGTATCATGGATGCCCAATTACCTGCTGATCTCGAAACGGTGCCCGAACCTTACCGGCAACTTATCCGGCAATGTCTGGTTGCAGACCCGGACCAGCGCGTCCGTAGTGCCGACGACCTGCGTGCCCTGATTTCAGGAAAACCCAAACCAGCCACCTCCACTTATGTTTCGGACGAAACCGTTGTTGAAAGTTTCAAAACAGCACCGACGTTAACGCCTGACCCTGAAAAACCGGAAGGAACGTCGCTTCCCTGGCCTGTTTACCTAGTTCTTGGGCTTGTCGGATTGGGACTGGCAGGTTGGTTTTTTTGGCAAAAAAGCCAAACTGAAATTGCCCGAAAAGATTCGGACGCAGTGCGAAGTTTGTTTGAAAACGGAAAAATAACCGTTGCCGTTTCGGGAAAGGATACCATCGTTTTGGGCGAAGAACTCGAATTTTCGGTTGATGTTAATCTGCTGGAATCTCCCATGTGGGACATCCAAAACCCGGGCATCAAGCATATCCTGTACCAGTTTGAAGGCAATGATCCAACAAGTTTAATCCTGGCACCTGAATGGAACGACTCAGAGGAATATGTTTCCAACACCTTTAAGTACAAACCCGAACGTGTTGGGGAGTTAAGCTATGTTTTTGGTGCTTATTTGTTTTTGCAGGACAAGGGCACCTTGCCCCTCCATGCCATTAAAAACGTGGTTGTTTTGCCCAAAGAAAAACCCGTAGCGGCGGTTGATTCATTGAGCGTTCCAGGCACGAAAAGTCCGGCAACAACTACCTTTGGCTCCCAGTATGTTGGAAAACACAGCCTGACCCTCCAATGGATAGAAACGGATGTGCCCGGCAAGGTGAACATCAAGGAAGAAAACGGCGTGTTTAAAATTTCCGGAGAGCAGCGGTACAATGGCGACTTCGTGACGGTTAACGGCACCGTGGAATTTGTGGACAAAAACAATTTTTGGGTCACAGGTACCATCGTGACAAAAATCAGTCACATCAACAATGGCAATGCATGTAAGCGCAATGGACGTTACAAGTTCCGAAAAACCGGTGGCAGGTCCTATTTCCGCATGCAAAGCATCGACAATCCTTGCGATCCTGTGGCAGATTATGTGGATATCTTCATGTAGTACCACCATCGGATGCCCGCCCGTATTGATCATTTTTAAAATCCAAAAAAATGGATACCCACAGCTCTGAAAAAAATCCTGCTACGCCGCCCAACCGCAAACGTTTGGTCCTGAAAAACCTCTCGGCGCGGCAAAAAGAGATGTTGACCAATACGGCATCCGGACTCAGCGGCATCATGGTGGGTACAGGCGCTTATGCGCTTTTCGGCTTTAGTTCCGGGGAGGAACCTGTTCCTCCAGTTGTAAATGGCAACGAATCGGTTGTTGTTTTTACGGAAGCGCCCTTTGCCGACGGTGTCCAGGATGGTATGGGTTTTAACGAAGCATTTGCTGCTGCCCGGGCAGAAGTAGGGCCAGGCGGCTTTTTTGAATGGCACGGACAATACTACAACACCTACACCCAACAGGAGTGGGAAGCGATGTCGCCCGAGCAACAAATGCAATATGCCGATGCCCTGCAGGAAAACTCAGCGTTCCAGGAATTCCACACGCCTGCATCCGATGGGTCCGCCGAAGTGGATCAGTCTGTTGCATCAACACCCGTTCCCGATACGCCGGATGTAGATGCGGCAACCCCACCTGTTGTCCAAAATTCAGGCACCGTTTCAGTGGAAACACCCATTGCAGAGCCCATAAGCAACAACGATCCCATCGCAGTGCCCGAAGTGACGCCCGAAGTCGCTTCTGCCCCAACCCTTGTGGGCATCGACCTCAACGATGACAGCAGTATTGACGCAGTTGCTGTTGATGCGGACCATGACAATATGGTGGATGCCATCCTCATCGACTCCAATGCAGATGGGATTCCCGACACTTACCTCATCGACTCCGATCAGGATCTGGACATTGATATGTTGGTTCAGGATGAAAACCTCGATGGGCAATTTGACCAGGACGATACCTATGAACCCATGAATCCGGAAGAAGAAAACGTAATCACCGTTGATCAACTTATTCAATCAGGGGGCATGCTGCTCAACGACAACCAACCGGTGACCTACGTTGAAGAAGACAATGAATTACTGCTGGAAGAGGACTTGCCGGACATCGACGATGATGCCGACGTCACGGAGTTTATTTGAAGTTTTCAAGCACGCATTGTTGGTTTAACCTTAATTAACGTTCCATCAAGGTAGGTTAACCTGTTGTGCGCAAAGGGGGAAATACCTTTGTGCCAACAAAAACGGTTAAGCTATGAAAACAAATAAGCAGGCAGCAGGCAGCAGGCAGTGGGCAGCAGTTCAAAGTTTAAAGTTTAAAGTTCAAAGTGCGGATACGCCTGGGACCGTGGCTAAGCTTAAAACACGTTTGAGAAACCTCCAAGGTTTCTTAAACGTTGCCGGGCTCCCCCATTCCCCATTCCGCATTCCCTGTTCGGTTCCCACGCTTCGCTGGGATGACAAATTCCCCATTCCGCATTCCCTATTCCGAATTTGCCTGCTGCTGCTGGTATGTTCCACATTAAGTATTTCTCTTTTTTCCCAAAAATACGACGTCCGCGGGGTGTTGCAGGACAGCATGGGCGCACCCCTGGAAATGGCCACGGTGATGTTGCTGCAGGCCTCCGACTCATCGCTTGCTGCTTTTACGCGCAGCGAAGCTGACGGCAGTTTCGAACTCAAAAACCAACCTTCCGGAAATTACCTGCTGCGGGCCACCTACATCGGCTACCGCAACCACCAGCAAGTGTTGACTTTGAACGGCGGCGGAACTTTTGTGGATGTGGGAACGTTGAAGCTGGAACCCCAATCCACCCTGCTCGGTGAGGTGCAAATTACCGGAGAAGCGAATCCGGTACAAATCAAAAAGGACACCATCGAGTTCAACGCCGGGTCGTTCAACGTGAAGGACAATGCCGTGGTGGAAGACCTTTTGAAAAAAATGCCCGGGGTGGAAATTGAACGCGACGGCACGGTGCGCGCCCAGGGAGAAGTGGTAAAAAATGTGTTGGTAGACGGCAAAAAGTTCTTCGGAACCGATCCTAAGGCCGCCACCAAAAACCTGCCCGCCGACGCCGTCGATAAGGTGCAGGTGTACGATAAAAAATCGGACCAGGCGACGTTCAGTGGCGTCGACGATGGTTCGCGCGAAAAAACAATCAACCTCCAGCTCAAGGAGGACAAGAAAAAAGGTTGGTTTGGTCGGGTTGCTGCCGGTGGCGGCGCCGACCTCACCCCGACCAGCAATACGGGCCGCTACGAAAGCAACCTCACACTCAACCGTTTCAAACCCAACCAGCAACTTTCGGTGCTGGGCATGGGCAACAACGTAAATGAAGCCGGGTTTTCCATCGATGATTACATGGCCTATTCTGGCGCCATGCGCCAAATGATGGGCGGCGGCGGTGGTAGTGTTCGTCTAGAATTCAGCAGCGACAGCGACAACGGCATTCCACTCAGTGCCTTTGGCAACAACGACGGCTTCCTCACCACCTGGGCCGGCGGTGTGAATTTCAACCAGGAATTTACCCCCAAAACGGAGCTTAACGGCAGTTATTTTTACAGTCGGCCTTTGCAAAATTTCAGCCGCAGCTACCAGCGCCAGTCCTTTCTGCCCGAAGGCACGTTTTACACCAACGGCAGCAGCGAAGAGGAAACCCTCGCCAACAACCACCGCGTAAACGCCACTTTCGACCAAAAAATCGACTCGTTCAATACCGTGCAGCTCGCTACGACCCTGGCCATGAGCGACCGCCACAGCGAGTCAGTCGCAAAAACGGAAAACTTCAACGCCGACCAACAACTGACCAACGGCAACAACCGGAAATTCAGTTCCGATGCTACAGGAACCAACTGGAACAACAACCTCCTGTACCGTCACAAATTTGCCAAAAAAGGTAGAAATGTAACGCTTAACGGCACTTTTGGTCTCAATTTCAACGATTCGGAAAGTCAAAACCTGAGCGAAAATTTCCTGTACGGCGACGACGGCACCCCCACCAGCATCGACACCGTTTTGCAAGACCAGACCTTCATCAACGATGTTACCACCCTCGGAGCCCGCGCCACGTACACCGAACCTTTGGGTAAAAAACGGTATGTAGAGCTAAGTTATGCTTACAACAGTACCCAAAACGAAGCGGACAAAGACGTGTTCGACATTGTGGAAGGACAGAACCAGTTCAACGACCTGCTTTCCAACGCTTACACCAACAATTTCAGTTACCACCGTGCCGGTGCAGGTTTCCGCATCAACAAAAAAACATGGAACGGCAGCTTCGGGTTGGATGCGCAATACGCTGTTTTGGACGGCGAGGTAACGTCGGGTGTGGGCCAGTCCGTGCGCCAGGATTTCCGCCACCTTTTGCCGCGGTTGGACTACAATTATGAATTTTCACAGTCGCGCCGTTTCAGTGCCGATTACAATGCGCGTGTAACGGCGCCCACCGTGCAGCAACTGCAACCCGTGCCCGACGTGAGCGACCCGTTGAACGTGTACCTCGGTAACCCGAACCTCAAACCCGAATATGCCAACAACCTGAACCTTCATTACGTGCAGTTCAACCCGGGCACCATGCGCAGCTTTTTCGCCGGCGTGTTCACCACCTACACGCAGGACCGCATTGTGAACGCACAGGTCATCGATTCCCTGTTGCGCCGTGCCTACCGACCTGTAAATGTGGATGCCGACTGGCGCATCAACGGCACCTTTTCGTTCGGCATACCCTGGAAAAAAATTGATTCCCGGTTCAACATCCGTTCCGACGTTGGTTTCAACCGCGGCTACAACTTTGTTAATACCGAAGAAAACACCACCACCGGCTGGAGCATTACCCAGGCATTTTCATGGGAGTTCGAACCTGTGGAATGGTTTTCCATGAGCGCCGGCGCCGACTACAACTGGTACCGGACGGCCTACTCGTTTGAAGGCGCCATCGACCAACAATACCTGCAGCAGTTTTATTCGGCCGACGCCAACGCCGAACTGCCCTGGAACATGGCCGCAAACACCAATTTGGAATATGTGGTAAACAATGGCTTGTCTGATGGTTTCAACACTGCCGTACCCATTTGGAACGCCAGCGTTTCAAAATTTTTGTTGAAAAACAAGGCCTTGGAGGTGAGTCTTGTGGTGCGCGACCTGCTCAACCGCAACGTGGGTATCCAGCGTGTAACCAACCTGAACTATGTGGAAGACCAGCGCGTTTCGTCGCTTGGCCGCTACGGTTTGTTGAAATTGACGTACAATTTGAACAGGCAGGGAGGCGGCAGCGGGGTTGGGACGTTTCGGGTGATGATGAGAAGGTAGGGGCCTCATAATCGTTGACACGGAGAACACGGAGGAGGACAGAGAACACAGAGGGGTGGCTGGCTTCGCCATCCATTTGTATTCCAATTTGGATGGCGAAGCCAGCCACCCCTCTATGTCCTCTGTCCTCCCCTGTGTTCTCCGTGTCAACGAGTACGCGCTTAAGCTAACGTTCAGTGATTAAAAACAGGAGAGTACATTTGGAGGAATTCATTCAACAAAATCTGTCAAGTACCGTTGTATTTTGGCGCCCCGATTCCAACGTTTTGCCCAAACTTAAACACACGAACCATGAATTGTCCAACCTGCAACATGCCCCTCGCCATGACCGAAAGAAGCGGCGTAGAAATTGATTATTGTCCGCAATGCCGAGGCATTTGGCTCGACCGCGGCGAGCTCGATAAAATCATCGAACGTTCGGCCCAGGAATACAAGCCGGCCGCCCCGCACAGCGATCACAAACCATACGACAAGCCGCATTACGACAAGTATGCCGACAACAGGCATTACGATCCGAAAAGGAAAAAAAAGGATTCGTTTTTGGGGGATTTGTTTGATTTCTGATCAGGATTAAATTGATTTACGGGATTTTCAGGATGGATTTAGGTCCCACGCTTCGCTGGGATGACTATAGGATTTGGGAGGATTTGCTGACGGAACCTGTTTTTGTCCATCAAAAGGGGCTACACCTCTGATGCCAGAAGAGGTGTAGCCTCGTTTTTTTAGTAAGATAGACTTATCTTTACCGTATGAACACCGACCGTCTGGACCGAACCGCATTCCGCATTGCCACCTTTGAGGAAGCATCCAATACTAGGGCTTATTGGCTTAGCAAAACGCCAGCTGAAAGATTGGCTGCCGCCTGGCAACTAACGTGCAGGGCATATGGCTTGGATCCCAACGTGCAGCACCGGTTGGATAGGACAGTTTTCTCGATGCGGAAAAGGGATTAATTCCTCAAAAACTCCACCACCAAACGCTCCATCCGTCCCCGAATTTGCGCACTACCCAAATCACTCAACTCTATGTGCCGTGCATTTTCAAACATTTCTATTTGAATGCCGTATTGCGCCTGCTCTTCAGGCGTGGGTATCACGCCTGCATCGGGCTCAAATTCTCCGGCGCGCAACGACATCAAACGGGGTTTGGCGCTCCGTGGGATGGGCATGCGGCGGTGGTCGAGACTGATCACGTCCGCCAGCTCGTCGGGGTAAAGGGTGGCGTACAGCATCGCGATGTCGCCGCCGTTGGAATGGCCGATAAGCACGGGTTTGGTGGCGGCCAGGGCTGGCTGGCGCTTGTACATTTCAGCCAATACAAATTTCAGATTCTGGACACCACGCTCCCAAACGGGGTAGCGCAGTTTGTAGATGTCGCCGGTGGTTGCCAGAGGCTCATCTTGCGGCTGCTCATGCTCGATACTCACCACGGTATAACCCTCGGCCACGAGGGCTTTCGACAGGAAGGCGTACATGCCTTTTTCACAACCGTAACAGGCGCCGATGATGACGAGTTTGTCGCCGCCCGGGTCAATCATCCCCGGGATGTGGCGGTTGCGGGCGGTGTCGAAAAAATCGACGGGCTGTGCGAAGAGGGTGGCGGAAAGGAGTAAGAAGAAGATGATGAGACGCATTTTTTGTGTTTT
>JADLBE010000037.1 GCA_020847915.1 Saprospiraceae bacterium | reverse complement strand
TACAAAGGCCTCGACCTCCTGTTGGAAGCCCTGGCTCTTGCGCCGGATGTACACTGCGTGGTCGCAGGCGAACCTTACGACGACTGGGCGCCCTACCAGTCCATCATCGACAAACACGGCTTACGCGACCGTGTGCACGTGTTTTCCGACTTCATCCCCGCCGAGCAGGTCAAAGTGTATTTCTCCGCCGCCGACCTGGTGGTGCAGCCTTACCGTACCGCCACCCAAAGCGGCATTTCCCAAATCGCTTACCATTTCAACAAACCCATGGTGGTGACCAACGTGGGTGGTTTGCCGGAGATTGTGAAGGACGGGGTCGCGGGGTATGTGGTTGAGGTAAAGGCCGAGGCGATTGCCGGGGCGGTTAGTGCGTTTTTTGAGGAGGAGGATCGGGAGAAGATGGTTAGGGCTGTGGAGGAGGAGAAGGGTAAATTCTCTTGGGAAAATTTGACGAAAATGGTGGTGGGGTAACCGCCCACGATGCTCTTTTTGTCTGAATCAGGATTTCCAGGATTTTGCTAAGTGGTGGGCTTGGTCTCTCACGTTGCTTTTTTGTCTGAATCAGGATTTCCAGGATTATAGGATTTACATGATTTTTCGCTCACAGTTGCCGGATCATCCAGTTTACGGGGGATCAAAATCATGTAAATCCAATAATCCCGAAAATCCTGATTCAGACAAAAAAATTGCGCGGAATGTTAGATTACAGTATGTTTGAATGGCGAAGCTGTAACTTAATTTTGTTTTAATCGCCACATACATTCTCCGAGTTTGTAATGCATTGATAATGAAACAAAAACATTTCAACCATGACGCTCGACGAGATCACTTACAAAATCAATGGGTGTGCCATGAAGGTGCACAACACTATGGGTAACGGCTTTCAGGAAGTTATTTACCAACGCTGCCTGTCCCTCGAATTCAGAAATGCCGGATTAAGTTTCGGCCGGGAAATCGAACAAACTATTTATTACAACGGCGTGGAAGTCGGGACCCGCAGAGCCGACTTTATTGTTGAAGATAAAATCATTGTTGAACTTAAGGCTTTGATTGACCTTGACGACGTTCATCTTGCCCAGGCGAAGAATTATGTTGTTGCATACGATTATCCCATCGGTCTCCTGATCAATTTTGGAGCAAAAAGTTTGCAGTACAAAAAGATATACAATCCCTATCGTCCTTCTTAATTTATTTGTCTGAATCAGGATTCACAGGATTATAGGATTTACATGATTTTCGCTCACAGTTGCCGGATCACCCAAGTAACCCACGATCAAAATCATGTAAATCCTTTAATCCTGTGAATCCTGATTCAGACAAAAAAGTTGCCGGATCACCCAAGTAACCCACGATCAAAATCATGTAAATCCTATAATCCTGTGAATCCTGATTCAGACAAAAAAATTGCCGGATCACCCAAGTAACCCACGATCAAAATCATGTAAATCCTGCAATCCATCATGCGCCCTACCCAACCCTTTTTTCTCACCCTCCTCCTCCTCGCCTGCAACCAATCCCCAAAGCCGGAATCTTCAGGATTTGATACCGCAAAGGCGCTGCAAGCATTAAAAACACAAACCGAACAAGGACCGGATTTCGTTGATAAAAAAGTATTGCTGCGCGATTTGGATTGGATCATGCAGCATGACAGCAGTTTTTTCAAAAATAAAGAAAACTTACGCAGGGAAGACTCCGCAAGATTTTCGAGGCAAAAAATCCTTTACGAGGTGTTGCACCTCGACGACATTTCCTCGTTCAACCTGCACGACAGCACCGACATCTACCGCCTGTCCATCTCTCGGGCATTCAACCACGAAACCATCCTGATTACCATTCAAAATCGCAAAAACGTTGCAACTTTAACGGTACAAGGTCATTCAATCGATCCATCCTGTGCGTTTTTGGTTGGTACCAAACCATTTGACCAATCCTGTATTCAAATCACACGTAATAAAAAGATCGCTCTGACGGCCTCGCAATGGAAGGCATTTGAACAGGTGGTCGATCAAAACGAATTTTGGGATCTGTACGATGGAAATGATGAGTATGGACTAGACGGCTCCACTTGGCGCCTCGAAGCATCAAAACACGCCGAATATTCCGATGAACAAGTCTACAAACGAATGCACCGTTGGGCCCCTGCGGCGTACAGCGGCATGTACCGAATCGGCATGTTTTTGTTGAATTTATCGAAAGAAGATTGGGGAGAGATTTATTGAACCGGTATATTGGATCCATGGAAACACCGTTAGAGCAATTGCTGATCATGGTCATTGTATCCTGATCATTAAGCCATTGTTTAGCCCTGCTCCGGCTTTCTGATCATGATGCTCTGCCCCACCAGTTTCCAATCCCCTTTAATTTTTTCCAAAATCCGTATCTCGTAGGAATACGTCTTGTTGCCGTCTTTCGAAATGGATTCCTCCTGGTGGCTCACCCACGCGTGGTCGCCGTGGATGCTGAACTTGTAATCCGAATTGGAGGATGTGCCTCCAAGATCGGCGTCGTCCTGCTTCGGGTTGATGATGGCGTCGGGCGGAACGTCGATGACCGTTCCGTCGGGCAGCGAAACCAGGATACGGCTGTAGGGCTGGATGTGCCAGCATTCGGCATGCGCTTTTACGTCGCCGGAGCGCCAGGTAGCAGATTCTTTTTCGAGCACTTTTTTAATGGCTTCCGTTTCTTTTACCGGATCGGTGGAAACCGTGCTGCACATGGCGGCGGTAAGCAGGATGATAAAGAGGAATGTATGCTTCATAGAAGTAATGGTTTGATTCAAAATTATGAGATTTTTACAACTATTAACCTTTGGAATGCAACACCTGGCACTTTGTACAATCCTATTTTTACAGTTGCATAATCTTACCCTTTATAAAAAATTTGATATGATAAGTAAAGAAATTTCGCTGTTCCTATACGGCAGTTTGATCCTTTTGTCAGGTCTTTTGCTGCTTTTTTTGCAAAATGCTTCGTTGGAGTGGGTCAAATATACTGTAGCAGGATGCTTCGTTCTCGCTGCATTGTTTGCTTTCCTGACGGCAATGAAAAGGGACAAACAAAACGTACAATTTGCTTACCATGAAATGCATGCCTTAGCCTTCATAGTTTATGCATTTACCGTGTTCTTTTTCTGTCCATCTTTTTCAAGATTCCTGTATTTTACCGCAGCCCTGATGTTGTTTTATACCTTTTCGGAAATCACCTTCTCCATTTGGTTGTTCAACCTGAAACGCAAGATCAACCCGAGGATACTCATCGTCCGGTTGGCCCTTGGATTACTGGTCGGAATTGGTCCGGTCATTCTTTTGGCCCACACAAGCAGTACCAAAGAAGTAAAACTGATGAGCATCGGATTGTTTTTCTCTGTCATCGGAATCAACATCCTGCTTTACAAACCTGTGATGAAAGCCTTTCAAGTACCACATTTTGAAAATCAGGCCAATTTAAACCCCAATGTAAACGAAACGGCTTCGAAACAGGAAACAATGAGGTATTAATTAGGGTGTGTCTGAAAAATGCTCACCAGGCTGAAAACGCATCTTTTAGACCCTGGCTGGCGTGTCTTTTTAGGGCAATAGAACCCACTATTCCTCAAAAAAGTACACTTGTCCAGAACCTAAAATCTGCTGTTTTCATCTCCGGCAGCATTTTTCAGAAACACCCTAGAATTTAAGGAACAGATTTTAATTGTTTTTGATTTTGGAGAATAGTCGCGAAATTGCCGCTGCAACAACCTCCACCCATGAAAAAACAACTGCTTTCCCTTTCTTTTCTTCTGCTGTCGGTGTCCATTTTCGCCCAAAAACAACAAATTTTTACGGTGAGTGGCGGTTACAGCTGGGCCAATGTGTTTGCCAGCAATTACGACGTTACCGCGGATTACGACATCACAGGTACCGGATGGCGCATCAATGGCCTGTACGAACTCAATCCGAACGAAGGTCCGATGGCCTGGGGGCTCGCTCTGGGTTACATCAGCGTATCCGGAGAATACACCAATATGGATACGACCACGACCGTAACTGTCGGGACCATACCCGTGTACCTGGCACCCAAATACATGTTTGGCCAAAACAACCTCAAAGGGTTCGTCAAAGCCATGGCAGGTATGCAATTCGCCAACATAGAATACGATGGCCCCAAAGGCAACCTTACCTCCGATGACTTCGGTTTTTATGGCGGGGGCGGCGTAGGCATCCTGTATTTCATCAGGGAAAATGTCTTTCTGAACCTTGAATATGAGTTTGGCTACATGTCCAACAGTTATTACCGCGACGGCATCATGCAATCGGCGATGGGTGGTGTTGGTATTAAGTTTTAGGAGGTAGCCCTTATTGTATGAAAGCATTGTTTCCATTACTTGCATTTATTTCAGCAGCAATTTCCTGTTATGGACAAAGCAAGGACACGCTTGGATACTCCAAACTTGCTGATGCGATTTTTTTTAGCAACAAAAAAGAGGTCAGTTATTCAAACGTATATTTTGTCAATGACTTACCAGATAAAGGTAGTGAGAGCTTTTTATCAAACTATTTTTTTCCAATAGAGGCTGTTACCATTTTTGGTGGTTTCAAAAAGTATCTCGAATTGAAAGGTACTTTGAAGGATTCATCTGGTTATTACCATTCCAAATGCAAAAGTATAAATATTGATAACTGCACCTTTGAGGGAGATTTAAGGTTCTCCAATGTGATCTTTGATGGAACATTTTCCATGAGGAACAACGAGTTTCCAGTTGTATCCGAAGACTTTGTAGGATTGTATGGGCAAAAATTTGGAGGCGCCATTCTTATTGACTCGTGTAAATTTAATCAATATATTCAAATACTGTTTAGGAAGGACCATGAGTACCGTTTTTTCGCCAAATTCAACCATTCCAGTTTTAATTCTTTTAATGTAGAACTGCAAAATTCAACAACCCAAATATTAAACTCCCTTTTTAAGAACTTATTTCGACTTCAATTACACAAAGAATCCAGGATATCAATAGACTCAACTGAATTCCTTAACCTCCAGAACGATGAATCTTTGAACATGGAGTTTGATGATATTTCTTCAGTTTCAATCACCAATTCAAAATTTACTGACACATCAAATGATTTTTGTAGACTTAATCTAAATTGCAAAAGAATTAATTTAGAAAATAATGAATTTAATGTAAACACTGACCTCTCCTTTTCTGAATCCAACTTGTTCGTAAACAACAATAAATTTTTAAAATATTTAACACTGGACTTCAATTCCATAGACAGAAACAGCTATTTGAGTCTGGAATCTTTGAAAAACTTGAACTTTGGAATATTTCAGGGCGATTATTATGATGCGACAACCGTTGACCAAATAAATAACGACATTGCGCTTAAGCACTATTTGAGACTAAATAAAAACCTATATGACTTTTTCAAGGAAACAGGTGATTTAAGCTCAGCCAACCAAACTTATGTTCGCATTAAAGAAATAGAGAGCACCAAACTTAAGTTTCTTTTTTATTCTAAACCTAATTTTAAAAACCTGTTCAGTTTAAAATTAAATCAACTGCTAAAATTCTATACCAACTATGGCACAGATCCTGCAAGGGCAATTGTAATATCCATTTATATCATTTTATTTTTTGGAATATTCTATTTTTTCTTTCCTTCAGACTGGGACATCACCAGTAAAGCCAGGTTGATTCGCAACTTCAAAGATTTTACCAAAAAGAACAAAAAAGGGCGCGGCAAGTCCTTTATAAAATTATTGAAAGCATTCACCATCAGCATATTAAATGCTGTAACCTTAAGCTTAAATGCTTTTACAACCCTGGGATTTGGAAACATTCCTACCCATGGCTTGGCAAGATATGTCTGCATCTTACAAGGCTTCATTGGCTGGTTTCTTCTGAGCATTTTCACTGTTGCGCTCATCAATCAGGCACAGTTCTAAGAATTATCATTGATGAACAACATGTCGTGAAGTACCACGGCATCTCAAAACCCCTCATCTTACAAGCATTCCGCCTTGAATTTTACTAACTTGGGGCAAAACAAACACAATATGAAACAAACCGTAGTGGTGGCTGGAGGAACAGGCAATTTGGGCGAGCGAATCATTAAATCCTTGGTAGAAAAAGGCGCTGAAGTGCACGCAATTGTAAGGTCGGAAAGTAATGTTGATAAAATCAGGCACCTTGAAAAACTCGGCGCCAAAGTATTCATAGTGGACATGCTCAATACCGAGGCTGTTGCAAGGGTATGCGAAGGCGCCTCGTGTGTTGTCTCCGCCCTTGCCGGCTTGCGCGATGTGGTTGTGGACGCCCAAAAAGTATTGCTTGATGGCGCTGTTGCTGCCAAGGTTCCCCGCTTTATTCCTTCTGACTATTCGATTGACTTTACAGATTTCCCTGCAGGAGGAAACCGCAACCTGGATTTAAGGCGCGAATTCCACGAATACCTTGATAAACAGCCAATTAAGGCAACGACCATTTTTATTGGCGCTTTTGCTGAGCTGCTCACAAGCGATATGCCACTCATTCTTTTGCCCTTGAAGCGGATTCTTTATTGGGGTAACGCGGATGTCCGTATGGACTTCACAACCATCAGCAACACAGCCGAATTCACAGCCAATGCAGCCCTGGATCCGTCCACGCCGCGCTACTTGCGTGTGGCCGGCGACCGGCTCAGTGCAAGGGAAATGTCCGTTGTTGTGGGTGAGGTAACCAGACAAAAATTCGGTTTGTTTCGCGCCGGCGGATTGGGAAGGCTCAGCACCATCATAAAAATTGCACGCACCATTGCACCCGGAACAAAAGAACTTTATCCCGCATGGCAAGGCATGCAATACATGCGAAACATGATGGACGGCCGTGCGATTTCCGAAACAAACAACGATCGTTATCCCGGAATGCACTGGACAACTGTAAGGGATTTTATTTCCGCGCACCAGCCTGTGACGGCCTGAAAAGGCATTCCGTTCTGTTTACCCTCAATACCTGTAATCAACCACTACCCCGCCAGCTTTTAAAACACCTTTTTCCACGACGTATTTTTTTCCCGCCGGAATCAAAACCAACACCCGGGCGCCGTCCATCGGTACATCAACCCGGAGATTGCCGCTGACATCGCGTTTCAGAATGGTCCGGCTGACGGTGTCGTAAACATCCACTTTTTGGCTGCCAAGATTGATCTCTACGGCTTTGACCGTGTTGTAAGGATTGTAGTACAAATACGTCGGGTATGCCTCATCGCGGCGGTAAAAGTCGGTGGCCCGGCAATCGATTTGCAGGATTTCAGGCACGTCGGTTTTTTGCAACGTGCCGCCGAACAAACCCACATGACCACTTCCATACACCGAAAACATGGTTTCCTGCGGCATGCCCGGGTGCCACAACGGTCCGTCGCCCTGCGCAAACGGCGAAATGCCTTTGAACTCAGGGTACACGGACTCCTTGATCACGCCTTCGTAAGCAATCACTTTTCCCGTTACCGCTTTGAGCTTCGGAATGGCCTGAAGCGAATCCGGCATTTCATACGGGTAGCAAAAACGGGCGGCATTGGAGGCGTTGAGGGCCCATTTGCCCACGGCACGCGCGTAGCGCTGGTCGTAACGCACCATAGCAGCCATCGGCATCATAAGATCGAACGTGTTCATCAAAAAACCGTAACCGCCGTTGTGCACGGTGCTGCCGGCCAGTCCGCTCACATCGTAACCGTTCCAGTTGTCGGCCAAAACGCCCCACCCTTCACGCCCCACTGCGGTGCCGTCGAAGGTCCAGTCGAGGAAACGCTGGATGTCGTATGTGGTACCCACCTCTTCGTTCATACGTGCGCCGACGTAAGCGGCCACAGGCATCATAGCTTCGTAAAACCGGTTTTCCTTCTGGTTGTAAAGCACGTTCATGGCGTTTTTGGCGGCGCGCAGGTATTTTTCGTCCCCAAATTTAACCCACGCGGAATACAACACAAACGCATAACCTCCTGCCACGTCTTCCTGTGTGGGAATGTGGCTCGTACCCGGTTTCATGTTTTTAAAATCAAAAAAGGAATAACTGTAATTGCTGCCCATCACCGAATCGGAGCGGTAAAACTGGTCGGCGATGGTACGTTGAATGTTTTCAAAATCTTTTTCTTCCGGGTACAGATCGGCCACACAGTAAAACAACACGTTGTTGTGTACTTCGTACCAAAAATCGTTGCCGTAGCCACCGCCGATGTGTGCGCCTTTGTTGGTAAAATTCATGATGACGTTCCAGCCGTTGTCGCGGTTGAAATAATTGCGCAACATGCCCACATAGTTGTTGCCGTCCTGTTTGCGTTTGTCGATGCCCACCAAGGCAGCGCTCAAAACGGCGCCCATGGCCCCGAGCGCCTCGTGGTTTTCGCCGTTGTTTACGGCCGGCCCCATGCGCACGTCGCCGATGGCCGTGTACATGCCAAAGGTTGTTTCCGGGAAATTCCGACCTGCTTTGTCGAGCCAAACCAGGGGCAAGTGTTCGCCTTTTTTGTTCAGGTCAAACACGTATTTGTCGAAATCGATGGTTGTTTGTTTCCAGTCCTTCCACGCATACGGCTTCGGGTGGTTGGGCATTTTTTCCACACGTGGAATCGGACGTTGAGCCACCGGCATGGCGTTGGGCGTAAACGTCGTTTGGCGGTTGCATGCCGCCAGGAGCAACATCAAAAGGGCAAGGATTTGTATTTTTTTCATGGCTATTTGCTTAAACATAACTCCGGGCCGAATCGGATGCGGTTACGGCAATTCCCAGACTAACCAGACCGGCCTCCAGAGGTGCAGTGAGGTTGTGGTTGGGATCGCTGATTTTGGCCAAAACATCCAACAGAGACGCCTGCACGCAATCGATGTACACCTCCTGTTTGGTTTTGCCAAGGCTCAGAATACCCTGCACAATTTCATTGGCTTCGTATGCAATTCCGCCTGAACGCACCGTTTTCCGAGTTTCGTCTTTGGAGCTGTCCAAAGGTCCCCAGCCCGCAGGCCTCGACTCATCGGAAGCCTTTTCTATTGGCGTCAGGGTATTCATTTTAAACAAAGGATGTTCAAAAAGGGAAGTTCTGGTGGCCGGACCGACCAGTGCTTTCACCTCTGCCGACAGGGGAATCCAGCCGTGAAGTTCAACATCGGCCAGGTCGTAAGCCAGCTTGATTTTGGTGACTTCAAAAAAACCGGGACGTGTAAAAGCGTGGTAATGCGTTGCAATGAGTCCGTCATCATACAGTACGTTGGCCATGATTTGGTCTTCCTGTCCCGGATTGCGATTGTGTTTTAACCCGTTGACAGCCAACACTTTTGCAGAGGAAATAAAATGAACAAGATCAATAAAATGTACTGCGTGTTCCACCAAAATACCTCCTGAACGCCCGATGTCCCAAAACCAATGGCTGGGCAAAAGTGCTTCGTCCTGCGCGTAATTTTCTACGTCAACGCGGCGCAATTTTCCAAAAACACCCTTCTGCGTGAGATCTCGTATGGCTTCCAAAAGCGGGTTGAACCGCATGATAAAATCGATGCCTGCCACCATGCCTGTTTGGTCGCGTATTTCCAGGATTTTTTGCGCATCGGCCATGTTAACGGCGAGCGGTTTTTCAATCAGTATGTGTTTGCCCACTTCAAGACAGGCCGTGGCGATGGTTTCGTGGGTAGAAGGTTCGGTGACGATGGCAACAACATCAACCTCCGGATCGTGCAACATGTCGTGCCAGTTGGTGTAGGTTTTCACCCCATCAAGACCCTGCATTTTAGCAGCATCTTTTTCTGCAACAGCAACCACACGGACTTCCCCGAGCTGGTTCCAGGCATTGTGCAAAAATTTACCAAACCCACCATAACCGATGATGCCAATGTTGTACATCCCTAAGTTTCTTTTGCGAGTTCACGAACAACAACTTTCATCATAAAATAACCCATAAAATGCACCACAGCAATCATCAGCAAAGCATACCGCAAAGCGACATATTCGCTTACGTACCGCGCCAGAATGATGAACAAACCACATCCGAACAAACGACCGAGAAACAGGCCGAATTCGTGGTTAAAAATGTAGGAAAACTCGTTGCGGCCTTCTTTGGCGGCAACCACATCGATCACTTTTAACTGTATGGGAAAATACGCGATGTCGAGCAAAGGGCGGGCAAACAAAAGGCATAAAATGAAAAGAATCACGCCGAATGCCGAGTAAAAAACGGCATTAAAAATGGCGCCCAACACAAACAGAGAACAACCGATCAAATAGATCAACAGCCTGTGCTGAGGCGCCGAAGTTCTTCCCAAAACGTACAGCAATATGGCGGAGGCAAACGCTGCTACGCCCTGGATAAGGCCAAGTTCGCCTTCTTTCCCCACCAAACTCATCACCAGCATGGTAGGCGCCGTTACGATGTATCCCTGCGCCACACCTTTGAGCGAAGCGAGCCCAAGCATTTTGTTCCAAAGTTTGTCGAACTTAAAAAACAGGAAAGGCGCCCGTTTGGGGTTTTGAAACTGTCCGCGGTGGACAAGTATGGAGGCAAAAACCGAAAGTGCAAAAACAGCACCTGTAAGCCAGTAATACGCCACATTGGTGTTGCCGCCAAACCATCCGTTTTTGTCCGTAGCGGCAATGAATGCTCCTGCAGCCAGCGGCACCGCAATGCCGGTCATGGTGTAAAAAAACGTTTCAATACCGTAATAATAGTTGCGGTTTTTATCGTGGGTGGTGTTGAGTGCCAGCAAATCGCGGTTGGCCCAAAAAAAGCCGTAGGACAGTCCCATGATCAAACCGGCCAAAAACACACCCAACGTATCCAGGTTGTCGAGCGACATCATGGCAAACATCGAGATGCCACTCAGCAGCATCCCAAAGGAGTACAACCTCGCAATCGGCATGCGGTTGAGCAACCAGCCGTTGATGCCAAAGGTCACCGGAATGCCTGTGTAAACGGCCAATTGAAAAATGACCACCAAAGAGAGGTCGCTGGAATTGCGCATGATGTAGGCCCCTACAAAAAGCTCGATGATGGGCATCACCAAAGCGTAAATAAGGTTGGTCAGCAACAACATCCGCATGCCGAGCGGATGTTCGTTGAAAAATTGAATTTCTTTGGTCAGTTTTTGAAACATCGTTTTGTTTTCGAAGGAATGAACGGTTACCCTAGTTTCGACAAAATAGTATCAATCGACAATTTTGCGCCGCAAACCACTTCATCCGAGGCGCCGTAATACATGGTAATTTCATCGCCATTCACCAGATGTCCGTTGGTGAACACCACATTGCCAAAAAAGCCCGTTTGCTCGTAAGGAGCATCCGGCTCAAAAAGCGGATCGTGTGAACGTTTAAGTACTTTGGAAGGATCTTTCAGGTCGAGCAATACAGCACCCAAACAGTACCTGTGGTGTTGGTCGGCGCCATGGTAAATCTCCAGCCAACCTTTGCTGGTTTTGATGGGCGCAGCCCCGGCGCCAATGCGCGCGCTGTCCCACCAGCCCTCACGTGTCCTCAAAATGCATTGATGCCCACCCCAGTGCAGGAGGTCGGGCGATTGTGCGATCCAAATGAAATTGCCACCCAAATCGATGCCCGAAGGGCGGTGCAAACAATGGTAGTGGCCCTCAATTTTTTCTTCAAAAAGCGCACAGTCTTTGTTGTGTGGCGGCAAAATCATGCCTTCACGGGAAAAAGTCTGCCAGTCACGGGTACGCATCAAACCCACGCCCACACCACTTTCCGAAACCTGGGTGTAGGTGAGGTGGTATTGCCCTTCAAAAAAACTCACCCGGCTGTCTTCGATGCCAAAAGTTTCCAGTGGACCGTTGCCAAATATCTTTGTGGGAAAATCCGACGGTTCGTAAAAATGTACACCATCATCGCTGCACACCAGGCGCAGGTGCGATATGGTGGACAGGTACGTTTTCCCCTTGTATCCCACCATACGTACGTCGGTAAGGTCGAGGTTGGGATCGTTTTTTTCAAATGCCAGGATTTCCATGCTGCCGTCTTCTTTCAAAATCGGGAAAGAAACAACACCCTCTTTTTGAACAGGTCGCTCGGCTACCCGCAACAACAACCAAATTTTATTTTCAAAATGAAAAACACCCGGATTCAAAATACACTCCACCACCAAATCCGGCCGACTCGGCGCAATGTCCCTGGTGTTGATGATGGGATTTGTTGTAAAACGTTCAGCCATGAGGTTGGAATTTAGCTGAAAGTTGAAAGCTGAAAGTTGAAAGCTGAAAGTTGAAAGTAAAAAGTAAAAAGTTGAAAGCTGAAAGTTGATAGTGTAGAGCACCACTTTCAACTTTCCACCTTCAGCTTTCCACTTTTCACTTTCAGCTTTCCACTTTCAACTTTCAGCTTTCAGCTAAAATTTAGTTTTTTTCAAACTTCATTGTGCCCAGGTTTTTGCCGCCCAAAACAAAGTTGAGCAGGTATGTTCCTTGTGGGTAATTGCCCGTGCGCAACATAAGCTGATCGGCCGGCACTTCATTTTTGTCGTAGTTGTACTGGTCTACCTGACGGCCCTGAAGGTCAAATACACGCAACAAAAGCGGCTGTTTGCCGTCGAAAGTGTGTGAAATGACCAAACGGTCGGTGGTTGGGTTGGGTGCAACGTTGAGTACGAGGCTTCTCCACAGGTTGCCGGCAAGGTCTTCAACGCCGGTAGTACCGGTATTGAACAACTGCTGGATTTCACCGGCGGTGAGTGCCTTGTTGTAAATTTTCACGTTGTCCAAAGCACCAATGAAATACTGACCGCCCTCGATGGGGTTGTTGCCGAAACAAAGCGGGCGCGACGTGCTGTTGAGCTCGGTATTCACAGGTTTGATGTTTGCCTGCTGACCGTTTACGTAAATGATGTTGCTCGTGCCGTCGTGGACCATGGTCACATACCACCAAAAGGTTTTCACCATTTCGTTGCCGTCGCCGCTGTCCATGTCGGAAATGAAGTTTGCGAACTGTACGTTGTTGCCGTTGGTTGTAAACACGATTTTCAAGTGTTGTGGCAGCGAAATTTTCCAGCGCTGGTCCCAGTGACCGAAGTCCATCACATAAGCTTCCGCATCTGCAAGGTTGGTATCGTCTACACGTATCCAGAATGAAACCGTCTGGTAATCGGAGATCAACTGAACCGCATTGGGTACCAAAACAGAATCCTGGTCGCCGTCGAACTTGATGTTTTGTCCGCCGCCCGGGTGGGTGGCATTTTCAAACACCGGGTTGCCGCCGATGGCGCCGTGGTTGGCATACGGTGTAGCATCGTTGGCGTTTCCGTCGAACGGATAATGCGCCACGAGGCCCGGTTCACCGGTATCGATGGGCTCGGTGGTGCTCAGGGTAACCTCAGCGAATGCAGAGTTGTTGCCCGCAAGGTCGAAGGCATACACTTCAAACGAATAAGGGGTTTCCGTATCCAGTCCACCAATGAGTACGGACAAGGTTTGGGCGCCTACCGAATCGAAATAAACACCATCCACAAAGATGACGTAACCGGCTACCTGTGTGTCGTCGGTGGACGCATCCCAGGTCAGCAGCACGGAGTTGGACGAAGCCGTGCCCGAAAGGTTGCCGGGTACGGTTGGTGGTGTGGTGTCGGGTGTTTCGTCCGGACCGGAGGTTACATTCACCGTGGTTTGCAGGGATTCATTGCCTTCTGCATCTACGGCCGATACACCGAAAACATAATCGGTCAAAGGTGTAAGTCCCGAAACATACAACGAAGTACCTGGCAATGTTGCAACAAGTGCACCGTCCTGGTAAACATTGTAGGCTGTTACACCCACGTTGTCGGTACCGGGCAGCCACGAAAGCAACACGTTGGTAAAGGTTACACTTGCCGTCAGATTGAGCGGAGCACAGGGTGCTTCGTTGTCGGTAACCACCGGAGGCGTGCTTTGTGCTGTGTACAAAGCGGCGATTTCAGCGTCGGAAAGTGCGGTATTGTAAATCCGGACCTCATCCATCGAGCCGTGGAAGAAGTAGTTGTTGTCGATCGGGTCGAAACCGATACCGAGTGGCGAAGCGGTTGGATCCAAAGCACCGACGGTGTTTTTCTCGTTGACCTTAGCACCATTGAAATAGATGATGTCCTTGGCGCCATCGTGCACCATCACAACGTGTGTCCACGTACCGATCGTCAGGGGTGTACCCGAGTCGAGGTCACTGCAGCATGCGCCGTTGGAGTGGGTGGTGAACACGGGTTTGCCATGGTTGGGCATGGAAATTTTCCAGCGCTCCTGCCAGCCACCGTTCGACATGATGTATACCTCGCCGCTGGCCGGGAAGGAAGCCGGATTGATCCAGAAACTGATGGTCGTGTTGGCCGAATTCAGTTGTGGCGAATTGGCTGCTACCAAAGACTGGTCTACGCCGTTGAAGGCATAAGCGTTGTTGGATTTTCCAAAACGGTCTTTGGTGAGTTGCGCACCAAGTACGGTAGCGTGGTTGTTGTAGGCGGTTGCGTCGTTGCCGTTGCCGCTGGCTTTGTAATCAGCAACCAGGTTGCCGGGTACCACCGGAGCAGCATTTTGGGCTGCGAAAAGTGCAGCCACTTCAGCTGCCGACAAAGCGTTGTTGTAAATCTGAAGATCGTCGAGCGAACCATCGAAAAACCCTCCGTTGTCGATCGGATCGTAACCAATGCCCAGCGGGTGGTTGGTTTTGTCCAAAGCGCCTGCGGTGTTTTTTTCATTCACTTTAACGCCGTTGAAATAAATGATGTCCTGAGCCCCGTCGTGTACCATCACCACGTGTGTCCACGCGTCCAGGGTCAACGGCGTACCGCTGTCGAGATCGCTGCAGCATGCGCCGCCGGAGTGGGTGGTGAAAACAGGTTTGCCGTGGTTGGGCATGGAAATTTTCCAACGTTCCTGCCAGCCGCCGTTCGACAGCAGGTATACCTCGCCACTGGCAGGGAAAGATGCTGGTTTGATCCAGAAACTGATGGTTGTGAAGTCCGATTGCAGGGCAGCGGAGTTTTCAGCCGTGGCATGTCCGTCCATCGCGTTGCCGCCCCAGCCATGACGGTTGGTCACGGCAGTTGCTTCTGCGTCGAGGATGGCCGTATTGCCGAATTGCGTATCGTCGGTGCCGTTGCCGTTCAAACTGTAGCTGGCCACCAGGTTGTCCGCCGTTCCGGGGAAGGTGGATTGCGCGGTGTACAAGGCAGCGATGTCGCCGTCGGAAAGTGCGAAGTTGTAAAGTTCGATGTCATCCAGCGAACCATTCAGCCAGTTGCCGCCATCGATCGGGTTGTAACCGATGCCCAGGGGTTTGGTGGTGCTGTTCAGGGTACCTGCAACCACTTTTTCAGCCGCGAGGGTGCCATCGATGAAAATTTTGTCCTTGGCGCCGTCATGTACCATCACAACATGTGTCCAAACGCCTACCGGCAGTTCGTTACCGTCACCTGAATCCATGTCGGAAATGCCGTTGCTGTGGTTGGTTGTCCACACCGGTTTGCCGTGCATGGGCAGGGAAATTTTCCAGCGTTCCTGCCAGCCGCCATACGACAGCAGGAAAACTTCGCCGTTGGCGGGAAGTTCGTTCAGTTTTACCCAGAAACTCACCGTAGCGGCGCCCGAATTGAGCTGTTCGGCATTCGAAGCCGATACTTCACTGGAGGTGCCGTTGAGCGCCAGGGCACTGTTGCCGTAACCGAAACGGTCGGTTGTGATGTCAGCAGTGAGCACATCGGCGTGGTTGGCAAAGCTGGTTGCATCAAAACCGTTTCCGTTGAAGGCGTAAGAAGCAACTTTGCCTTGTGCGATGGGTGGTTCCGCGCTTTGCAGGTTGTAAAGCGTCAGAATTTGTCCGGCACTCAAAGCCTGGTCGAAAATCATCACTTCATCAAGTGCACCGTTGAAAAAATTGGCGTTGTCGATCGGATTGTAACCGATGCCGAACGGGTAAACGGTGTTGTCGAGTGCACCGGCTACATTTTTTTCAGCCACCTGAACACCATCAAAGTAGATGATGTCTTTAACGCCGTCGTGAACCATCACGACGTGTGTCCAAACACCAACGGTGAGCGGCGTACCGCTGTCCATGTCGCTGCAGCAAAAACCGGGGTGTGTCGTAAACACCGGTTTGCCATGTGAAGGCATGGAGATTTTCCAGCGCTCCTGCCAGCCTCCGTTGGAAAGCAGGAATACTTCGCCCTGTGCGGGCAATTCGTTAACCTTGATCCAAAAGCTGATCGTCGCGTTGGGAGAGTTGAGCGGGGCGGAGTTCGGGGCGGTTATGCCATCCTGTACGCCGTCAAAACTGAAAGCACTGTTGGACCAGCCGAAGCGGTCCTGTGTCAATGCTGCGCCATTTACGGCAGCATGGTTGGCGAACGAGGACTGGTCCTTGGCGTCACCGTTAAAGTCATAATACGCCACAGGTGTTTGCGCGTTCAGGCCAACCGCTGACAACAGCCAACCGACAAGCATGAACAGCAGGTAAACATTGCGTTTCATATTTTTTTAGTTTAAATTGTATTGAGAAATTGTTTTCAAATTTTTACAAACCGCGAAGCAACCAAACCTTGAACCGAACGCAGAACAACAACATAAATACCTGACCTGCAAGTGCTTACATCAATATCCATGGTTTCGTTTCCTGTGGTTTGCCGCTGTATCATCATTCGTCCGTTGAGGTCAAAAACCTCCACGTTTATTTCGGCTCCGACAGTGCCGGGCCATTGTACCGTAAGTATTTCAGCAACAGGGTTGGGATACAACCCCAACTTTGTACCCGCCAGAGGTTCATAAGCAGGTGAAGTTTCCTGCTCGTAAAGCAGCTCTACGGCATCTGGCACCAAGGCGTAATCGAATATTTTCACGGCGTCGATAACGCCTTTAAAATTGTATTCCGGTTGTCCTGGCAACATTTGTCCCATCAGCAACGGGACCGAGGTGGTACGGATCTTTCCAGTCAGAAACTTGTACGTTTGCAATTCCCCATTCAGGTAAATGGCCAGCAATGACCCGTCGTAGGTCAAAACTGCGTGGTAAAAACTGTCTGTTTCCAGGGTTACCGTTGCATCAAGATCGGCTACGGTGTTGAGTGTGTTGACCGTCCAGCGCAGGTGCTTTTCCGGTGTGATCGATATTTTCCATCGGTTTTGCCAACTGCCGTGCGAAAGCAGGAAAGACTCTTTTTCCGGCAAGTCATTCGCCTTAAACCAGCAACTTACTGTAATGCCGTCCTGAAAGTTGAGCAAGGGGTCGTTGGCCACCAAAATATGCTGTGAGCCGCCGTTGAAATAATACGCGCTTTGCGGCGTGCCGTCGATGCCAGGCACGAGGAGCGCGCCGTTGGACGTACCGTTCAACTGGTTGCCGCTCACATCGTTGGCATTGCCGGTAAAAGGATAATCGGCAATGATGTCGCCCGAACCGGCCGTGAAATTTTTGACCAAAACGGTTGTTGTGGTCTGCGCTGTCAGCCCTTCGTCGTCGGAAACGACCACGCTGATGGTGTAAATACCCTGGGTCACCGGAGCGGTCCAGGTTACCGAACTTCCGCTGCCGCTGAGCAATCCCGAAGCAGCCGACCACACATAATTCAATGGATCGTTGTTGGCATCGGTGGCCACACAAGTGAGTTGTACCACGCCGCCCGGCGCCACATAGGCCGGATTTTTTTCAATGGATACAATTTGCGGTGCATCGTTTATTTCAGGTACCACCGACAACAGCAAGGTGGCCGTATCGGCGTTGCCTTCCGGATCGGTGGCAATCAGTTTGATTTCAGGGTTGCCCGAAACAGCAGGCGGCAGGTAGTTGACCGTTGCACCGGTACCGTTGATGGCGCCGGAAGTGACGCTCCAGGTGTAGGTGATGTTGCCGGAATCGGTGTCTTCCACGGTGGCGTAAACAGCCGTTGAATCGCCGATTTCCAGCGGATTTTTTACGGCAGCCAGCGCTTTGATGCGTGGTGTTGCGGAAAAAGGCAACACGTGCTGGTCGTAATCCACCACCACCCCATCGATCAGCATGCGGTTTTTATCGTAGGTCACAACGCCTCCTGCCGGAGCAAGGGTGATCAGGATGGCCTGGTTGGCAGGAATGGCCAGACTCAACGTGCCGGATACGTTTTGCTGCACAAAAGTTTCGGTGAGTGCATTGTATACATCCACAGGATTGCTGCCGCCGTCTACCTGCACCAGTTTGGCTGTAGGATAGGGGTTGTAAAGTAGGTAAGTCGGATAGGCTTCCGCACCGTAAAAATCGGTTTTTAACAGGTCCAGCCTGAGGATTTGATCCACATTGGTTTTTTCAACCAGGCAACCCAGGTAACCTATCGACGACGTGCTGTACAAGGAAAGGTTGGTAGCCGCCCAGCCTCCCTGAAGGGCGTCGCCGGTGGCAAAGGGCGATTGTCCCTGCCACAACTCGCGCAAGGCCTCGTAACCCATCACCTGCTGCGGATCGTTGGCGGTGCTCCAGGCGGAGGCGTCCTGTAAGTTGGAAGGTAAAAAACCGGGATAAAAAAGGCGGGTTGCGTTGGCGAGGTTGAGCACCCATTTGCCGATGGCACGTGCATACCGTTTGTCGTAACGCACCATCGGGACCAAAGCCGCCGCCTGTTGCACACCGTTGAGCTGGAAGGCATAATCGTTGCCGTTGTCGTTGGCCTCTCCTACCAGTCCCGACACGTCGAAACCGCCCCAGGTACCTACAATGGTGCCCCAGCCGCGCAGCGGACCGCGGTCGAACGACCAATTGACCATTTTTTCAACATCGTATTTCGTGCCGAGTTCGGCATTCATTTTTGCCGCCGTAAGGGTGCCGTATGGCAGCATAAGTTCGTAGGAAGGGTTGGTGGTCCATTCGTTCAAAAACTCCATCGACCACTCGGCGCCTTTAAGGTATTCCGGATTTCCGGTTGTTTTCCAGGCGTTGTACAACACCCAGGCATAAGCTCCGGCCGCTTCGGGCTCGGGTACACCGTTGGCATTGGGTTGCATGGTTTGGAAATTCCAGGCGCGGTAATTCATGTATGCAGGGTTCCAGGGCGCATCGTTGCCACCCATGGCGCGTACGGATTCGAGGAATCTGTCGGAAATGGCGGTAAACTGAAAATCCGAATCACCACCCAGATCGGGATAGAGGTCGTACAACTGGTAAAAAAACACGTTGGGCATCAGGTCGTACCACCAGTCTCCCCCACTGGTTGCCCCGGGATTGTTGAGGTAGATGTTTTGTCCGTTGTTTTTGTTGAAAAAATCCTGGCTCAACAGCAGCCAGTTTTGACCGAACTGGTTGCTTTTGTCGGCGCCGACAAGTGAGGCGCTTACCAAAGAAGGCAAAACATTGATGGCTTCGTTGCCAAACGGCGAATTGGTGCCCACATACGTATGCATACGGTACGTGGGGTTTTGAGGGTAATTGATTCCCGAAGGCCCGAGGAAAGTCAAAGGCAGGTACTGACCCGTTTTTGCCAAATCGTACACAAAGGAATCGTAACGCATGGCCACCTGACTCCAGTTGCGCATGTTGTAGGGGGATGGCTGGCTGGGCATCAGTTCCACGCGGGGAACAGTCACTTGCCCAGCCTGTGCCAGGAGCCACCCTGATGTAAATAAAAGGTTCAGCGTGCCGAAAACTACACGGAGCAATCGCTTCATGGATATCTTATTTGAAAAAAATTCAATAGTTGGGATTCTGCATCAGGGCCGGATTGAGGTCCATTTCTGTTTGCGGCAAAGGGAAAACTTCGTGTTTACCTACCTGGAATCCAGGCAAAACCTGGGCTGCAATGCCCCAGCGCACGAGGTCGAAAAACCGGTGCATTTCAAAACCCAATTCGGCGCGGCGTTCGTTTCGAACGGCCTCCCTCATGGTTTGCTGGTCGGTGGTGGTTACCGGCGGAAGTGCCGTGGCCGGGTCGGTAGCCTGGGCACGGGCACGGGCGCGCACCACTTCAAGTGGGATTTGCGCATCCATAATGCGGCCCAGCTCGGTCAGAGCCTCTGCTTCCCAAAGAAGTACCTCGGCGTAACGAATGGCCGTGTAATTGATGTCGCCGTCGGCTTTTTGCGTCACGGAGTCCTTGGCCTGCAGGTATTTGCGCACGCCGAACGTGGTGGATGAAAACGAGTTTTTGTACACCACACCAAAGTAGTCCTCGTTGTTTTTTGCAATGGTAAACTTGCGGCGTGGGTCGTCCGCTTCGAAACTGTTCGTGTACTCGGCCGTAACATCGGCAAAGCCGTAACCTTCGTATTTTTTGGATGCCCACCACTGGTTGAGGAAATTACCCACGCCCAGTTCCAGGTTGGTGTGTTGTATTTCCCAAACGGATTCCATGTTGTTCTGGGTGTTTTCACGGAAATTGTCCTGGTAGTCCGGCATGAGGGAATACACGCCCAGTTCCTTCACTTTGCCGACGTATTCGAGGGTTTTTTCCCATTCCTTTCCGTAAAGTGCGGTTTTTGCTGCCAAAGCATAGGCAGCGCCTTTGGTGGGTCGACCGGCTTCCGCAGCCGTAAACTGCACCGGCAACAATGTGGCTGCCCGTTCACAATCCGTTTTGATTTGTGCGTAAATGTCTGCCGTAGGTGTCCGGGGCACTTTTAGTTCGTCGGGTGGAATGAGCGAGGTGAAAAGTGGCACATCGCCGTACACCTGGGTGAGCAGGAAATAAAAATACGAACGCAGAAAAAGCGCTTCGCCGGTGATCTGGTCGCGTTTGCTTTGCGGCATCTCAATGTCCGGCAAATGTTCGAGCACCAGGTTGCACTGCGTGATGCCGGCGTATTGAAGTTTCCAAAAATCGTTGAACTCTTCGGTGCGGGGCGTGTAGGTAAAGGCGTCAAGCTCATTGAGGCCCGGACGGGAGCCGTCGCCGCCTGTGATCGCCTCATCGGACGTGATTACGGCGAAAGCCCAATAAAAGTTGTTGTTGTTGTTGCTGAACAAGAGTGGCTGGTAAGCCGCATTCATGGCCTGGATGGCATCGTCCTCCGTTTGAAAAAACGAACCGGCGTCCAGAATCGCAATGGGTTCTTTATCCAGGATACTCTGACAGGAAAAAACCGTCAAAAGCATCAGAACATAGAATGGTGGATGTAATTTCATGGTAAAGTTCTTTTGCGGTTCGATGGTTAAAAGGTCATGTTTACACCTGCGATGAATGTGCGCGGAGCCGGAACCGTACCCCAGTCGATGCCCACTGCGAGGTCGGACGAAAGGCCCAATCCGCGGGTATCGTTGGCATTGGCCTGAATTTCAGGGTCCATGCCCGGGTATTTGGTGAAGGTGAAGGCGTTTTGTGCGGTGACGTAAAATCGGAAACTTCCGAGGTTGTTCCAGTTGAACAAGTCCTTAAAGTTGTACCCGAGGGTAATGTTTCGGAAACGGGTGTAGGAGCCGTCGGCGAGGAAACGGGTGGATGCGCGGCGGTTGCCGTTGCGGTCGTCCACACTCACTTTCGGGATGCTGGCGCCGGTGTTGGTGGGCGTCCAGTGGTCGAGGATGTCGGCATAGGAGTTGAAACCGCGCAGTTGTGTTTCGTAGGCGAAATTTCCGTAGAGGAAATACACGTCGTTGCCCTGGATGCCCTGAATCAGGGTTGAAAAATCAAAATTGTTCCAGTTGAAACCCAGGTTGATGCCGAAGGTGAAGTCGGGGAACGGGTTGCCCGTATGTTTGCGGTCCTTGTCGTCGATGATGTTGTCGCCGTTTACATCCACAAACCTGACGTCGCCCGGACGGGTGAAGGTCGTTTGGAAGGGACTGGCGTCGATTTCTTCCTGTGTCTGGAAAATACCGTCCATTTCGTACAGGAAAAACGAACCAACCGCGTATCCGGGTTCGGTTCTGGTAAGCGGGCCGTCGGACAAGCCGAAGCCGCCCAAAATGGGTTCGCCGTTGGCGATGGACAACACTTCGTTGCGCACGGAAGCGATGTTCGCGCCGATGGTGTAGTTGAATTTTTCAATCCTGTTTCGGTAGGACAAACCAAGCTCTATGCCTTTGTTTTCCACCGAAGCGGCATTTACAAAAGGTGGCCGCACCGATCCTCCGGCCTGTGGAACAGGAACCCGTACGAGGATGTCGTCGGTTTGTTTGCGGTACACGTCGAGGGTCATCGACAAGCGGTCTTCCCAAAAGCTGACGTCCAGACCCAGGTTGGTTTGGGTGCTGGTTTCCCATTTGATGTTTTCATTGCCTGTTTCTACAATGGTTGCCCCGGTAACGATCTGGCCGCCGAAGTTGTACACGTAATTGCCCGTGCTCACCATGGAGCTGTACGGGTAATTGCCGATTTCCTGGTTGCCGAGTTGTCCCCAGCTTGCCCGGATTTTCAGGGCGGAGACAAACCGGACATTTTGAAAAAAGTGCTCGTTGGAGATGTTCCATGCTGCGGAAACCGAAGGAAAAACACCCCAGCGGTTGTTTTCGCCGAACCTCGAGGAACCATCCCGGCGCACGGCTGCTCCGATCACGTATTTGTTTTGATAAGAATAACCTGCCTGGGCAAAGTAGGACAACAACGCCCATTCGGTGGCAATACCGGAAGCGCCGATGTTTTCGAGCGATTCAGGGTTGCTGGCATCGATGTAGCGGAAAAGTGGGTCGGTGCGGATGAAATTGCTGGCCGACGCTCCCAGGTAGTCGGTGTGGTTTTGGATGGCCTCCATGCCCAGCAGGCCCGACACGCGGTGGTTGCCGAAAGTACGTTGAAAATCCGCCGTATTGTTCCAAACAAGGGTTTGGTTAAACACCCTTCCCTCGTTGAGCGAGGTGGGGTCGTAAATGGCGGGAGAAAGGTATTCCTTGAACAGTTTTTCCTGTTCAAACTGCATGTCGCCGCCAAGGGTCGTGCGCAATTTCAACCCTTCCATGAGTTTGAATTCGGCGAACACGTTGCCAAACATGCGGTAACGTTTGATGTGCCAGTCGGTGTTGTTGATAAATACAATCGGGTTGGGGTTGCCGTCGCCAAAAAGGTTGGGCTCGCCGAGTTCGGACGTTACATTAACGTAGGTGCCGTCGGCATACTGGCTTGGAAAAAGTGGCGCAGCGATGAGGGCATAACGCACACCGCTGAGCTCGTTGCCCGCGCCGTAACCGTCGCCCGAGGCGCCGATAACTTTGCGGTCGGTGTGGGAAAAGGACAAACTGTTGCCCACCTTAAACCAACTGTTGCCGATGTCGCCGTTGAAACGCACCTGGTACTTGTCGAAACTTTGTCCTTTAAAAATGCCATCCTGCTTGTGGTATTCGCCGGAGAGGTAAAAGCTGCTGTTGTCGCTGCCACCCATGGCCGACAAAGCATAGTGTTGTATGGGCGCCGGATTGAACACCATGTCGAGCCAGTCGTTGTCGGGCAGGGTGTCGAGGATGGCCGGATCGTACGTTGGCAATTGGTTGGCCGGATTTCGCAGTTCGTTGGCATTGGTGATGGCCTCGTTGCGGATGGCGAGAAACTCTTCAGCATTGAGCAGTTCGGGCAGTTTGATGGCATTTTGAACGCCTGCATAGGCATCAAACTGAAAGACAGGTTTGCCTGCTTTGCCACGTTTGGTGGTAATCAGCACCACACCGTTGGCGGCACGGGCGCCGTAAATGGCGGCTGCGGCGCCATCTTTCAGGATTTCGATCGACTCGATGTCGGAGGGGGAAAACATGTTGATGTTGCCCGTCGTAGGTATACCATCGATCACGTAAAGTGGGTTGTTGTTCCCGAGGGTACCGGCGCCCCGTATGCGCACTGCGATGTCGTCGCCGGGCGAACCAGTGACCTGGGTAACCATCACCCCGGGCGCTTGTCCCTGCAACGCCTGATCGATGCCCACAACCACCAGGTTTTCAATGTCTTTGGATTTTATGGACGAGATGGACGAGGAAATGTCGCTCCGGATCTCTTTTTTGTAACCCGTGATTACCACGTCCTGCAACAGGTTGGCTTCCGGGCTCATCGTAAGCGACAGTTCGGACTGGCCTGCAACCGGTATTTCCTGTTCCGTGTAGCTGATGTACCGCAACACCAACACGGCATCGGGAGAGGCTACTTCCAGTTTAAACCTTCCGTTCGCATCGGACATGGCGCCGTTTCCAACACCTTTTTCTTTGATGCTTACACCTATAAGAGGTTGGTTGTCTTCTGTGGAAAGTACGGTTCCTGAAACCGTAAAGGTTTGGGCATGGATACTGCCCGCCAGGGAAACCAAAAACAACAGGCACAGGATGGCGGAAAACATCCGCGACAAACCTACTGTTGCCCGCCTTAATTTTAAAGTAGAGTTTCTGTTCATAACGAGGTACTTGAGTTTCTGTTTGACAAAAGTGGGAACTACCAGAACAGCCCAATGGTACTATTATGCAAAAACATGGTACTATTGTGAATAAATCAAAAACCTATTCTTATTTTGCGTCTTCAAGCGTCGTTTAAACAAAAATTGAGCGAAACGCCTGTTCTAAAAATTAAATTTGTAAAATGCACATCTACCGCGAACTCACCCCCCTCAAAGCTCCGGATGTATTTGTGGTGCTCGATTCCGTTTGCAACGGCTTCGATTACCCCATCCACAACCACCCCGAGTTCGAAATCAACCTCGTGGCCGGCATGTCGGGCACCAGGATCGTAGGCGATTCCATTGAGCGATATACAGACTATGATCTGGTGATTTTGGGTCCCTATTTGTACCACAAATGGGACGGCGACGAACACCTGGAAAGGGGTGGCCAACCCTACCGTGTGATCACGATCCAGTTTGCCATGGACCTGTTCAGCGGCGGGCAGTTGTTCCAAAAGGAGCGTTTTTCCAACATGCAAAAGTTGCTGCTCGATTCCAGCCGCGGCATCCATTTCCACGGCAATACATTTGTGGAGGCCATGCGCATGATGGTGAACCTTACGGAGGACAAAGGTTTTACCAACATCATCGAGTTCCTGCAGTTGCTCGACCTGCTTTCGCAATCCACCGAAAAATCATTTCTGGCCAGTGAGGGTTTTTCACCCCGCACACCACGCGCCGAAAACAACCGCATCCAGGTGGTGTACGGTTACATTTTGAAAAATTTCACCAATCCGGATTTAAAAATTGGTGAGGTAGCGGCCCAGGTCAACATGGGTGATTCTGCTTTCAGCCATTTTTTCCAAAAAGTAGCATTCCGGAGTTTTACCCAGTTCCTGATCGATGTGCGCATAGGCCACGCCTGCAAGTTGCTGCTCAATACGGATGAAACGATCAACCAGATCAGTTTCAAATCGGGCTTCAACAACCTGGCGAATTTCAACAGGTTGTTCAAAAAATACCGTTCCTGCACACCCATGGAATACAGGCGTAAATACTTTGAAAAAGACAATTTCGACTGGACGAAACAGGTGACGCCCTGGCAGTTTTTGCCCGGTAAAAATCAGGGCAAGGACAGCATCAAACCGGTGTCGTATTCCACGAAATTGGTGCATTTGTAGAAGCATACACCCTACATCACCATTTTCCTTATCCCATAAAAGGCACGTTCGAACAAACGCATGTCTTCGGTGATGACCTCCGCCGTGCCCGACATTTCCGATTTGCACGAAAACGTGCGGTTGTAACTGCTTTTTAAGCCATTAGGCAAAGAAACCACCATGCGGTAGGATTTAACGTCCGACGATGGCGCCAAACTTTCTACGATACCTTCCACCGTACCGAACTCCTGAAACGGGTAATCATCCAGTTTCAACACCACTTTTTGCCCAACGCCGGCTTTGCCCATGCCCTTAACGGGAATGTCGACCATGGCAACCAAATCCTGTTTCGACGGCCGCACCGTAAACAAGGTCTCTCCGGATTTAACAAATTGGTTTTCCGTCAGATTTTGAAGAAATGCAATTTTGCCATCCGACGGAGCGGTGATCAGGTACTGCTGCTGCCAGTTGCGGAGCCCGTTCCCGATGTTGTGAACCGCCTGGTTGATGTTTGCAAGTGCAAGCCGCTGTTTTTCCAAAAAGTCATGATCGAGGCGTTGCATGGTTTCTTCCAGTTCGGCCAGTTTCAATGCGTTGTTGATCAGGTTTTCCGAATGGTCTTCCTGCTCCCGTTTTTTTGCCAGGTAATCGTTCTCCTTTTTCATGAATTCCGCGCGGCTGTAAACACCTTCTTCAAACAGTTGTTTGTCGGCATTGTAACTTGCAAACGTGTTGCTCAGGGCTTCCGTACTGAGCTCTTTTTTGGTTGAAAGCACTTGTTGCAACTGCCGCAACGCTTTCGTTTGTTCTTTCAAATTTTGGACCTGCCGGGCATGAAAACCATCGGACTGCAACTGTTTCAAATCAACATAATTTTGCACCAGCAAATTCACGTCGGTCTGCAAATCGCCCCACGTGAGGTTGCTTTCCGGCAGGGTGATGGCACGGCGTGGATTTTTTAAAAAAGCCTGTGACTCGAGCAGCAATGCCTCCAGAAGCGGTGTATTTTCGAGTTTGGTCCGGTTTTCCATTTCGGCCAAAACATCGCCTCTTCGCACGTTTGCCCCGTTGTGTACGAGCAAACGCATGATGCGACCTTCTTTTTCAGCCACCACTTTGATGGTGGGTGCGGTTGTGGTCACCACCACCGCGCCTTTCAGCACCTCCGGGTAACGAATGTACCAGGTGCCTGCCAGAATCATCAACAACAGCAGCATGATGACGGTGGCTCCCATGCGGACAACCCATCGTGGGGATTCGTTGATGATGTCCAGTATTTCTTCGCTGAGATGGGTTTTCATGGTATGGTCAATTTTTAAAATTGTTTTTGGAAAATACAATGGGAGCTGTGGTCAGGCGGCCATTTCAATCTGTGTGGTCAGCAGTTCAAAATACCGTCCCTGCAGTGCCATAAGTTCATCGTGGTTGCCTTTTTCCACAATGCTGCCTTTTTCAATCACCACAATCTGATCGGCATGTCGGATGGTACTCAGCCTGTGTGCCACAACCACCATGGTGCGCCCTTTAAAATATTCGCGCAGGTTTTGCATGATGATGTGTTGGTTTTGGGTGTCGAGGGCATTGGTTCCTTCGTCGAGGAACAGGTATTCAGGGTCTTTGTACACAGCGCGCGCAATGAGCAACCGTTGTTTTTGGCCCTGGCTGAGTCCGCCGCTTTCACCACCCACCGGCGAATAATAACCCATGGGCAGGCTTTCGATGTACTCGTTGAGGTTGGCCACTTTTGCCGCCATTTTCACCCGTTCGAAATCCACATCTTCGGTGCCCAACGCGATGTTTTGCAGGAAAGTGTCGGCAAACACAAATCCGTCGGACCCCACGACACCACACTCACTGCGCCAGGTGTGGTTGGAAATGTTGCGCAGATCGGTGTTGCCCAACAATGTTTCCCCCGATGTCGGTTCGTAATACTTGAGCAACATTTTCAGCAGGGTCGTTTTGCCGCTGCCGCTCGAACCGATGATGGCCGTGGTTTTGCCGTGTGGAATGTACAATTTGATGTCGTTCAGCACTTTCGTGTTGGTATTGGGGTAATTGAAACTGATGTTGCGCAAAACAAGGCTGCGCTCTGCGGGCAATTGGTGGATCTTGTTGTGTTCATTCACCTCTTCATCGGGCAGTTTGTGCACCTCGTTCAGCCGTTCCATACTCATACGCGCGTCCTGCCATTGCTGCATGTACAAAACAAGCTGCTCGATGGGCGAGTTGGTTTGTCCCAACATTTGCTGCACGGCCAGCATGGCGCCTATGGACAAATGGCCGTCGAGCACGGCTTTGGCCGACAGGAACGTGATGATGATGTTTTTACTTTCGTTGATCACCAGACCGCCGATTTGCTGGGCTTGCGAAAGTTTGAGTGTGCGCATGTTTTGACGAAACAATTTGGCGCGCAGCATTTCCCAGTCCCAACGTTTGGGCATTTCGGCGTTGGCCAGTTTGATGTCGGGCATGCCCTGTACGATTTGTACAAGCTTGTCGCGTTCCACGGAAGCCATTTCAAAACGTTTGGCGTCCAGATCGCGGCGTTTTTGCATAAAAAGGTTTATCCAACCGATGTAAAGCAAAGTGGCGCCCAGAAAAATCCCAAAAATAAAGCCGTCGTAAATGGCAAAAATGATGGTGTAAATGGTGATGTTGACGATGGAAAAAAGGATGTTCGAAAGCTGGGTCGACAAAAACACCTCGATGCGTTTTTGGTCCTCCACCCGTTGCATCACGTCGCCCAGGGATTTTTCATTGAAAAAAGCCATCGGCAGGCGCATGATTTTGGCAATAAAATCGGTCAGCAACGAGATGCCTACCCTTGTGCTTACATGCAGCAGCAACCAGCCACGAATGGCCTCCATGGAATTTTTACCAACCATCAGCATCAGCTGCGCAAACAAAATCAAATAAATAAAATCCAGGTTGCTGTTGTTGATGCCCACATCCACGATAGACTGGGTCAGAAACGGCGGAATCAGTTTCAAAACGGTGCCGATCAGAATACCGATGACAAGCTGGCGTACCAGCTTCGGGTATTTTTTTACGTAGCCGTAAAGCCAGGAAAAACTGCCTGATTGTTTTTCATCTTCTTCTCCGGGTTCGTTGTAAAATTCGGGTGTGGCTTCGAGCAAAAGTACCACACCTTCCATTTCGCCTTCGTACAGCCAGTTTTTACAAAACTCGCTGGTTGAAACCGTGACCGTTTCCTTGTCGATGCCGATGGCAATTTGGTTTTGTACGATGGCCGAAACCACCACGAAACCATGGCCGTTCCATTTAATGATGAACGGTAAAGGCGTGTTTTTGACCAGCGTTGGGTAGTCCATTTCAACGCAACGCGCACGCAAGCCAAAGCTTTCGGCTATTTCTGCAATGCTGCGCAGCGAAGCAGACTCTTTGCCCGATTTGTCTTTGCTGCGCAAGGTCTGCAGGGAAATGATTTTTCCATGGTGACGCGCTACACTGCGAAGACATTTAAGGGCAGATTCATGGTCCTTTTGAGGGGTGGTAATCGGCGGCGATACTGATCGAATGGTGCCCACAACAGAAAGATTAAAAGGTTAGAAATGGTATGGCAAAATTGGCATTTACAAACCTGCCGGAGCAGCGTAGAAATACGGGGTACTGAAAATCAGGTGTTTTTCCACAGATGTAAAACAGTGTTTTGTATTGCCTTAAAGCCATTGGGTAAAAGTGCTCTGTTGTGTGGTTAACACCCCTTGGTCTTTTCCCGATGGCATGTTTGACTTTCCAAACGGAACTTCGCTCTAAAAAGCCCCTGCCGATCCTGTGATTGACAAGGGCTGAATTGCTATCAATGGTTTTTACTTTCTTGAAGTGCGTCGTTTGCAGATGTGATTTCTTTCTGGTTTTGAACCTTTTAAAGGGCAAAAAACAAGTAGTTTTACGGGTAGCAAATCCCGTAGGACTATTGCTACCTTCGGGCTATAAACTTGCCATTTCAAAAGTACCCTTCCGGCCCGGCGGAATACCTGGCTATTGTCCCAACGACGTGTTTCACTACCCGAACACAGGGACTGGTTGACCGAACGTTGTGGGGTGTTGTTTTTAAATTTGAACTTCAAGCTGTTGCAGTGATTTTATGAAAAACCTACTCCTGCTGCTTTGCCTCTTTAGCCAACATCTTTTTGGCCAAAACACACCCATTGACAGTTTAGAAAAACGTTTTGCCAACGAAAAAACAGATTCCCTGAAACTCGACCTGATCAGCCAATTGGTGACCGTGGCCTTCAAAACGGATCTTAAAACCGCCCTGGTTTATGCCAAACGCGGCGTGGCTTTGGCTGAAAAAACAGGGGATAAAAGTTGGCAACCCAAATTTTACGAAATGCAGGGCCGCATGCACGCCAATTTGCTGCAACTGGATTCGGCAACCTTGTTTTTCGACAAAGCCCTGGCTGGTTACACCGCAGTTGGCAACAAAAAAGGACAGGCAACAACCTGGTTTAAAATTGCCTGGGTACACAAAAAGAAGGGGGAAATTGAAAAAGCCATGGAAGCCGACCTCAAAGCACTGCGACTTATGGAAGCACTGAACGACCAGGAAGGCATCTCCAGCGCCCTGGGCAGGGTGTCGGAAGATTTGTCGAGACAAGGAAGGCAGGAAGAGTCCCTGGAATATGCCCAAAAAGCCATTGCCATTTGTGAAAAAAATGGATTTAACCTGGAATCCATGTACGCCTACCGCATGGCAGGTGATGCGTGCATTTCGGCGGGCAAAAATGAACAGGCATTGCAGTTTTACGAAAAATCCCTGTCCTTGTCCCTCTTATTAAAAATTGGCGAAATGGATCTGGCGGACATCACCAACTGCCGCGGGAATGCCTACAAACGCCTGGGCAGGTACGAAGAGGCGTTGAAGGATTACAAAACATGTCTGGCTTTGGGTGAAAAAGCCAACTACCCTCCGGCCATTTCCGCATCCACAGCCAACCTGGGTGAAGTGCATTTGTTGATGGGCCAATACGCCGAAGCCTTGCCTTACCAATTGAAAACGGTGGAATTGCAGGAAAAAGACAACGACCTGAGCAACCTGATCGAAAATTACGGGCACGTAAGCACCATTTACGAACGACTGGGCGACTACAAATCGGCTCTGAATTTTGAACGAAAAGCCCGCCGTTTGCGCGACAGCACAGCATCCGTACAAAGCGACGCCGCCATTTCGGAACTGCGCACCCAATACGAAACGGAACAAAAAGAAGCCACCATCGCTTCGCAGGAACAACAACTCGAACAACAACGGCTGGTCCAATGGCTCAGCATCGGTGTGGCCGTTTTGCTTGCCGGATTTTTGTTTTTCGGCTACCGCAGCTACCAGGCCCGCACACGATCGAACAAACTGCTGGCCACCAAAAACGCGGAGAACGAACTGCTTTTGAAAGAAATCCACCACCGCGTAAAAAACAACCTGGAAATCGTGTCCAGTCTGTTGGCCCTGCAATCGGCGCAAATCGACGACAAAGGCATCAAAGACGCCATGCTTGAAGGCCAAAACCGGGTGCAATCCATCGGCATCGTACACCAGAAACTGTACCAGGGCGAAAACCTGGGCGCCATCGAAATGAAGGACTATTTCCTCAACCTCAGCGAAAGCATCCTCGATTCTTTTGGCGCCGACGAACGTGTGACCATCGAATGTGCCATGGAGCAACTGGATGTGGACATCGATACAGCCGTGCCCCTTGGACTGATCGTAAACGAACTGCTCACCAATACCCTGAAATACGCTTTCCCCGACGGACGTAAAGGAAACGTGCGCATCAAACTGGAAAAAAGGCCCGGTGGACTTTTGCATCTGGAAATCGCCGACAACGGCGTGGGCAAGTCGGGCATCACACACGGCACCGGATTCGGAACCCAGTTGGTGTCGTTGCTCACCCGGCAATTGAGTGGTTCCATGCGGGAAGACGTGCAAAACGGCACCACCATTTCTTTTGATTTTAACCTTAAAAAAGCTGCATGACCGAGCAACCCATTAAGATTCTGATTGTTGAGGACGAAATGATCATCGGGGCTAAAATTTCCATGTTCCTCACCGAACTTGGTTATGAGGTTACCGGCATTTTTCCCCGTGCTGAGGAAGTTTTAACGGTGTTGCCCGGAAACACACCAGACATCGCCCTGCTCGACATCCAGTTGAAAGGCAGTATGGACGGCATCGCCCTGGCGCAGGTGTTGCACACGGAGTACAACATCCCCGTCATTTTCCTTACCGCCAATGCCGACGACGCAACGTTCAACCGTGCAAAAGGGACCAAACCTTACGCTTTTTTGATCAAACCATTCAAAAAGCTGGACCTGCAAAGGGCTCTGGAACTCACCATCAGTCTGATGGCCAACCAACCGGTTCCGGAGCAAAAACCGGCCGATGAGGATGTTCCTTACGTGCTTGCAGACCGGATTTTTGTGCGTTACAAGGAAAAAATGGTGAAAATTTTGCTGGAAGAAATTCTTTACATCGAGGCAGAGCGCAACTATTGCAACGTGGTTACACCGACCAAAACATACCTGCTGAGCATGCCCATGAAAAGTTTGGAAGACAAACTTCCCGCCACACTTTTCCAACGCATCCACCGCTCACACATCGTCAACCTGAAACAGGTAAATGAAGTGGACGAAAGCCACGTGGTGATTGGTTCGAAAGCATTGCCGTTGAGCAAGTCGATGCGCGAGGAGTTTTTGATGCGGATTAAAACGGTGTGAGGGAGGCTTGGGTTAAACCTCAAAACCTCACCGTCACAAACACCCTTGCATAAAACTTCGTACCCGCCGTAAAACAAATCTCCGTTACCGGCGCAGGCTCGTCGCGCAAACGTGTTTCTGTTTCAAATTGCGCTTCTTTCCATTCGGTGTTGAACAGGTTTTGAATGGAAAAACCAGCCTCCCACCGTTTGGTGTTGTACGATGCCTGTACGTCGAACACGTTGTAGCCGCGAGCCACCGTACTGTTGTCTGAATTTGCCGGTCTGTCGCCCAACCACCGGGACCGCAAGGAGGCATTGATGCCATTTTCAAAACGGGTTGAGATGCCGCCGATGCCCGTCCAACGCGGCGCCAGAGGCAGGTAATTTTCGCCCTCGGGGTCGTCCACGCTGCGTCCGTGCGAATACGTCAGGTCCGCATCGAAAAACAACCAGCCGTTGGCCTGGTACCGCGCGCTGAGGTCGAAACCACGGCGCAGGGTGCGGCCACCCGCTTCCACCACGGCGGCATCGCCCACGTACACAAATTCCTGATCAAGCCACAACGTCCACAAGGCTGCCTGAAGCAGCAGGCGGTCCGCTGGTTTGGCAACTACGCCCAGATCAGCGCCCCAGGCTGCCGGCAGGATTTCCCTGGCTTCCTGCGCCACCACCACACGGGTGTCGTTACTGTGGAAACTTTTACCCCCTTTGGCGTAAAAACGCCATTTTGCCGAAGGCGTGTAAAACAATTGCATTTTGGGCGAAACAATCGCCGTCGTTGCATTGCTGGTTTTGTTTCCCTCCAAAAAATCGGTGTATTGGTGTGCAAATCCATCGGCCCGCAAACCTGCAAGAAGCATCCATGCGTTGCTTATATCCACTTCGGCTTCGGCATACACGCCGGTATTAAATTCCCGCACATCGCCGTAAGCCAGGCGCTCGAGCACTTCCGAGCGGTTTACGGTGTGGGACAGTTCGTTGTTGTCCACAGCATCGTAACGAGCTTGCAAACCGGTGGTGTAACGCACCGTTTTGCCGCCAAGCTGGCGTTCCCATGAAAAACTGCCGTTGTAACCCGTGAGGAAACGGTTTTCACGTTGTTTGATCTGGTCTCCGTTGATGCTGTCTTCCAGAAAAAACGTAAAGTTGGAAAACAGTTCAAAATTGTACCGCGTAGCGTAAACCTGTTGTTTCCAAACATCGCCGCGTGGTGTGGTGCCCAAAAGTTGAACATTCAAATTGCTGCGGTCGGTAATGCCGCCTTCTGTATCGTCGATGGCGCCGTAAAACGAAATTTGTCCACTTTCCACGGCCCGATCGGGGATTTGTCCGGAATGGTTCCAGCGACTGTCGAAATGTGTTGCCGACACGTTCAGCCACGTGTTTGCTCCTACCCTGCCGTGGTATTTACCAGCGAGGTTGAGACGATGAAAATTTTGCGGACTATCAAAATAGCTGTTTGAAAACAAATATTCTGCGGCTACGTAAGCGTTTTGATCGCGTTGATGTGCTTTTTTTCCCAAAACATCCACAGCTGCAACACCGCGGTACGTATCAAACTGACCGGCTTCAACTTTTACAAAGGACTCGTCCAAAACGTTGGCCGTTCGGAAATCCACGTATCCGGCGGTGGTGAAATTGCCCTTGTCGGCGTAATATGTTCCCTTGTCAAAATCGACACGGCTCACAAGTTCCGGGATCACAAAATGCAGGTCGGAGTAGCCCTGACCGTGTGCGTGCGAAACCATGTTTACCGGCATGCCGTCCACCGTGAGTTGAATGTCGGTGCCGTGGTCGATGTCGAAACCGCGCAGGAAAATTTGTTCGGCCTTACCGCCGCCGGCGTGTTGGGCGATAAAAAGTCCGGGCACAAAGCGCAGGATGTCCTGCGACGAATTGATAGGACGCATGTTTATATCCACCGTGTTGATGACGCTGGTATTACTTCTGGCTTCGGGCGACACGACAACGGCTTTCAGGTCGAGTGATGTTTCTTCAAGGGTGGCCTCCACAAACGTCGCTTCGCCGTCGAGCACACGTACGTTTTTTATTTCCCCGGCTGCAAATCCGATACAGGCCATGGTAAGTGAATAGGCGCCTGGTTCAACATTTTTGAACCGGAACCTGCCGACCTCGTCGGTTTGTGTCGCTTGCCCGGTTTCGGTTATACGCACCACCACGCCGGGTAAGGGAGCAGAGGTTGCGGCGTCCCGGACGAGCCCGTTCAGCGACCCCACGTGAAGTCGTAAGTCATAAGTCGTAAGTCCGGCAGGCCGGGCTGTGAGCGCAAAGGAGAGCAGGCAGAAGCAAAAGATGGCGTACGTGTGTTTCATCTGTATGTTTTTTATTGATGCTGCCTACATATTCGAGTGGTGGGGTTGTTTTGGTTTTTTCCGGCAAACAAATATCGGATTTTTGAAAATTAAAGCGCTAAAACAAAAAAATCACCCCAAAAACTTGGGGTGATTTTTTAATGTGATCCCGACAGGGCTCGAACCT
>JADLBE010000036.1 GCA_020847915.1 Saprospiraceae bacterium | reverse complement strand
TCCTCCCCGTTCTTCCATCAATTTCGGATTCATCTCCAACGCCTTTTTCCGCAACGCTTCTCCCCCTGCCACATCGCCTGAAAGCACTTTGGCGGTACCAAGGTCGAACAGGTACGAAGCATTGTCGGGTGCCAGATCAACGGCTTTTTGGAACCACGACATGGCTTCGGCATTTTGTCCCTGCACACCGTGGGCTACGCCCTGCAGCCGCGCCGTTTCCGCATCGGTGTCGTTGAGTTTCCAACTTTCGTTCAAGGCGCGCATGGCTTTGGAAAGGTCGTGCTGCACTTCACCGTAATATTTGCCCGCATCGCGGTGTGCAATGGCGAGGTATTGTTTGGGCTTCGGATCGTCGGGTGCAAGCTTCATGGCCGCTGTGTAGTCCGCAATGGCGCCGTCGAAATTTTTCAGGTAAAACTGACATCCGCCACGGCTGATGAGCGCGTCCTTGTAGTTGGGGTAAATTTCAAGGGCTTTGTTGAGGTGGGTAACGGCCTCGCGGAACATGCCTTCACGCACTTTTTCATCTTTCTCCCTGCTCGCTTTTTCAAACAAAACACCGCCGCAGGCATTGCGGATTTTGGCGCTGTTGACCGATGTTTTTACGTCGGCAAAAAACAGTTTTTCGTTGGTTTCCCACACCGGATTGCGCAAAACGGTCATGGCACTGAACACAACCGTGGCGCCCAGTCCAAGGTACACGGGCATCGACCAGCTGCCCTGCTTTTGCCAGTAATTCGCGAGCCAAACGGCCAACACCAAACAAAAACCGACCGACGGCATGAAAGCAAACCTTTCACCCATGTTGGTGCCTATGGGAAAAACAAGGTTGGAAACAATGCTCAGGGTTAGCAGGAAAAATGCGATGCCAAAGGCCACGGTATCGCGGCGCATCAGGCCACGCACTGCATACCAGGCCATACCTCCGTAAACGACCAGACTCATCATCACGGCCGGACTCCCGAAGTTGAGGATGCCGATGTGGCGCGGATAATAATCGTGCGTAAGCGGCGTAGGCCAAAACAGCAATTGTACGTACCGGAAAAGTGTGTACATGATCGTCGCCAGTTTTTCGGCCGGTGCAAACGGCACCCATTGGTCGCCCTGGATTTTCAAAAAAGGATTGTTCATCAACTCCATCGGCGCCGCGCCGAATTTCCAATGAAGGATGGAGCCGCGAAGGATAAAAAATACCAAAAAACCAACCCATAGCGGGGCAGAACGCGCAAATGCCTGACCGGGTTTAAAATCACGGAAAACATACAGGGCGATGGGTGCCACCACCGTAAAGGTGACGGCATTTTCTTTCGACAAACAGGCCAGGAAAAACACGACGCCGGAAAGTAAGGCAAGACCTGTTTTACCCGTGTCCACAGACTTAAACAACAACCACAAAGCGCCCAAACTACCCAACAAAGTCACAATCTCATCGCAGCCTTTGATGTTGGCCACCACTTCGGTGTGTATGGGATGTGCTGCAAACAGCAGTGTCGCCAGGAAAGCAGTGAAGGCCGCATACGACGCTCCGAAACGGTGAGCGAGCATGAGGCGAAGGGTTTGGTACAGCACCACGCAGGTGATTGAAAACAACAACACGGTAACAAAGTGGAATGCAAAGCTGTTTTCACCCACCAATTGGTACAAAAGCGCGAACAACACCAACGTGAACGGACGGTAACGGCCGCCCGACACAAGGTTTTCCTTGCCTTCGACTTTGAAAAAACCAAAAAACGTGTCCTTGCTCAGGATGCCCGGCAAGCCTTCCACACCTTGTTTGGTAAACATGTTGTCGGTGATGACAATCGCATCGTCCTGCACAAATCCGTGTCCCAATGTGTTGGCGTACAACATAAAGGCGAGTGCGGCGATGATCAGAACATGCAGGCGTGGATTGGTAAAAAACGCAGGTAGTTCCTGTACAGCTACGGAAACGGGTTGTTTGCGGACTTCGGGCTTTTGTTTTTTCGACATGGCTGGAGGCAGTTTGCAATGGCGAAAATACATTGTATAACCACATTAGGCACATGAGATTACTAAGGCACATTAGAAAACAACTCTAATTTGCCTTAGTAGTCTCATGTGCCTAATGTGGTAAAAATTATACAAGCGGGCTGTCTCCACGTTTAAAAGCCTTGTAAATGCCTTTCCCAAACCGGGACCCGTTGAATTCCAGCGTTTTGCCCAGTTCTTTGCGCTCGTCTTCAGGTAAGGCACTAAAATCGCGGCATTTTTCGGAGCAGGCGCCTGCATAGGTAGTTTTGCAAGCGTCGCACTGTATAAATAGAATGTGGCAGTGGTCGTTGGCGCAGTTGGTATGCGCGTCGCATAGCGCGCCACACTGATGGCAATGTGCGATTACCTCGTTGCTGATGCGTTCGCCCAGGCGTTCGTCGAACACAAAATTTTTGCCCAAAAAACGGTTTTCAAGTCCCAGATTTTCCACCTGGCGTGCGTATTCAATGATGCCGCCTTCGAGTTGGAACACGTTTTTAAAACCCCTGTGGCGCAGGTAAGCGCTGGCTTTTTCGCAACGGATGCCACCGGTGCAGTACATGAGGATTTTTTTGTCCTTGTTTTGGGACAACATATCTGCCACGAGTGGCAGTTCCTCGCGGAAGGTGGCCACATTGGGGGTGATGGCGCCTTTGAAGTGCCCCACTTCGCTTTCGTAGTGGTTTCGCATGTCGACAACCACCACTTCAGGATCAGCGCTCAGGGCATTCCAGTGCTGTGCGTTGAGGTGGGTACCGGTGTTGGAAGGGTTGAAATCGGGATCGTCGATACCATCGGCTACGATTTTTTCGCGCACTTTGATGGTGAGGGTAAAAAACGATTTTCCGTGATCGTCGACGGCGATGTTGTGCCGCATGCCGACAAAAAACGGGTAACTGTTCATCGCTTCGCGGAAGGCGTCCATGTTTTTCTCCGGAACCGAGATTTGAGCGTTCACGCCTTCCCGGGCAACGTAAATGCGCCCCCAGACGCCAAGGTTCTGGTACATTTCGTAAAGCTCGTCGCGGAACCTTTGCGGATCGCCGAGTTGAACGTATTTGTAGTAGGAGAGGGTAATGCGGGGCTCGGGATTTTCGCGCAGGCGTTGTTTGAGCTCCTTCCGGTTGATCCGGTTGTGCAGGTGTTTCTTAACTTCAGTAACCATAATTGAGCGCTCCTGTCCGTTTGCAATGCAGATGAGCGGCGCAAAAATACGACGAAATCACAAATGAATGCTTTCAAATGAAAACTTGATGCCGTATGGCATTGTTTTCGCAGCACTATTGTATTGGAAAACGTTATTTTCGCACACCGATATGTTCAACATCAGGAAAATAGGTAAAAGCAGGCAAAAGCTTACGCCGCTTGAGCGCCTCGAAATAGAGGCCAACGACGAATTTCGTCTGCTCAACGACGTGGGCCCACAGCATTTCAGCGCTGAACACCTGTTGGAGTTGCGCGAACAAATGCGTCTAAACATCCGGTTGTTCATGCGCCGCCAACGCCTGGCCATGGTGCTCGCAGGCACCGGAACCGGCTGGGTTTTTATGGCGATGCTTTCGGGTATTCTGCAGTTCCATTACCTCTCCATAGCCGCCTACATCGTGTCATCGCTTAGCCTGATGGCCTTCCTGGTAGTTGTTTTTTGGCAAAAATGGCGCTTCAACAGCAAAGGTGAACTCGACTACACCATGCGTTGCATCGAGGACGAATTGCGCCGCAGGGCCGAAAAAAAACGCCTGAACCAGGATCAGGATTTTCACGACTGATCAGGATTCCCAGGATTAAAAGATTTGCAGGATTTTTATTTCAGGATCAGGATTTGCAGGATTTAAAGATTTGCAGGATTTTTATTTCAGGATTAAACTTAAGCATCACTTTTGTTGCAATGTTTGCCGCTACTGATCCTGAAATAAAAATCCTGAAAATCTTTAAATCCTGGAAATCCTGATCAGAAAATACAATAAATGACCCAACAATTTTTTGACCTTTTTTCCAAAACCCTCTCCGACGGCGTCCTGCTCAAACTTACCTTGAGCAAACCGCGCAAATCCGCACCCGAAGGACTCAAAAACGTGTACCTACGGCCGGTCATGCTCAAAAAAGGTCCGCACGTTGCGTTTAATTACCGCTTCCAAACCCGCGATGAGGTTAAAAACCATACGTTTGAAGAAGCTGGACAAGTTTTGCAACACCTGCTTGATTCCGCTTTTTACAATGCTGAAATGATGACGCCGGCAGCCGATTACAGTCTGCAACTCGACGACAAAAAACCACCGCGACTGTTGGAAAAGAAGCCTTCGATGCCTGCCGAAACCGTTACGCTTGCCCACGACCGCGACAAACATCGGCGACTCGACCCCGCTGCACCGTGGCTGCACGCCCTGGGCATTTGCAGTTCGGAAGGCAAGGTGCACGCCAACCAGCAAGACAAATGGCGGCAGATCGATAAATACCTCGAAACCATCGAACACCTGCTGAAACAACAACCCCTGCCAGACGATGCCTTCATCGCCGACATGGGTTCGGGTAAAGGTTACCTGACCTTTGCCTTGTACGACTTCCTTACCAAACGCCTGGGTTTGAAACCCCGCATTACAGGCATCGAACTACGCCAGCACCTGGTCGATTTTTGCAACAAAACAGCCCGCGAAAACGGTTTCGACGGGTTATCCTTTGTCGCCATCGACATTCGCGAGTACCACCCCGAACGCCTCGACATGCTCATCGCACTGCACGCCTGCGACACCGCCACCGACCTGGCACTCGCCGGAGGCATCCGCGAAAAAGCCGCCATCATCGTGGCCGCCCCTTGCTGCCACAAACAGGTGCGCCGCGACATGCACACCCAAAACGAAATGGCGCCCCTGCTCCAGCACGGCATCCTGGAGGAACGTCAGGCCGAAATCCTCACCGATGGCATTCGCGCCCTGTTGCTCGAAGCGGAAGGGTACAAAACCCAGGTTTTTGAGTTCATTTCCACCGAACACACACCCAAAAACGTGATGATTACAGCCTTAAAAACGGCCAAAACACCGCCGGCATCGCGCAAAAAAGCCGCTTTGGAAAAAGTTGAGGCCCTTAAAAAAGGGTTTGGATTGAAAGAACATTACCTGGAAACTTTGTTAAACCTTTAAAAACGGGGTATTTACAGTGGTGTGTAGCCGGCCAGCCGGCTACACACCCACTGCAAATACCCGTTTTTAAAGGTTGTGGGTTGGCTTGTCCACATTAACCTGGGCCACGTTTCTTTAAACTTTAAACTTTGAACTTTAAACTTTAAACCGCCCATGCGATTTTTACTTTTTCTATGCTTTCCTGCCGCTCTTGCTGCGCAAAGCGCCGATTTCGCGACCGAACTTGCTGCCCACCGCTCGACTTACAAAAAGGAGTTCCTTACCGAGGAACGTTCGCCGCTTAAAGCAGCAGCCGATACGTTGAACCTCGATTTTTTTCCGGCTGCACCCGAATGGGTGTTTCGCGCAAGGTTTGAAGTTAACCCTACCCTGGTGCCTTTCAACATGCCGACCTATTCGGGCCACAGCGCCCAATACCAGCACTTCGGCACATTGTATTTTCAAAAAGACGGCAAAGAGCATAGTCTGCGACTGTACCAAAACCTAAAACTGATCAACAAACCGGGTTACGAAGATTATCTTTTCGCGCCTTTTAAAGACCATACCAACGGCGAAACAACCTACGGCGGTGGGCGCTACATGGACATGCGTATGGGCAATGTGGAAGTGGAAGGTAAAATCGTGTACATGGCCCTCGACTTCAACCGCGCCTACAACCCATGGTGCGCTTATTCCGACGGCTACCGCTGTCCGATCCCTCCTACCGAGAATCATCTGGAATTTGAAGTACCGGCCGGTGAAAAAATGTTCAAAGGCGAGCGTAAACACTAAGCGCGTCTTACCTTTGCACCATGCAAGCCATACGCGAAACCAACTTCAACCTCCCGGGCCAAACGGCCTTTTACCGCGGCAAAGTACGCGATGTGTACACCGTGGGCGACAAGCTCATTATGGTCGCTTCCGACCGCATCTCAGCCTTCGACCACATTTTGCCCAAACCCATCCCCTTCAAAGGCGCCGTGCTCAACCAAATCGCAGCGCACTTCCTGGAAGCTACACGCGACATTTGTCCGAACTGGCTGCTCAGCACGCCCGACCCCAACGTGGCCGTCGGACTGCGCTGCGAACCCCTGCGTGTGGAGATGGTGATCCGCGGCTACCTCGCCGGCCATGCCGCACGTACTTATTCCGCAGGTATACGCACCCTGTGCGGCGTAACCATGCCTGAAGGACTGCGCGAAAACGATAAGTTCCCCGAACCCATCATCACGCCCACCACCAAAGCGGATGAAGGCCACGATGCAGACATTTCCCGCGAAGACATCATCGCCCAGGGAATCGTTTCAGAAGCCGTTTACGTGCAAATGGAAAAATATACCCGCGCACTTTTCCAGCGCGGTACCGAAATGGCCGCCAAACAAGGTCTCATTTTGGTGGACACCAAATACGAATTCGGCATCCACCAAGGTCAGGTGGTACTTATGGACGAGATCCATACACCCGACAGCTCCCGCTACTTCATCGCCGACGGTTACGACGAACGGCAGGCCAAAGGTGAAAAACAACGACAACTCAGCAAGGAGTTTGTGCGTGAATGGCTTATGGCCAACGGCTTTCAGGGCCTCGAAGGCCAAAAAATGCCCGACATGCCCGACAGCTTCGTGCAGGAAATCAGCGACCGCTACATCGAGCTGTACGAAAAAGTGACGGGCCACAAATTCATCAAGGATCTTACGCCTGAGGTGCAGGAAAGGATTGAAAGGCACATCAAAAACAGTCTTTAACCACAGTCCTTTTTCCGCCGGGTATCCAGAATGTACTGGATTTTCCAGCCTTCGGTGGTTTTTACCAATTGAAAGGAGTTGGTACCGCAGTGTGAAATTTTGCCGTTAAGGTAAAACTTGTAAGGCGTCCACACACTGGCCAGGGAGGTTTCCACATGAATGGCCTCAAATTCGATGACTTCTTTGAACTTGTCCTTGTGCTCGCCGCCAACAAAATCCACAAAATCGCTGAAAGGTTCGGTAAATACCATCAGTTGCCCTTCCCGGTTGGCCATGTAGGTCTGCAAAACGGGTTCTTTGGTACAGGTGCTGAGCAACATGGCAGTGTCGCCTTTTTCCATACCTTCAAAAAAACGGTTGATCACAGCCTTGATGGCTTTTTCTTCTTTTTGTGCGTGGGCAGGTACGGTAAAAACAAGCAGGAGCAGTGCAATTCGAATCATGGTTGAATTTTTTTCCAAAATCCGGTTGTGGGGCAGGTTTTTATAAAAAATTCGATGAAAAGTGCGTCTTCGGGTTGAAATAACGCATTTGCCCAAATTAAATCTGTTTTAATTGAAAAAAGGCAATTGCTTGCGGTAATGCCACAGCAGAAGCGCACTGCCCACAAAAACAACAAGTCCCAGGACAAACAAATACCCGCCATCGTCCATCACCTCGATGCCCAACGGCCCAAGATGTGCTCCTATGGCGCCGGTGATGACCCCGAGCGACAAGCCGGCGCCCCATGCCGTAAGTCCCGGCCACAACAAAAGTACTGCTGCGATGAGTTCGGCTACACCCGACCCTATGCGGCCCCAGGGTTCCAAACCCAGGGTGCTGAAAATGTAAACGCTCTCCGGCGCTGCGGAAAATTTAAAAAACAGGGTTTGAAGCAAAATGGCGGCTACCAGCAGTCGCAGCACAAACCAAAGATTGATTTTCATTGTTTTGGTTGTTAGGTATTTAAATAAAACCAAAGATAAAGGCGCCTAGGGCGAACCGTTTGTCCGCATCCGAACATATTCGACACTGTTTTTGCCTGTTTATCCTAAGAGCATGTTGAATTTTCGGCTTTTGAGCTACGAACGGCAAATTTTATTTTAAAGTTCGTTAAAATTTTCGCCGTAGGCACCCGGCTACGGCTGCAAATTTTGCCTTCTTTAAAACAAAATTCGCTCACTCTCGCCTCAAAACCGAAAACTCAACATGCTCTAAAATATCGCGGCGGCGACAACCGTTAACCCCTATCTTTGCGGTGATTTCGATTACAAAACCATCCATGCACAGCTCTTTCAACAATCTTATACAATCCGACAAGCCACTCCTGATTGATTTCTGGGCGCCATGGTGCGGCCCATGCAAGGCAATGATGCCTTTGCTCGACGAACTCAAAGGAGAAATGGGCGACCGTGTACGCATCGTCAAAATCGACGTGGACCAAAATACCGATCTTGCCGTAGCCATGAAAGTGATGGGTGTACCCACGTTTATGATTTACAAAAACGGACAAAAATTGTGGAGCCAGGCTGGCGTACTGAGCAAACACGAGCTTAAAAATCAATTGGAAAAGGCCGAACTTCAACCATGAAATATACTTTTTACCTCCTTGGCCTGCTCGTACCGGCTTACTTTTTCGCCCTGTCTTGCGGACAAACAACCGAAGCCGGCGCCCAAACATCACCAACAACCGTCGCTGAAAAACCGGCGTCGGAGGCCCTTACATCGTACCTCATGGGCAAATACGATCAAACCAAAGACGATCGGTTTGTAACTGTGGAAAAGCCGGCCTACACCGACCGCCCTTACATGATGCTGCGTAAAGAAGCTTACGAAGCTTTTAAAAACATGCACGCAGCCGCAAAAAAGGATGGTATCAACCTCAGGATCATCTCTTCAACGCGCAATTTCCAGCAACAAAAGTCCATCTGGGAAAGCAAATGGTCCAAAACCGCCGGACAAGCACCCGATCCGCTCGAACGTGCGCGTGTGATTCTGCAATATTCCTCCATGCCCGGGGCTTCACGCCACCACTGGGGTACCGACATCGACGTCAATGCACTCAACAACCCCGATTTCAGCAAAGGAGGTAAAAATGAAAAAACCTACGATTGGCTTGTACAACACGCCTCCGAATACGGTTTTTGCCAACCTTATACCGCCGGCCGCGAACATGGCTACAACGAGGAACGCTGGCACTGGTCGTATACGCCACTGAGCGCCGACCTCACAAAACAATACCTGGAAAACATCACCGATAAAGACCTTACCGGCTTCACAGGCAGTGAAACTGCCGTTCAAATCGGTATCGTCGAAAAATACGTCAAAGGCATCAACCCCAATTGCAATTAATCCATGGCCTACACCGAATCCTCCATGCTTCCTCTGGGAACCCGGGCGCCCGAATTTATACTCCCCGATCCCGCCACAGGTAGCTTGCTAAGCCTGCACGATGTGACCGGTCAAAATGCCACGGTGGTGATGTTTTTGTGCAACCATTGTCCGTACGTCATTTACGTAAACCCAACCATCGTGCAAATCGTGGAGGAATACGCCCAAAAAGGCGTCTCCTTTGTCGGCATCAACAGCAACGACGCCGAGGATTATCCCGAGGACGGTCCGGACAAAATGCCCGCACATGCCCGGGAAGCCGGATACACCTTTCCTTACCTTTACGACGAAACACAAAGTGTAGCCCGAGCCTTCGACGCCGCCTGTACGCCCGATTTTTATGTGTTCGACGGTGATTTGAATTTGTACTACCGCGGTCAGCTCGATGAAAGCCGGCCCAAACGCAACCCGGTGCCCAGCACTGGTTCCGATTTGCGCGCAGCGCTGGAAAGTCTGCTCGCCAGCCGTCCGGCACCGGAGGTACAACGCCCTTCCGGTGGATGCAACATCAAATGGAATCAGGATTTAAGGATTTAAGGATTTTCAGGATTTGATTAACAGGATTCCAGGAGGATTTGATTTAGGTCCCACGCTTCGCTGGGATGATAAAAAGGATTTGGGAAAATTTTTACTCCCCAACAATACAAAAATTACAAACCATGCGCCCAGTACAAATTACAGACCAGGTTATTGAGGATTTCATCAAAGCGGCCCTCCACGAAGACATCCGTGAGGGCGACCATACCGCGCTTGCCACCATTCCGGCCGAACACCGCAGCCGTGCTGTTTTGAAAATCAAAGACTATGGCGTCATCGCCGGTATAGAGCTTGCTCAATACATTTTCAAACACATCGACCCGACATCCACGGTGACCGTACACAAAAAGGACGGAGAAGATGTGTTTTACGGACAAACGGCGTTTGAAGTGGAAGGCAGCACACGCGCCCTGCTTATGGCCGAACGCACCGTACTCAACAGCATGCAACGCATGAGCGGTATTGCCACGTTGGCCAGCCGTTTTGCTTTTGAAGTGTCTGACTTGCCGGTAAAAGTGCTCGATACGCGCAAAACCACCCCATTGATCCGCTTTTTGGAAAAATGGGCGGTCAAAATCGGCGGTTGCGAAAACTACCGTTGGGGACTCTACGACTGGATCATGATCAAGGACAACCACGTGGACGCCGCCGGTGGTATTCGCCCTGCCGTGGAGCGTGCGCAGGCGTACCTGAAAGAACACAACCTGTCTATGGGAATTACGGTGGAAGTGCGCAACCTCGTGGAGGTGCACGAAGTGATGGAAGTGGGCGGCATTACCCGGGTGATGTTTGATAATTTTGAAATCCCCATCCTCGCCGAAGCCGTAGCTACCGTCGACGGCAAGTTCGAAACCGAAGCTTCCGGGGGCATTACCTTGTACAATGTGCGCAAATACGCACTCACCGGGGTCAATTTTGTTTCAACAGGCGCTCTCACCCACTCAGCCTCAACCCTCGACCTCAGTTTGAAAATACAGAAATAAAACAGGGTGCGAGAAGGGTTGAAACACACATAGCGTGTAGCAGGCTAGCCCGCTACACGCTATGTGTGTTTCAACCTTTCTCGCAAAAGTGATTTCAAGGAAGCAGTGTGCTCGCTTCGGCGGGAATTCCGGTTGTGTTGCCTGTAAACTGTTCGTACGCTACGGCTGCAGCGAAAAGCAAAACAGCCAGCCCCAACAGCAACCAGCGCGGATCGCTCAGGAGCGACTTCGTCTCGTCTGTGTTCAACTTCTTATTTTCGAAAAAACTTTTCATGACATTATATACGGGAGTAAAAACATCGGGAGTAAAAAAACATGGGATTATAAAGGATACAACTCTTGAAACAAATTCCTTGCCGATTTTATCATGCAGGGTTAAATTTGTTTAGTTTTAAAAATATTTTTTTTATAAAATGTTGATTTTCAATTCATATTTAATATTATTATAGGTGTTTATGATTTCTTAATAAATCCCCTCCAACATTTTCCAGCTTCATACCTGAGCAGCCTCACGCGATTGGGCGACATCTCCACCGTAGATAAGCCACGACTGGACAGGTTGGTCTCAGGCATTATTTTAACAATAGATGAGGTTATCGAAAGTGGGGCAGTTATTGATCGGCTTGATTCTTTACGAACCATTATTATGAGAAAGAAACTTTTTTTATTTTGCTGCAAAAAATTGCGTGGATAGTTGTTCTTCATATTTCCTTTCCCCTTTTTTAAAAAATTCGCCATGCCCTTGAGCGTTGGCAATTCAAAAATTTATTTAGGATATGCCAACAACAACTACCCGTCCTGCCAGACTACCACCTATAAATAAAACTGCATGCTCCGGTGCAGCTGGTGCAAGGGCTTTGAGAATAACTTATGAAGCTCGTCCGGAAACTCCTCCGCAAGTTGGTGCACTTGAATTTAGCGCGGAAGGGTTGTTTAAGGGTCTGCGGCCTTCAAAGGCGCTCCAATGTATTTTGGGTTTTCACGGTACTCCTGCTCAACAAGAGGCAGGTTTTATAACATGGCTCAATGCTAATTTAAATGGCTATCAATTTTCGAAAGATATCCAGGATCAGGCTGCAGAGGGGAAGGAAATGGGAGATCAGGTGAAAGATCTTGACGGAGCGCTTAATAAGTTGTTTAAAGACGGTGCGGTTGATGCGAAAGAGGCTGAAATCAGAAAACTGGCAGACCAAAAACCAGAAGACATCGGTAACGCTTTGGCAGAGCTGTTTAAGGAAATTGGTGATGTCAGCTTAGGTTCGCTGGTGGATTCATTGAAGGACGTAAAAGATGCCGCTTCAAAAGTGGTGGATAGTATTCCTTTCCTTGGGGTAATTACGGCCGGTGTAAAATTGCTTGTTCAAGGTATTCAAATGGGCCTTTTGGTACAGGAGGCGTATAAAATCCACAAGTATAAAAGTGATTCATTTTCCATCATTGAGTTGGAGACCATGGGCGCTATCCAGTATTTCGAGAAAAAGGATGCCGCCTTAAGATCAAAAGACATGGTAGCCACCGCTGCCACGGGTGCGGCTTCGGCTTTTGGAGCAGGCGCCATTGCAAGCGCAGCCAATGCTTTGATTTCACTGCTGACAACCATTGTCATTCGTATCATTGAATACCTGGAATTCCTCGAAGCGAACACGGCAATGGCTACGAGAACACTGACGATTGATAAGTTACGCACAAAACCTTCCCTGGGGCTTTACCTTCCTCATATTTCAGGCGTGGATACCCTCACTTTGTTGGGCGTCTTACCTGTAGGATGGCGCGAGAGTGAAAAAAACCAAAAGATAAAGGATGGTTTGAATGCCATAATGACCGCCAAAGCGGGCAGAGTGAATGCCTTCAATATGGGCTGGCTTACGCACTCATTGCAGTGGGATAACGCCAACAGCGAATACCGCGCTCCCGATAGCTCGGGGTTGGGAGGCATGGCTGTGGCCGTTGCTTCTGCTGCTACTCCACTGAAAGAAAACCCATGGAAAATGGAGTATGAACGCATTTTGTACGTACTCGAAAAGACGGACAAATACCTTTATACGCAATCTTGGAAATTGGTAAAAGGGCAGCAGGTCCTGCACGAACCAAGACCCACAGGAATTGTAGATAAGTTCAAGGATGCATCAAAGGAGCTGATGATGGATGCCAAAACCAGGGCCATGTTGAAGTTGAAAACCACTTTTACGGAAACCACCGGAGCTACTTCCACCAAACCGCCGGCTAAGTTGTCCCCCTTGAAAGGAACAGGTAACCAACCATAAAACCTGATTCCCTACGCCCCTTTCAAAACCCTGACGCCCTATAAATAGCATTCAATGAGCTACGCCACTGAATACCTCAGAAGAACACTGCTGTACGATTCCGCAACCCAGACCCTGCACCTTTCCTCAAAAATGAAAAACCTGGGGGAAGCTTCAAAGGCATTGCTTGCTGCTTTCGGATCGGAAGATGTTTTGGTTCGGGAGGTGCAAGAATCACCTGCTCCGACCCCAACGGATGACAATGCTGGGCAGTACGGCGGTAAAGAATTGCTTCGTATGCAAGGCAAAAGTGATGTTTTTGGGCTCATGAATGCCAATATCTACCTCGAATTTGGGGTAAAGGGCGAAGATTTGGTCACCATGGTTTTGGTGATTCCGTTGCCGGATGGTTGGAGTTTGAAGTCCCGTTTTGATAAAATCCATGCGGATATGCTCTCCGGCGAGGGGATATTGGAAAATGCGATCCTGGTCATCAGTTTTGGTTTACCGACCATTGATCGCAGTCATATTATTCGAAGCAGAGTAGAAGGATTTGACGGCTATCCACTTCAAAACGGTGCGCAAATCATAGCGAAATCCATTCCCGGTGATGTGGGAATTTTAGACAAAGATTTTTTAGAAATGGGCGGGAAAGCCGGGCTGCCCAACAATATCCTCCCGCCCATAGAAAAACCAACAGACTTTGTTGAAATTCGGTTGGATATGGAATCGGGTTGGTTTACCCTTGAAAAATGGTGGACAAGCGAGCCGCCGGAGGGGTTCGAACCGGAAAGTATCCATGCAGTTGGCATCGCCACGCGATGCAATTTTAAGGAACCCGATCATCGCCACGCGCTCCTGTTGCGGGAAGTCAGTATCCCCAACCAACCGCCCATCGTGCTGGAAGCGCATATTTTGGACGATGGCATGGGCGGGTTTTATCCCGTTCGGTACTCTGCACGTTTTACGGTGCGCACGCCTTTGGGAGAAGCCGGTCAGGCACTGGGAACGCTGATCGGCATCCGTGCAAACATCATGGAAGCATTGGACCTCAAGCTACCTGACTTTATCACGTTGCTGGGTTTCACGTACGCACCCAAAGAGTGGATTTTCCTATCCTTCGCAGCAGGCGATTACAAGGAAAAGGATGAACACCTCATCAGTATCGGCCCGATTGAATTGAAAGAAGTGGATTTCAAAATGCAATTGTCGATTAGCCAAACCGGAGGCCCCATCTCCGTAGAATTGGAAGGGATTGCCAGCTTTTTCGATGTTCCCTTTCAGGTGAAGGTGCGGCCATGGACCCTTATTGAAGGCGGTTTGGCCGATCCTGAAGGCATCAACCTTGCCCAATTGGTTCAAAAAGCCTTTTCAGTCGATTTGCCTTTCGGATTGGATACCCTTACCCTCAGCAGTGCATGGGTTACTCATTTTTTAGGCGGTCAAAAAAATGGCACAAACAGCACAGACCTTCAATTGCGCCTGGACGGTGAGGTGGATTTGGTACCCAACGCCATCAAATTAACGGACATTCAGTTGGAAGTTTCCATTGACTCCGATAAAGAAAAAAAGATACGGCTTGCTGCCGACTTCAAAATGGGGTCGTTAAATCTTTTCACATCGGTTACAAATGATAATGGCAGCTGGATCTTCAGTGGCAATCTTCGGGCAGATGGAGACGGCATCCACCTTACGGAATTGATCAATGACCTGATGCATTCTTTCGGAGCGTCTGTGCCTGATGAAATTCCAGACATCCTCTTGGAATCCTTTTCATTGGAATACAACACCGCTGCCCGTTCATTGGATATTCAATGCATAACCAACTGGACCATCGAAAATGATATCCCCGTTTTGGGAGGCTTGGAAAATAAGGTGATCCTCCAATTGCTTTTAACCCGCGAAGCCCAGAGTGGTTCCAACAACACGGCACTTTCCATCAACTGGTTTTTGGAAAAAGGAGAACATACCCTGGCCTGCGATGCCTATTTGTCCAATCAATCCAAGACTTTTTCTTTTGATTACAACGTACCTGACCCCAGCCAGCCAACCAAGCTGACTGACCTCATTACAGCGCTTGAACTGCCTGAAATTCCAACGCCTGTTGCCGATGTGCTGGATTCTGTTTTTGAAGTTTCCAGCCTCTCCATGAGCTATTCCCGGCCGGGCAACAACGTAGAAATCGCCTGGACGCGACCTCTGGGCGAGGGAGTTTTGTTGATGGAATACAATCAAAGCAGCTTAGCCCGGACGGCCCCATCGCCTGCCCGGGGTTCGAACAGCAATACCAGCCGACATATAGGCGTATCCTGGTTGGGTGATAAAGAGGACAGCACCATTGGTATTATCGATGTCCTCGATTTGGTTGGAGCAGGCCACCTTTTGGAAGATACGAAGGGTGTTTTGAGGGATGCCAGGTTGGATGCAGTGGAAGAACTCATCACAAAAGTGGAAGAGATCCTGACCTTCAAACAACTTGGTTTTTCATGGGATTCATCCGATAAAAGCAACACGTTCAGTTTCAACGCGCTTTCCACCTATCGAAAAGGCACCAAATCCTTCCTGATGGTCCGCACGGGTGATAAGCCGGGCTTTGTGGCGGGTGTTTCCTTCTCTGGCAGCGATGATCATGGTCTGGGAATTCATGTACAGGATATGGATTTTCTTTCACAGGATGTACGGAATAAGTTGGAGGAGGTCATGAACCTTTTGCCTGAAATTGAATTGACGCACCTGCTGGTCGCTTCCATGCAAGCCAATGCTTACCAGCCACCCGGTTTTTCAACCGATTCGATGTTGCCGATTTTTGCCCGCCAGGGCAGCTCCATGTCAACCAGTACTTTTGGCAACGGCGGTATGCGGCTCAACAAGGGCTTGTCTATCGGTGCACGTGTAAAATTTGATAAAAAAAGCCCCATCCGTCGGGTCATTGACATCGAAGAACTCAATGGCCAGGTGACCATCGGGGCGGGTGAATTGGCGGTTCAGGTTGCCCTCCCGCTTGGTTTGAAACTGGACGCCGGCAGCGGGACCAGTTTGGCGCTTACATCGCCTGTTTTGCAGGTGAAAGGAGGAACCAGTGGCGCCGAATTCGACATCATGGGCGGGCTTGACCTAATGTTGTTTGGTCAGCGGCTCAACCTGGCAGGTTGGCTGTCATTGGCGGAGGAATCCCTCACGGGGCATATTCAAATCATAGAGATACCCGACTTCATTCCGATACCGGCAGGCTCCATGCCCGGGGTGCAGATCATCATTGAAAAGGATCACCCATTGTCGTTGGAAGTCGGGTTGCAATTCGAACCGGCTGGTCTCGATTTGGGGGTTAGCGGCTCTTTTGCTGTGTATAAAAACGAAACTGAACTCGTTTATGGCGAGGCCGTGGTGGTTTTGGAAATGATAGAAGAAGTGCCCAATCCCCTTTACGTAGAATTTTCGATGGACGAGATGAACATCCCCATTTTAATGGAAGCGATGACGGGTGTTCAACTGCGTCTTCATCAATTGAATAAAGTGGCTCAAGTTGCGCAAGAAGGCGCCGAATTTGTTTCAGAACATGGGCCAGGAGTAACAGGCGGCGTAGCGGATGCTGCTGCTGGTGCGGGCAAAGCCGCATCTGTCGGTATTGAAGCCGTTGAATCGGCCATCGGCCATGTGCAGGCACTTATGTCGAAGGTTGAGATGGAAGATGTACGTTTGTACTGGGCAGACAGCATCGTCAATCTACCTGACGGTTCTACGGCCAAGCCCGGCATAGGTATGCGCGGTAAGTTGAGGGTGTGTGATTGGGATGCCTTTGCCATGATGGACATGTCCATGTCGGGAATGCCGGGCATTTCAGGTCATTTTGAATGCGAACCCATCCAAATCGGCAACATCCTGCGTATTTGGGGCGATGGAGAAGGCATCCACAAAAAACCAAAAACAGCTGAGGATATTTACAAAGAAAAGAAAAACAATGTGAAGACCTTGTCTTCTGTTGGAAAACTACCGCCCAAAAACCCCGCCGCAGTCAAGGACGAAGGCGATTGGTACCTCAGCCCGGGTGGGCCAGTGCTTCATTTCAGCACACGCAGTACTCCTTTTTTGCACGCCGACCTACACGCCGAGTTGTTCGGTGTTTTGCAATCGGACATCCATGCTGAAATCACCGATGAAGGCTTCATGTTTGATTTTAAAGTCGGTGCAGGCAATGTGGCTACCGCTGAATTGGAATGCCATTGGTGGAAAAACGAAGGCCAATTCGAAGCGCACGGCAATATGGGCATCCAGCTCATGGGCGATATCAGGCCTATCATTCCTGGCATTGATGCTACAAAAATTTCATTGAATACCAGCCTGGATGCTTCCGTGAGTTTAATTGTCAACAAAGACAAATTTGAATTTACCGCCAATGGAGACTTCCTGTTTCAAGGCGCCCGGCTGAAAATGCCCGAATTGACAATCACTGTAAAGTTTAGCACACTCGAGGACCTTGCCAAATTGGTCTTGGACTGGATCGTGGAAAAGGCGAAGCACATCTTTTCAGAAATCATTGGGCCGGTTGGTGCGTTCGTTGAAAAGGGCGTTGAAGAGGTAAAACAAGTAGCGGTTGCTGCCTACCACTTTGGAGAAACTTGCTACAAAGAGGCTAAGGAAGATGTTACACAAATAGGCCAGGCCGTCGAAGCTGGTTTTGAACAAGGCGCTGAAAAGTTCAAAGAAACAACCGCCGAGATCAAAAAACAGGCCGATGAGGTGATGAATGGCATTGCTGCTAAAACGGCTGATATCGTTGGGCCAATTTTAGAAGATGTCAAAAATCTGGGTGCTAAGGCATTGGAGCGGGCAAAGGATGTTGGAAAACAACTGGCATACATCGCTGGCATGGTAGCCAAAGCAGTCGCAGATGCCGCGTTTTACATCATAGACGTTGGAAGAAAAGCCTTAGAGTGGGTGGGGCAACGGTTGGAAGATGCCCGACGATGGGTATCTGAAAAATTACGGGCCGCCCTGGAAGTCCTTGATCAAATAGACAAGGATGTGGAATTGGCCATCAGAGCGATTGAAGCCGAAATAGAAGCAGTCGAACAGGAGATAGAGGCATTGGGCAGAAGGCTGCTTCAACTCCTAAAGGATTTGGAAGCAGCAGCGGAAAGAGCATTGCACAAAGCGGAACAATGGGTTGGTGGAGCCGCGCATACGGTGGCTGGATGGTTTTCCTGATGACCAGGCTCCTTGAAATACTTAAAATACGAAATCGGAATAATGGAAAAAGTGCCTGCGCTCCGTTTGCGCCATGATCATACCTTCCCTTTGGAGGCTTTGAACGATCAGAGTTTGTCCATTTCTTTTACGATGGAAGCATGGGTTTGCCCGGCTTCCATGGATCGGGCTGCCCTGCTCTACCCCGAAAAAGGTTACGAAGGCAACGTCGTTCGCCTCAAGCCTGGGTTGTACCGTAACATGGTGGACGAACATCTGCCCTCATTCGGCTCCGTGGACCTGCCTGATTTTATCGAGGCGGTCTTTTTCACCGAACCCAATTTTAATGGAATCGCCCTCGCCCAACGGGAGGACCTGGCTGATGTACCGGCAGAGCATCAGAAAATAGGCTCCGTCGTGGTGCTGGATCGCAGTCATGGCCGGCAAAACCATCTGGTTTTGTTTGAAGGAATTGAATTTACAGGTCGTGCCCAATTGCTGGTCTTGCCCGACCATTGGCAATATCTACTTACGACGGGTGCCCCCGGTAGCATGGATAAAAACCAAATCAGGATCCATGAAAAAGGTCCCGCTTTCGGTCAACAAGCCGCGAACCCGCTAACCATGGTACGTTCGGCGTGGGTGCCACCCGGTATTGCCCTCGATGTGCTGACCACGGATGGGAACATGACTTTGCGAGGGGATATGTACGAAATGCCTGGTTTGGTTTTAAACGTTCAACCGCGCCGAGATACGCCATACACAGGCAGGTACATGTTGTACGCTTCCGATTTTAACGAACAGTTTGGCCCGTTTCAAATGTTGTCGCGGGACGAGAAATACCCCTTCCTTACGTGGGGTGAAAATTGGAATAACTTCCGGTATAGAATCCCCGATGGTTTTGCGCTGTTTTTGTTTGAAGAAGACCTTTTTATAAGCCCCTACCGCGGTAGATATGAAATCATGGTTGATGGGTGTGATGATTTGAAACATTTAGGATGGACTCCTAAATCGGGCATTTTTACTGCAATACCAGATGGCGTTTTCGGAGTAATTGCTATTGATAACGTACAAGGCAAATTTGGAGAAGCAACAGTAATCGCACCTGGTAAGGCTATGCCTGATACAACATGGGCTTGGTTCCCTCCCGAATACTGTGTGGTCCATGAAAACGGAACAAGAGTCGGCGCAAACGGGATGTTGGGAAGCAATAAAAGCCTGGAAGGCTACGTAGTGACCCGTTATTGCAGCGTCCTGGCCAATCCGGCCGGATATGGTCTCACCATTGATCGCCAACCCAGCAGGCTGCTCAATGCGCCCGACAAATTGCGTTTTGGAGATTCCTTGCTTCGGCCCGATCGCTGGTACCACATCGCCCAGACCTGGAAGGGAGGTTGGGATGAAGCAACGATGCAGTGGATTTTGGATGGCCGCGTAGAGAAAGAGATAAAATTAAAGGAAGTTTATCTTGAAAGCAAAGACTGGATGGTAGGCCAGGGTTTCAGAGGAGCGATGGCCCAATTGCGGGTTTGGAGCCAGTTGTTGCCGACAGATTTTATTAAAAAAAACCGCTTCGTAGCGGCGATAAACCCGGCTGATAATTTGATCGATGGCCAGGCGCCCAAGCTCCTGGCACAACCCGATCTGAAAGACTTTGTCGCGCTACCCGATGCTGCGCTGATCGATGCAGAACTACCAGGCCCGCCTGAAAAAACCATGCTGATGCAAGGCATGATGCAACAGGCGGAAGCCGAACACCGGCAGAACATGTTGGTCGCCAATCAGGAGGCAAACACCCAAAAAGCGCGAGCCATCAAAAAGGCGCAGTACAAAGTCGCTCAGGCACATGAAAAAGCGCGGCGGGATATTCATTTTAAAGGACTGAAAAGCATTGCCTTTGTCAGAGGTGGTCAGGTCATTCATGGCAAACCAAGCGAAGGATCGCTTAATATTACCAGTGACTATATGGTACGGGGGAATGACCTTGTTTTTGATGACATGACGGATGCCTTATTCCTGGCTGCCGAACGCGAGATGGACGGAGGGGCAATCACCGGGCTTTCAGGGAATAAAGTTTCGGTGGTTTTTCCAATGATGCCCCCACCCATGACCCTGGCAAAAGTGGTTGCGGACAACCATCCATTGTCCACAGGAAAAGCGGATGGCCACGTAAGAACGGGCCTTTATTTTATTGATGCTGAGGGAACTCTGAAATATACGTGGGGATACAAAGAGGCGGACAATTTTTATTTCGATCCACCATTGGCCCTCAATTCAGTAGAGAAGAACTCAATGACCGGTGTTCCACATGGCCATCCCAATGCCTGGGATTTGGTAGTTGGGCATTTCAAAAAGTCTCAGGGTGAAAAATACATCACCAATCTATTTTGGACCAATGGAAGGGAAATCTACTGGGGCTATGAAATGTTTGAAGTTTTGAAAGATGCCAATGGAAATCTGGATTTGGATGCAAGCAATCAAGTCTTATTGCAAAACAAGAGTTTTAATTATTCCATTTTCATACCCCATGCTTCCTCGCCCAACCCTGTAGCCATCGATGCTTTGGTGACAGATAACGTTACGCAACTGGTATGGTTGGATGCCAAAAATGAAGTGCTAAAGGTTGTAAAAATAACGGAGGACGATGATACAAGTTGGTCATTGAATGAGCCCGCAGACCTTTATCCAGCGTTTAACCCGGGACGCGGGCTTTCAATTTGTAAAATCCCCAACCCCTCCAATCCGGAAGAAGAAGTAGCTTACATCTACTGGGTAGCCGGTGAAAGAAAAACGTTGGAAGTCCCCGTTTTAGATACTCCCGGTCGCTACTTCGACCTTTTTGACAACTTATCCGGCGCCTTTTCAAACAAACAGCATGTAGCCATTGTCGAAACCGAGGACGTGGCCGGCGCTGAATGGACAGAGGAAACCTCAGTGATTTCCATGGCATTCAATGATCCCACAGTGTTTGGGCCGTTCAATGTGAAAGAAGGATTTGAAATGCACCTGAATATGAGATTGGCGAACGAATCAGGCTATCCTTTGGCTTTCCTGTCTTTCAACCTTATCTACCCTTGCATTATCACCCAACATTCGATTGGTCATCAAGTGGAAGGTGGAGGTTCATTGGAACGACCCTTAAATCCGGCTCTTCCAATGGACGAATGGCTGAATTTGAAAGTGAAGTTTGTGGAAACACGATTTACGATGGAAAACGACCCTCCGGAAGGTATGGAATACCTTTACATCACAATACAAAATGACGAGCAGCAAATTGGATATTTTACCATTCGCAAAGGAGATATGGAATGGGGAGAGGAAGTTAACGTACAACTTCCGGCCGGATTTTTTCCTGGTTACAATGAACAATTTAAAGGCGCAGACCTGGCGGAGGTAGCGGTGACGTCCATTAATGAACCTGCTTCCATTCTGGCTTATGCGTCTATCAATAAGGTGGATGGAAAGGTTTATAAGCAGAAAGAAGCCCTCACCCCGCGGTTGATATTGGACAATGACAATATCCCCACGGATTTGCCAACAACTCAAACGAAGGTTTTGACATTCAGAACCTCCGACGACCACATCGCTTTCAGCCCTGTCCGATTGAATTTAGAACAAGGTTGGACCGCTTCTGCTAAATTGATTTGGGAGCCGCCACAGGATATTGACTCGCCCATTTGTATTTACGAACTCGCCACTTTTGAGGAAGAAGAGCGATTGGTCTGTGCAATTAACAAATATGGCACGCCAAAATTCTATTTGCGGTGGGAAGGACGAAATTACATCGCGGTGGGTGACTTTGACAGTGGAGTCAATTTAAAAGCCGGCAAAGAATGCCGGGTAACCTGGATGATTGATCCTGGTGGCAAATTCCAAACCTACGTGAATGATAAATTGTCCTGTTCAGGGCAGATTGATTTTAAACCAAAAGAGCACGTGTTTGAAGGGCACCGTTTGGGCGCACCCTGCGAATTTCAAGACCATCATATTGTACAGTATGCATTGGTTGATTGGAATGCAGAAGACAACCAACACTTCGATGGTTTTACCGGTAAAATCATCCGGTTCTCAGCCTGGAATACCTATGTGCCCATTGCCATCCATGGTGTGGAAGGAACACCCGGGGCCGATCTCCGCTGGGACAGGAGCCTTGTTACCGTTGAGAGTCACCGCCGGTACTTACGCGCCGGTCGCCTGGATGGACAGGAGCCACCGGTCACGCTTTTTCCGATTGATCTGGACGGTGGCTTGTCGGTAGAGTCGGAATTGCAGTTCGCACATGCGCAGTACACCTATGCGCAAAACAACCTGGCTGCCGCCAAACATTTCGAAGCCCATCAAAAAACGGAAGCACTCCGAAAGGCGCAAGCCGAACTGGCCGTTGCACAAAAAAATTACGACGATGCGTACGCCAAAAGCCAGGTCGACATCGCTACCGCCCAGGCAAAGGCCAATTTGGATATCGCTGCCGAAAACCAACGCATGGCCGCTGCCGATGCTAAAGCCGCCCGCGATCAATCGGAAGGAAAAAAACAAGCCGATGACATCAAAGACAATGGTCAGCAACAGTATGACGATCAGGTTAATGCCGCCTCTGCCGATAAGCGCAATAAAGTCAACAATGCCAACAGCAAACTGTCAGATAAGCGCAACGAGCGGAATGCCAAGCAACGGGAGTACGATGAAAAAGGGAGGTAAGGAATGTGTATTCTTTTGTGAAAAGCACCACTTCTGCCCCCAAATCACCCTAGCCTTGTGCGCAACCTCACCCACATGGTTTTGCCCTGTCGGGTCATCAAACCTACATGCAACAACGCAATCAGCAAGGCCCCGGGCAACAGGTTGAATGCAATGGCAAAAAAAAGTTTGGCCGACCAAACGTCCTGCACATCGGTGCGAAGTTTGGGCACCGCACCTTGAAAATCCATTTTGGCCGCCAACAAAAGTGCGACTGTGGAAAAGTGAAACCCATTGACGAACAAATGCAACATGTATTCCCATCGTGGCAATCCACCCATAAATTTCCGGCTGTCGGTTTCCAGCCAGGCGTCGAAAGCCAAAACAACCACATCGGCCAGCAAGAAAAACAAGCCGAGGTAAAACATTGCTTCCGACGGGTGCGGTACAAACAAACATGCAATAATGAGGGGAAACAAAACAGCCCTTAAAGTGTGCGTAAGATGTTCAAATTTGCTCTCTGGCCTGGCATGCAGTTCAAATTTCCACAAATGCAGGTAAAAGCCATCGTACACGCCAAGGAGTCCGAAGACGAGCAGGAAAAAAGATGCTAAAATAAAAAGAGTCTCCATAGCGGTATTTTTTACCGCAAAGATGATGGCAGTTTTACCTTTGCCACCTTGACCTGGATCAAGAAATGCTGCGCTTTTTGCGAATGCGACTCAATGTTTCGGGTTTCACCTGAAGGTAGGTTGCCAGCTGGACCAGTGGAACACGTTGCAAAAGATCGGGTTCGTTGAGCAGGACAGATTCGTAACGTTGCGCAGCGTTGTGATCGGACAGAAGTCTGGAATAATTTTCACGGCTTATGCACTCATGTTCGGCAAGCAGTTGGGCAGTCGATTGCCAAAAAATATGTTTGAAAAAAAGTTCCTTCAGCTGAGCATACGGCGCCACAACGACGGTTGAAGCCTCCACACTTTGCAGCCCAACACCGGAAGGTAAACCGCTGACAAGGCTGCTGAATGCAGCTGCAAATCCGCCTTCACGGCAAAAACAATTGGTAATTTCCACACCATCGTTCAGGTAGTAGGTTCGTAAAAGTCCTTCGTGCACAAAAGCTACTTTGCGCGCTACTTCTCCTTCCCGCTCCAAAATTTCGCCTTTTTTGAGTTTTTGAAACGAAAAAAGCGGCCATGCCATATCCAACGCCTCGTCACTGTAATGTGGGTAAAGGCGAAGGCGTTGTTTTAAATGTTCTCGCGGATCCATTTCACAACCCTTTAACGATGTTTTTCACCAACGCGGGTCCCTCATACACCAACCCGCTGTACACCTGTACCAAATTGGCGCCGGCTTCCAGTTTCTCCCGGGCCGATGCCGCCGAATCGATGCCACCCACGCCAATGATGACAGGCGCAGGTCCCAATTTTTCCCTTAAATAACGGATCACGGTGGTACTGCGTGTGCGCAGAGGGGCCCCGCTGAGTCCGCCCGCACCGAGGGCCTCAACGTCTGCAGACGGCGTACTGAGTCCGCTGCGGTCGATGGTGGTGTTGGTGGCGATCACACCGCTGAGGCTTGTGGCGTGCACGATTTGTGCGATGTCGTCGAGTTGACTGTCCGTCAAATCAGGCGCTATTTTAAGCAGGATGGATTTGGGGGCAGGTTGTTTTTGGTTTTGTTCCTGGAGTAGGTTGAGCAGGCGGGTAAGTGGTTCTTTTTCCTGCAGTTCGCGCAGGCCTGGTGTGTTGGGCGAACTCACGTTCACCACGAAATAATCGACCCAGGGGTACAAAGCATCAAAACATTTGAGGTAATCGAGGTGGGCGTCCTCGTTGGTCGTAACCTTGTTTTTACCGATGTTGCCACCGATGACGATACCGTCGGGCACGCCTTGTTGACGCAATGTTTTTAAACGGATTGTCAGCGCTTCCAGACCTTCGTTGTTGAAACCCATACGGTTGATGAGGGCCCGATCTTCGGGCAGGCGGAACAGGCGTGGTTTTGGGTTGCCATCCTGTGGAACCGGTGTTACCGTGCCCACTTCCACAAACCCGAAACCGAGGCAGGCAAGCCCCCGGATGTGTTTACCGTCCTTATCGAACCCGGCAGCGAGGCCCACGGGATTGGGAAACGTTAGCCCGAGTATTTGCACAGGTTTTGCGGCTGCGCCAAAAAGAGCCTTAAGCAACCAGCGTGTGGGTGGAAAAGCAGCGGCCAGGTCGAGGAAAAAAACGCTCACACGGTGGGCGTTTTCGGGTGAAATCAGGAAAAGTACGGGTTTGAAAAGGCTGTACACGGGTCGGTCAGTGTCTTATTTCGGCAGCAAGTTTGTCCATATCGCGGACGAGCAGGCGGCTTCGGTTGAAGGTGAGCAGTTTTTTGGCGCGCAGGTCATTGAGCGTCGTGGTTACGGTTTGCCTGCTGGTGGCTGTCAGGTTGGCGATTTCCTGGTGGGTGATGAAGTTGCGCAGCACCCATTCGTAGCCCACGCGTTCACCTTTTTGAAGTACACGGTTGTACAAAAACTCAACAATTCGGCTGCGGCTGTCGCGGAAAACGAGCGATTCGAGCCGGCGTTCCATGTCGAGCTGCCGGGCGCCGAACATACGCATAAAAAACAGGTTGAGTTCGCTGCGTTCGCGCATGAGGCTGCGCAGTTCATCCAGCGTTACCACGCAGGCTGTGGTATCTTCGAGGGCGGTGGCAAAGTCGCGGCGTTGGCCTTCGCCCAGCAGGGCATTTTCGCCAAACACTTCACCTTTCCCAAGGATGGCCTTGGTAATTTCCTTACCCTCGTCGTTCATGCTTGCAATTTTCACCTTACCCTCGCTGATGAAAAAAATGCGGTCGGCCATTTCGGCCGGCACGTACACAGGGTTGCCTTTTTTGAAGGTCTGGTGGGTGACGTGCGACATGTGTTCATCGTTTCCGAGTTTGGTCGGACAAAGCAGGTGGGTAACATCGATGTTCTCCAGCAGCCAGAAAGCATTCATGGGTGTATTGCTCATTCTTCAGGCCTTAAATCAAACCTTTGCAACAAATCCGTAACGAACGGGTTCACGTCGCGCATGTTGTCGATTTTTTCGCGCACCGTGGTGGGACGTTTGGGTGTGGGTGGTTTCAGACTTTCGAGTTGTGCCTCATCCAGCTCGATGCGGAGCCTCACCCAGGGATCGTGGAGCTCTTTTTGAAGGGCATCAAGCAGTCGGCTCATTTCCTGCATCAACAAGCCTCGGTGGGTGCTCATGCCCACGGTAACCACCAGCATTTTTTCTTCCAGTTTCAGTTTGGCAAGTTGCATGGCCTGCCGCAAGGTTGGCGACTCCACGCCTCCTGCATATTGTTGCCACGCTGCAGTGGCATTTTCCAGGTTGAGCCGACTTTCGAGGGCGGCTTTTTGAGCTTCTTCGGTGGCTACGGCAGTGTCGTAGGAATCGAGGCTCAGCGAGATGGTTTCGGCTTTTTTGAGGCCCTGGCGCAAACCGGCTTTCATTTCCAAAACGGCGTCCTTCCCCAACGGTGTGGCGTTGCTGGGCAGGGGAGCGGGCACAGGCGGAGGAGGTGTTGAAGCAACCTGAGGCGGCGCTGAGGTCAGGTCAGGAGTTTTTTTTTCCGTGACGGCGGCTGGTGCGGGCGCCCGGGCGGCAGAAATAGCGCGGTGGATGTGGCCCATTTTGATGAGGCTGATCTCCACGTGCAGGCGTTTGTTGCGCGCCATTTTGAAATTGATGTCGCAATCATTGGCCAGATTGAGGGCCGTGAGCAGGAACGTGGCGGGTGCCAGTGCCGCCTGACGGCGGTAGCGTTCACGCAAGCTTTCGCCCACTTCCAGCAGCGACAACGTGGCTTCATCTTTACACACCAAAATGTTGCGCAGGTGTTCGGCGAGGCCGAGCACAAATATTTCGGGTTCAAAACCTTTGCGCAAAATCTGATCGAACAATTGCAGGATGGCCGGCACGTCTTCGGCCATCAAAGCGTCGGTGATTTGGAAAAAATAGTCGTAATCGAGCACGTTGAGGTTCTCGATCACGTCGTCGTAACGTATGTTTTTACCGGAAAAGCTGGTGATGCGGTCGAAAATGGAAAGTGCATCGCGCAGGGCGCCGTCGGCTTTCTGGGCGATGATGTGCAGTGCGTCGTCTTCGGCTTTGATGCCTTCCTTGTCGCAGATGTTGCGCAGGTGCAACACCATGTCGTGCACGGTGATGCGGCGGAAGTCGAAAATCTGGCAACGCGACAGGATGGTGGGGATGATCTTGTGCTTCTCGGTGGTGGCCAGGATAAAAATGGCGTATGGCGGCGGTTCCTCCAGCGTTTTTAGAAACGCATTGAAAGCGCCCGGAGAAAGCATGTGCACCTCATCGATGATGAACACCTTGTATTTGCCATGCTGCGGCGCGAAACGTACCTGTTCCACGATGGCGCGGATGTGTTCCACGCCGTTGTTGGAAGCTGCGTCGAGCTCAATGATGTTAAACGACGCATTTTCGTTGAACGCTTTGCAGGAGGAGCAAACCTCGCAGGCTTCGTGGTCGGCCGTGCGGTTTTCGCAGTTGATGATTTTGGCCAGGATGCGGGCGCAGGTGGTTTTGCCCACACCACGCGGTCCGGTAAACAGGAACGCATGCGCCAGGTGGTCTGTAGCCAAAGCATTTTTCAGCGTTCCGGCCACATGCTGCTGACCCACCACGTCTTCAAAACGTTGCGGGCGGTATTTGCGGGCAGATACGACGAAATTGCTCATGATCTACAAAGGTAAGAATAAGTAGCAAGTAGCAAGTAGCAAGTTGCAAGTAGCAAGTCGGAGACAAAATAAAGTTTGAGCGTAACGCTAAGCGACGTCCGGAGCTACCTTTACGCACCGCCCCAGGGTTGGCCAGTCTTTAATTCCGGCAGCCAAGCGTAACCGGTAACGCGGCGTTCACGCCGCAATGTACCAGCGGCATTTATGCCGCATCAAAAAAAGTACCACGGCGTTTACGCCGAATCAAAAAAATCCCAGCGGCATTTATGCCGCATCAAAAAAAGTTCCACGGCGTTTACGCTGAATCAAAACACAAAAAATGCGTCTCATCATCTTC
>JADLBE010000035.1 GCA_020847915.1 Saprospiraceae bacterium | reverse complement strand
GTTTCACACAGATGCACGCAGATGTTTCGCACAGATGCACGCAGATGTTTCACACAGATGCACACAGATGTTATCACAGATGCACACAGAAAACCAAATGTCTTTTTCTGTGTAAATCTGTGATAACATCTGCGTGCATCTGTGCGAAACCAAATCTATGCGAAACAGGCGCGTTTGTTTCTTTCCCCTTTTTCAACTTGCTTTGCACATGCATTCCTTCTCCACCCACCCACACGGCAAACTGTTGCTCAGCGGCGAATATGCGGTGCTCGACGGCGCCGTGGCGTTGGCGTTGCCTGTACGGTTCGGACAATCGCTCATTGTGTCGTCCGGCACCGAACCCGGACTTACCTGGAACAGCCTCGACCACCTCGACCAAACGTGGTTTTCGGCGCGTTTTTCCCTGCCCGATCTCGCTTTGATTGAAACAAACGACGAAAAAACCGCCCAAACCCTGCTCGATTTGATCCACGCCTGCCGTCGCCAGGAACCCGGTTTTTTACAATCGGAAACGGCGCTGAACGTGGAAACCCGCCTCGATTTTCCGCGGGAATGGGGACTGGGCACCAGCAGCACCCTCATTGCCGCCCTCGGCCGCTGGAGCGACACCGATGCGTACCAACTGCTTTTTGAAACCCTGGGCGGCTCGGGTTACGACATCGCCTGCGCGTACGCCGAAGGGCCCATCATGTACCAGTTGGACGAAGGTGAACCCATCGTGGAGCCCATCAACTGGAACCCACCATTTGCCGATAGGCTGTATTTTGTTTATTTGGGAAAAAAGCAGGACAGCCGCGAAGGCATACACCGCTACCGGAGTCTGACCGAGGGTAAAACGGAACTGGTGGAAACCCTGTCCGCCATCGGCATGCACATGACGGATGCCTCCAATCTGGAAACGTTCGCAGCACTTATGCTGGAGCACGAACGCCTCGTTGCGCAGGCCCTGGAATTGCCCCGGGCAAAGGATTTGTATTTCTCAGATTACCCCGGCGAAATTAAAAGCCTTGGCGCCTGGGGCGGTGATTTTGTGCTGGTGACGGGCTTGGAAAGTGACGAACAGACACGCGCTTATTTCCACAACAAAGGATACGATACGGTTTTGGGTTTTGGAGAAATGGTGAAATAGTCGGCAATCAACAGTCCCTTCGTGACGTTTAGTACTGTCGACTGTCGACTGTTGACTATCGACTGTTGACTATCGACTGTTGACTGTCGACTATCGACTATCGACTGTCGACTGTCGACTCAACTAACTACTAACAAACTGATTTCTAACGAACTATTCCGGCGCCACCATGCATTTTTGTGAAAAAATCCTACCCGAAACATCCTGAAAAACAACGAAATAGATACCTGCAGGATATCCGGTCATATCGATCTGGTAAGTACCTGTATGGTGCGTCACTGTTAGGGTTTGCAGCAATTTCCCTGTTGCATCCGTTACCGACAACAAACCGTCTTTGGGCATTTCACCGCCTAAGTCAACCGAAAGTATAGCTGAAACAGGGTTGGGATATACCCGCATGGCAGTTTCCTGTTTGGAAACCAATGCAGACGACGTGGTGGTAATGGTATCGCATGGACTATCTTCCCAATCCCAAAGCCGGTAATAAGGCATGTTGGGTAAAAGAAAGTTGTTAAAAACAGGCAAATGAACACTGTGCTGCTGGACGTTGCAGGCCAGGCCCGCTAAATCGGGATTTTCAATGACGTGCAGATAGCGGGAATTGACGTTGGAAACACAACAATAAATCTTGTTGTCGGGCGCCAATTGCAGGGAGTAAAACAACGTGGGCAGGTTGTAGTCGGCCGTAAAACCATCGTAGGCAGCCACCACAACTTCTGAAGTGAGTATGTCGGGCGCCTGCAAATCGTATTGAAAGATGGTGTCCCAACGCGAAACGTACAGGAATCTTGAGGAATTGGAAAAGGCTATACCTCCGGGTTTGCCCTGGGTTCCGTCTTCGCTGTAGGTTTTGGTCACACGGTCGCTGAAGGTGCCCGAGCAGCGATCGAACCTGTAAATGTCGAACGTTGAAAAAGAGGAATCCGGTACATTGCCGTGGGCATTAAACCTGCCGTACCACTGACCGTCCGGTGAAAAACAAACCTGGCCAAGTCCATAACTGGTTAATGGAACATCCACGGAGCCTTGTGGAAGTACGCCTTCGGGAGTAATCAGAAAGGCATATAACCGGTCTTCAAGGTACACATGAGGCACAAACATCCACCAATCCCTGCCGTTGCCGTGCCTTACGGCTGTGATGTGGCCCACACCCAGCGTATCGCTTGAAATCAGGATATCTCTTTCCACTACTTTCCCCAACCCGCCATTGGCCTGCAGGTCGATGGTTGCCATCAGTAATTGGTAATAGGCTACTAATGATCCGACGGGTGTAGTGATAACTTTACCCCTCCCATACACGTACAAGGCCTGATGTGATCTTCCCGGGTACGGCAATAACAGATAGCTTTGGATAAATGGGAATCCTCCTGGGTAATTAGCATTCGGGTAAAAATCTGAACCACCCTCCATGATCTCGTAATTGCGGTTGTACATGTTTTCACCGTTGGTGAAACAGGCAAGAGCTCCCGTTGAATCGGACAAAATGCCATTGGTACGCATAAAGGGCAATTGGCCGGGTGTTGGACTGAATATTGCCGTGTCGTTATTGAATGTTACGATGCATGATTTGTAAATGGACGTGTCGATGGAAGAGATGGTTCCGCCAAGCAACCATGTATTATCTTCTTGCTGCGCCTCCGTCCTCCCGGTGCATAGCGTTGACAATAGGAGTAATAACCCAAGTTTTTTCATGGATAAAATAGAATAGGGGCGGAAGGATGTTCCACCCCAAATGAGTTTTTTAAAGATTTAGTGACTTACTACTATCTTGGATTGGAAAGATTTTCCGGGTGAATGAATCGTGTTGTATTAAAATCAATAACCAAAAGACTTTTGCGATGCGACAAGGTCGTACTTCGCAAAAGCCCTTCGATTGTCAAAGATAATTACAGTACGTATGTATTCAAAATTATATTCACCAAAATCAAAATATTAACATTTTAAGGCAACAACCTCACCTTACCACACTCAATTTCGCCAAATCCGCCTTTCCCGTCAACCTGTTTTCCAATCTTACAATGTAAAAACCGGTCGGCAACATGCTAACGTCGAAGTAAAAAATGTTGTCGCCCACGTAAACCTGTTCGCGGGTGCCCGAAACCAGGTTGCCACCCATGCTGTGCAGGGTGAGCCAGGCCGGGAAATCTTCTTCGCTTTTGTACGAAACTTCGGTGTGCGTGATGGCCGGATTGGGCGTCAAAGCCAGCGGCCGCGTGAACGGATCGCTGATGGTGGGTGTGCCGCCGAAATAGCAGTCTTTGGCCACCGTGTATTGTTTTTCCACCAAAAACATCTTGCCCTGGCTGTCGAACATGGACTCCTCCATGACGAACGGGTTGGCGCCCAGCCAGTCCTGCAACAAGGTGCCGAATACCTGACGGTAGTCGAACTGCAGGCCTTTCAGCTGGTTATCGCTGGTGAGGTCGCTCAGATTCGGATTGGTGCCATGCACCGCCGGGCGCACGCCTTTGCCAAACACGAACAGGGGTGACAACGTGCCGTGGTCGGTACCATACGTGCCGTTTTCCTTGGCGCAACGCCCGAACTCGGAAAACGTAGCGGCCATCACCTGATCGGCCAGACCCATCTGCTCCAGGTCGTCGAAAAAGGTTTTGATGGCGTTCGACATTTGTCCGAGCAGGTTGGCGTGCGGTCCTTCGTAGGGCAAGCCGGTGCCCACCTGTCCGCTGTGGGTATCAAATCCACCGAGCTGGCAGAGGTAAATTTTGGTTTTGCAGCCCCCTTTGATCATACGCGCCACCGTTTTGAGCTGTGCGGCGAACCCGTCGGTCGGGTACGTGGTGATGGCATTGCTGCCGGCGTTGAACACCTGGGTGATGCGCTGGGCGTACAGGTTCATGCTGCTTTCCACATTCATGATGTACTTCAGCTCGTCGCCGTGGTCGCTGTCGGGCACATCCGCAACGGGGGCGCCGCCGATCGTTTGCACCAGCGAATAAAAACCTGCGGGGTCTTGTCCGCTCAGGTTCAAAACATTCTGGTGTTCGGTTTCGGTGTGGAAACCCAGGGAGGTGTTGGGGTCGCCCACCTGGATGCCAAGCGGATCGGGCATGTCGGTGGTGGGAGCGCCCTCCACGTCGGGGTAAAAAGCCTGCAAAGCGCGGCCCATCCAACCCGAGCCGAGGTTGCTGTTGGCGAAGGTGCTGTCGCCGCCCGAAAGCCACAGGTCGGTGCCTTTGAAGTGCGACTGGTTCATGCTTTGGTAACCCACAGCCTGGATGACGGTGGCCCAGCCTTTGTCGTAAAGGGTTTTGATGCCCGTCATGGCCGGATGCAGTCCCACCTGGTCTTCGGCGGGCAGGGTGCCGTCGAGCGGAATGAACGCGCCGGTGCCGGAGTCGGGAATGCCCGTGGTGGGGCGCAGTTCCATGTAGCGGTCGTACTGTGCGGCCGGGATGAGGGTATTGATGCCGTCGTTGCCACCTTTGAGCTGGATGAGCACAAGCACGCGGTCGCGCACGCCGTCGCAGGAAGCCAAAACATCGGCCATGCGCTTGTTGGCGAAGGGGCGCATGTTGAAGCCGTTTACCGCGAAGGGCGTGATGCCGAGCGGTGGAAGTATTTTGAGAAAGTTTCTACGTTTCATATCAGGATTTAGGTCCCACGCTGCGCTGGGATGACAAGGTGCCAACGCTGCAATGGAATGTCTTAAAATGTCTGGAACTCGGGTGAATACATGATGGCGTTGATGAGTCGTTCGAGCGGGATTTTTACTTCCGTTTCCACGTTGGTGGATAGGTAATTTTGCCACTCGTAGGTCCAGTCGGCCGCAGGCAAATTGTCGAGAAAAACCGTGTTGTAGAAATAGTCGAACCTCGCCGCCGAAGGTTGTTCGGGCAGCATGTATTCGATGAGTTCCTGCACAAGCGCGTAGGCATCGGAGGGGTCGCTGATGGTGCCGCTGTCGCGCAACCAGGGTGCGATGTTGAGTTTGATGCCGATGTTGCTGTTGGCCGAACCGCCGATGACCCGTTTGCCCGTAAGCAACATTTGCGGCAGCTTGTAACGCGCAATGACCGAACTCGAATTGAACCAGTGGCGTGTGTAATCGGGCTCCTGATGGTAGGCGGAGTAGCCGGCCACGTCGACAGGCAGGAAGAGGGGCATGTTGGCCAGTCCGAGCATCCGGTCGATGACGGCGGCCGAATAAAACGTGATGTAGTGGGTGTAGTTCTGGGTGGTTGTCGGACTCGGAATAGCAATGTTGAAAAACGCCAGGGATTGCAGCGACAGTTCGAGCGGCGATTTGATCATGCCGCCGATGATTTCGTTGGCGTTGTCGGAGTCGTCGGCGTCGTAGAAGTGTTCGCTTTTAAAAAGCGTGCGCAACACCATCTGGATTTCGTAATTTTCATCGATCATCTGTTGGGCCAGCGGCACGATGATGTCGGCTTCAATTTCGGGTGTGATGTTGCGGTGTACGTAAAAACGGTACAAACGCCTGCACAGGTTGCGGGCTGTTTCGGGCTGGTCGAACACCATGTCGACAAACGCATTGAGCTCCGTCCATATCGCCGTAGCCGTGGTGGCGCCGGTGATGGTTCGGCTCTGAAATTTATCGCTGAAGGTTTTGTTGGTGGTATCGTGGCGTGAAAGGGAAACGTTGCCACGCGGGATGCCTGTTTCGGGATCCACCATGTCGCGTTGGGTGCGGGTGATGAAACCCGTAAGCACTTTGGCGGCTTGTACGATGTCGTATTCGGTGTAGTTGGTGTAGTCGCCTTCGGCAATTTGCGGACCTTTTCCGATGGTAAAAAGTTCAAAAAATTCGCGGGCGAAGTTTTCGTTCGGGTTGGTTTTGGTGTTTTGGTTGTTGTTGAGGTAGCGCAACATGGTATTGTCGGCTACGATTTTGGTGGCCAGTTTTTTAAAATTCCCCAAAGCGCCCCAGTGCAGCAACGCGAGGTAATCGAAAAACATCACGTTGTTGACAGTGTTGGCCGTCACCGCCATGTACTGGTGGAAAAAAAACATCATTTTATGTTTCACGCCGGGGTCGTGCAACGCTTCATTGATCCACCAACCCATGACGCGGCGCAGGAGGTTGAACTCCGTATCGGGCAGCGGCAATCCAGGCGGATTGATCCAGGTAGTGTTGTCGAACGTCGGTGTCGTTGTGCTGTCGTACAACGGTTGGTCGAGTTGCAGGTTCGATGCCTGGAAAAGCACATCGACGGCCTGGTTGGCGGTGAGTTCTGCCAGTTGGTCCACCTTTGCTTTGGTGTACCTGAAACTAGCCCGACGCAGCAGGTGTGCGGCGCGGCGGTGACCCAAATCGCCCGAAAGCGGAGCAAGGGATGCCATGGGGAAAATCTTTAAAAGTTGGAACTGAAGGATCTGGCAGTATTGGGAAATGGCGCAGAGGGGCTTTGCAAAAGTATGCTTTAGCCATAGTATTTTCTAGTTCCTTTCAAAAATCACATTACAAATTTCGCATTTCGACATTCTGCCAAACATTGCAAGGATTGACGAGATACGACATTTGATTTTTGAAATTAGAATGGAAAATCAGCGTTTGAACCGGTCCATCACCCCCGGCAACAAAGTCAGCACCAAAATGGCCAAAGCGACCAAACCGTAAGACGGTTGCAATGCGCTGTGCGCATCGAGCATAAGCAGTTGTACATTGATCCAAATGCCGAGGGAAAACCCGGTGTACAGGGTGAACGTCCAGGCCCAGTGCCGGTCAGGATAAACATTCAATTTTTCAAACAATGGCCAGTCCGGTCGGGCCAAAAGACCGTACACCACCAGCAACGACAGCAGTCCGACAAAAACCAGGAGCAAAAGGCCTGGAATCAAAAAATCTTT
>JADLBE010000034.1 GCA_020847915.1 Saprospiraceae bacterium | reverse complement strand
ATCGAATCAAAGTATTGCGATCCAATTGCACTTTGCCTGCCAATTGCTGAATGTTGGGTTTGAACGGTACGGAGTCAGCAATAATTTGCAGCAACTGACCAATTTTTTGAGTTTGTTGTACCCGGCCGCCTTCCGCTGTTGCCAGATCTGTTTCCAAAATCAGACGCACAACTTGTTTGATCCTGTAAGCGTACAAATCGCGGTTTTCCAAAAAATAGGGGTAATAACCTTCTTTCAAATACGAAGCGAAATGCTCTAACGGACGAAACCGAATCGATAAATCCAGGGCAATGGATGCGTGGTTTGCAAAAATGTCCTCAAGAGGAATGGCGGGGATGGACAGTACGTCAATCAGCTGCAAATATTCCCGAAACGACAATCCTGGCAACTCATACAACACAGTACGACGACTCAGATCAACATCCTGTCGGTTCAACTCTACAATGGATGAACCCGTAAACACCACATAGAGATCCGGATATAAATCGTACAGGTTTTTAATTTCTCGTGACCAACCAGTGTACTTATGAACTTCATCGAGAAAAAAGTGCGTGATGCCTTGAACCCGGAAATACTCCACGGTCTCCCGAAGGGTATGTCCCGTGAAATGCAAATCGTCCAGCGAAAGGTAAATGCCCTTCATTTCTGGTCCACCCAAACGCAAACGCTGCAACAACATGGTCGTTTTACCTACACCACGTGCACCTTTGATGCCAATGAGTCGCCATTCCCCGCGTAGTTCTTCGTGCAAAAATCGAAGGTGTTTTAGCTCGGTTCGAGCCGTGAGCTGGCGGGATTGTACAAGAAGCTGATCCATATTTGCCGTGTTGATACAGCAAATATATATTAAACTGCTGAATGGATTCAGCTGTTTAATATAAAATGTGCTGAATCCATTCAGCATAAACAAAGAAAAAGTGCTGAACACATTCAGCACTTTTTCCAAAATATCAATTTTTTATCAAAAACTTAATCCACCAACGCCGCTTCTTTTTGCTCCACATCATCCTGCACGGCAGGTTCATTCCACGGTGCGTGACTGCGTTTTTTACCCGACAAATACGTGTACATCGCCGGAATCACAAACAACGTGAGGATGAGCGAAAACATCAAACCACCTACGATTACCACACCCAGCGGGATACGGCTGGTGGCAGCCGCACCGAAAGCAAGGGCGATCGGCAGGGCGCCGAGCACCGTGGCCAGCGTGGTCATGAGGATGGGCCTCAAACGCGCCTGGGCCGCTTCGAGCACGGCCTGCCGTTTGTTCATGCCCGCGTCCCGTTTCTGGTTCGCAAACTCCACGATCAAAATACCGTTTTTCGTCACCAAACCTATCAGCATGATCATACCGATCTGGCTGAAAATGTTGAGGGTGTGGCCGGTTAGTCCAAGCGTGATGAAGGCCCCCGCGATGGCCAGCGGCACGGTGATCATGATGATGAAGGGGTCGCGGAAACTTTCGAACTGGGCGGCCAGAATGAGGTAAATGAGGATAAGCGCCAGCAAAAAGGCGAACGAGGTGTTGCCCGAGCTTTCACGGAAGTCGCGCGACGGACCGCTCAGGTCGGTGTTGTACGTATCGTCGAGCAACTTGTCCGCTATCCTTTCCATCGCTTCGATGCCTTCACCGAGGGTTTTGCCCGGCGCGAGGGAGGCGCTGATGGTTGCGGCTTTGAAACGGTTGTAGTGGTACAACACGGGCGGATTGCTCACCTCCTGGATGGTCACCACGTTGTCGAGCTGCACCATGTCGCCACGGTTGTTGCGCACGTACAGGGCTGCCAGGTCGATGGGCTCGTCGCGGTCGGCGCGGTCCACCTGGCCAATCACCTGATACTGTTTGCCGTTCATGATGAAGTATCCGAAACGGCGGCCGGAAAGGGCGAGTTGCACGGTCGAACTGATGTCGAGTACACTCACGCCAAGTTCGTTGGCCTTGAGTCGGTCAATGTCGATCTGGATTTCCGGTTTGTTGAATTTCAGGTTTACGTCGGCGTTGGCAAACGTGGGATCTTTGCGCGCTTCTTCAAGGAACTTAGGCACCACGGCCTCCAGCTTTTTAAAATCCAGGTTTTGGATCACGTATTGTACCGGCAGCGACAAGCCGGCGCCGAAACTTGTGGAAATGGTTTGTTCCTGGTTGGGGAATACCCGCGCTTCGGTGAATCCTTTGGTCATACGTACCAACTGATTGTACACCTGCTGCTGACTGCGGTCGCGGGTTTCGGGCTCAGAAAGCATGATGCTTATAAAACCGGTATTGGAGCTGCCGGCGCCCACACGGCCGGGAGCAGTGATGCCAAATACCATCTGGTACTCGGGGATGGAGTCCATCACCATATCGGAAAGCCTGTAAATGATGTTTTCCGTCACGTCAAAATCGGTGCCCTCGGGTGCAGCCACGGTGGCACGAATCAAACTGCGGTCTTCCAGCGGCGCAAGTTCACTTTTCAGGGTGGTGCCGAAATACCAGATGGAAGCAAAACAACCCGCCAGGATAAACAGACTGATCCAACGGAAACGCATGAAGGAACGCAGCGTTTGACCGTACACGCGGTCCATACCTACAAAAAAGGGCTCCGTCACGCGGTAAAACCAGCCGTGGTCGTGCGGTTTGGTGCTGCCGAGTTTAACGTTCAACACCGGCGTTAACGTGAGCGAAACAAAGGCCGAAATGAGTACCGCCCCGGCTACCACGATACCGAATTCGCGGAACAACCGGCCGGTGAAACCCTGCAGGAAAATCACCGGTATAAACACCACGGCGAGGGTAATGGACGTGGAAATAACGGCAAAAAATATCTCGCGGGTGCCTTCCCGCGCCGCCGTCCATTTGTCTACCCCCGCTTCCATTTTTTTGAAAATATTTTCGGTCACCACGATACCGTCGTCCACCACCAATCCCGTTGCCAAAACGATGGCCAGCAGGGTAAGTACGTTGATGGAAAAACCAAAAATGTACATGATGAAAAAAGCGCCCATAAGCGACACAGGAATGTCGATGAGCGGCCGTAATGCGATGACCCAGTTGCGGAAAAAGAAATAAATGATGAGCACCACCAGCGAGATGGCGATCAGCAGGGTTTCGCCCACTTCGGTGATGGCTTTGCGCACGAACACCGATTTGTCCATGCCCACTTCCGCAACCATGTCGGCAGGCATTTCTTTTTTGATCTGGTCGTACCTGCGGTAAAACTCATCGATGATCTCGATGAGGTTGGCGCCGGGTTGTGGTATAAGGGCGAGCGAAACGTTGGAAATGTTGTTGCGCCGGGCGCCGAACTCGTCGTTTTCAGGGCCAAGCACGGCTTCTCCCAGGTCGCTGAAACGGATGGTTTGGCCTTCCGTTTGTTTCACGATCATGCCGTTAAAATCCTCCTCCGTTTGCAGGCGACCAAAAGTTTTTACCGTCAGTTCGGTGGCGTCGCCGCGTAATTTGCCGGCAGGCAATTCCACGTTTTCGCGGTTGAGGGCGTTTTGGATGTCCTGTACGGTGAGGTTGTAAGCCACCAGTTTCACGGGATCGATCCAAAGGCGCATGGAAGGGCGTTTGTCGCCGAAAATACGCACCTCACTCACGCCCGGTATGGTTTGCAATTTTTCAACCAAAACGTTGTCGGCGTAATCCGACAACTCCATCACACTTCTTGTACTGCTTTGAATGGGCATGAACAAAATCGGGTCGCTGTTGGCGTCGGCTTTGCTCACCACGGGTGGCGCATCGATGTCCTGCGGCAATTCCCGCTGGGCCTGACCCACTTTGTCGCGCACGTCGTTGGCGGCACGTTCCAGGTCGGCGCCCAAATCAAACTCCACCGTGATGGTGCTGTTGCCGAGCGCGCTTTGCGATGTGATGCTTCGAATGCCTTCAATGCTGTTAACCGCCTTTTCCAAAGGCTCGGTGATCTGGCTTTCCACCACATCGGCGTTGGCGCCGGTGTACGATGTGCGTATGCTGATCGTCGGCGGATCGATGGCCGGGTATTCGCGGACGCCCAAAAACCGGTAGCCGATCACGCCGAAAAATACGATGAGGATGCTCATCACGGTGGCAAGAACGGGGCGGTTTAAGGACAAATCAGATAAGTTCATAGCAACAGTGTTCGGGAGGTGACAGTAAAAAAGGAACGTCGAAGGTAAATAGTCTAAATGGAAGGATTGTTCAATTTCACTCCCCAAACTTATCCTTCATCATCTTCTTCAACGCCATCATTTCATCCCTGAACTGCGCCGCTGAAATAAAATCAAGGTCTTTTGCCGCTTTTTTCATGTTGCTTTCAGTCTCAGCCACCATTTTTTCCAACTGCGTACGCGTCGCCATGGCCACGATGGGTTCGGCGGCGAGGGACGGCTCGTGTTCGCTTTCGATGTAGGCCGTAGGCTCCACACCCCGAATGTCGAGGATGCTTTTTTGCGCCATGATCTGCTCGCGCGTTTTGCGTACGGTCGTGGGTGTAATGCCGTGTTCTTCGTTGTAAGCCATCTGAATCAACCTGCGCCTGTTGGTTTCATCGATGGTCATGTGCATGGCGTCGGTGATTCGGTCCGCGTAAAAAATGACCAAACCGTTCGAGTTACGGGCTGCGCGGCCCGCCGTTTGGGTCAAGGAACGGGCGGTACGCAAAAATCCTTCCTTGTCGGCGTCGAGTACGGCAACAAGTGAAACTTCGGGCAAGTCCAAACCTTCGCGCAAAAGGTTTACCCCGATCAAAACATCGTATTCGCCGAGGCGCAAATCGCGCAGGATCTCCACCCTTTCCAGGGTTTCAATTTCGGAGTGGATGTATCGGCAACGTATACCCATGCGGGCAAAATAACCTGCCAGCTCCTCGGCCATACGTTTGGTGAGGGTGGTCACCAGTGTGCGCTCTTCGGCTTCCACACGTTTGCGGATTTCCTCCATCAGATCGTCGATCTGGTTCAGCGACGGCCGTACTTCGACAGGTGGATCGAGTAAACCCGTGGGCCGTACGAGTTGTTCCACCACCGAACCTTCCGTTTTTTCCAATTCGTAGTCCGCCGGTGTGGCACTCACAAAAACCACCTGGTTTACCTGGCCTTCAAATTCATCAAAACTGAGCGGACGGTTGTCCATGGCCGAGGGCAACCGGAAACCGTAGTTTACGAGCATTTGTTTGCGCGCCCGGTCGCCACCCCACATGCCCCGCACCTGCGGAATGGTCACGTGGCTTTCATCGATGAACATGATGTAATCGTCCGGGAAATAATCAAGCAGACAAAAGGGTCGCGAACCCGGGGTACGCCGGTCGAAAAACCTAGAATAGTTTTCGATACCGTTGCAATAGCCCAACTCTTTGATCATTTCGAGATCGAAGTTGGTGCGTTCGCGGATGCGCCGCGCCTCCATGAGGCGCCCCTCCAAAATGAAATATTTCTCCTGCTCATTGAGCTCATTTTGTATTTCGCCCAAAATCTGCGACAACCGGTCCTTCGGCGCTACGTACAAATTGGCCGGGAAAATGGCGGCGTTTTCCATCGAGGAAATACGTTTTCCCGATTCGATCTCGATGCTTTCAATGCTTTCAATTTCGTCACCCCAAAACGTCACGCGGTAACCCCAGTCGGCATACGGCAAATTGATGTCCACCGTATCGCCACGCACCCGAAAAGTGGCACGGCCGAATTCGGTTTCCGTGCGGGCGTACAAACTGTCGGTAAGCGCGTACAGAAAGTTGGTTTTTGAGGTTTTTAACCCTGCCGCGATGCGGATGATGCCTTTTTCGTAGTCTTCCGGGTTGCCCATACCGTAGATACACGATACCGATGCCACAATGATGATGTCGCGGCGACCGGAAAGCAGGGTACTGGTTGCTTTCAGACGCAATTTATCCACCAAAGCGTTGATGCTCAGGTCTTTTTCGATGTAGGTATCGGTTACGGAAATGTAGGCCTCGGGCTGGTAGTAGTCGTAATACGACACAAAATACTCCACCGCGTTGTCCGGAAAAAACGTCAGAAACTCGGCGTAAAGTTGTGCGGTAAGGGTTTTGTTGTGGGTAAGTACGAGGGTTGGACGGTTCACCTGGGCAATCACATTGGCCATGGTGAAGGTTTTTCCCGAACCCGTTACCCCCAGCAAAACCTGGGCGCGCTCGCCTTTTTTGATGCCATCCACAAGCTCCCGGATCGCTGCCGGCTGGTCACCCGTAGGTTTGTAATTTGAAGCAAGTTTAAAGTCCATACGTCGTTTGAAAAGCCTGCAAAAATACGAAAAATTTCAAACGAAATGTTGAAAAATGGGGTAATTGCGTTAATAAAATGGTAAAGAAGTGCCGCTCAAAGCGTTAAGAATGTGCTAAATATCAGCAAGTCACCAACGCTTAACTGTACATTTACGTCAAAGAGTGTATGTAAACCCTTTACTCTGAACTAAACTAAAGCCAGCCATGAAATTCCTTTTGAAAATGCTTGCCGTTTCGGTCGTTCTCTTAACGGCTTATCAATCCCAGGCGCAGGACATCATCCACAAAAAAAACGGCAAAGTCATCGAAGCCAAAGTGGTGGAACTGGGCACCAGCGAAATCAAGTACAAGATGTTCAGCGACCCCGACGGTCCCATCTACGTAGATGAAAAAGAAAACATCGACAAAATTGTTTTCCAGGACGGCCGCACAGAGAAATACGGCACCACTCGTATTGATGCCTCGGAGATGTTTGCCGGACAGAAAAAATCGGCCATCAAAATTGGTTTTATGGGTCCCCTGGTCGGCTACACCAACATCATTTACGAACGCAACGTACGCCCCGGCAGGAGCTGGGAGGTGAAGGGCGTATTGGTGGGACTTGGCCGTCAACTTGAGGATGAAGCAGTCGGTTTTATCGGTACCTACGCTTACAAATTTTACAAAAAACCTACTTTTTACACCTCCGACATGAAACGCTCCCACCTGCTGCAGGGCGGCTACATCAAACCGGAGGTTTTTGTTGGATACACCAGCTTTATCTCCGATTACGACTATTACAACAACACCAACGGCGAAAAAACAGAATCATTCACCGGTGGATTCATGGTCAACCTGGGTAAAGAATGGATATTCGACGACGCCTTCGTACTTGATCTTTCCTTCGGCATAGGCTACGGTGCTGGCGAAAGTCGCCGCTCCATTTATGTTGAGCCCAATACCGGCTTCGCAGGCCAGGCCAACCTCAGCATCGGCTGGATGCTTAAGTAAAACATTTCGGTAAAGAATGTTGGGTGGAATTTGATTGACGAGATACGAAATTTGAAATTTCGTATCTCGTCATTCAACGCCCTTTATTTCACCACCATTTTCCCATTCCCCGCCGCTTGTCCATCCACAAACAAAACAAGCATGTAAACGCCTGCAGGCATGGCGCCCCGTTGAATTTCAAACACGCCTCCGGTGCCAACCAGCTCGCGCACCACACGCCCTTGCAGGTCGCAGATTCTTAACCTTAGGTCTTCCCCACCCTTCAGGCCGTTCACCGTTACCCGCGCCACATCCACACTCGGATTGGGCGCTACGTCCAGTTTCAACCCCGGACGCAAAACCTCCCATGAACTCACGGATAGGAAATTTTCACCCAAACGGTGCTCCGTTGTGTTTGTGAAAATGGGCTCGTTGAAATCAAAATAGATCGCTGCCTCGTTTTCAATCACTGTTTCCAGCGGTGCGTTTTCACGGTGTGCGATGCGGAACTGCACAAAACCGTGGGAAAGCGGTTCGTTCACATTGCTGTCGGGCAACATGATGTTGGGGAAATCAAATTTAAGGATGCCGTTTCCATAAATGTCGAAAACGAACGGGTGGCTGCTCGCGCCCAACCTGATGCTTGCCGGATCGAGCCAGGAGCTCAGGGTATCCAATACATAAACGTTGAACGCCGTGTCCGTGCCTGTGTTTTGGAAACGAATCAGGTACTCGATGTCGGTGCCAGGTTTGATGTAACGCTGGGCGCCGTAACCGATGGGGAAGCCCTGTTTGTCGTTCGGGTCGTAAGCGCCGATGTTTGCACGGCACTCGATATCGATCCACGGATCGTCGTCGTCGCTGCTGAATTGCGACACAAAACCGGTGGTAAACACGCCTGTTGCTGAACAACCTTCCACCGAAAGCATGGGCTGCGAAGCGCCCGGGTGGAGGGGTTCCTGGGTTACTTCCACACGCCAGGTAGCGCCGTTGGCAGGCACAGCGATGCGCATGGAATCACCCGAATCGAGGCGCAGGTCGGTACCCATGGCGCGCATCACGGCATCTTCGATCACGATGTATTCCGCGTCGGCACTCATGTTGCCGATGCCGGTATTTTTGATGATGAAATAAACCGAATCGGTGGTGCATTCGGAGCGCAGACTGACGCTTGCACCGCTCCAGAGCGGATCGGTGATCAGGCATTCTCCGGCAGGATCTGCAAGCGCCTCCACACAATGTGTTTGGCCAAGCACAGCGTCACAGCTTACCATGACGCGGAACCAGAAATCGCCGCACGCGCCTACGGCTACATTGCCAAGTTCAAAAAGGTATTGGCCATTGCCCAGATTGGCATATAACAACTCGGAAGTTACGATGCTTAAAAAAGGGTCCATGGTTACCACAATGCTCGCGTTCAGGGCGTCGTCCGTACCAACGTTGCAATAATTCACGTAGTAGAAATTGTTGTCGAAACAACGTCGCAGAAACGGCGTGCTGATGCTGACTTCCATAAGCGGACAATTCAGAATTTCCTGGACAGGAACATCCGGTACGCTTACGGTGTCGTCAGGACTCACTTGCCCTACCGCAACGATCGGAGTACATACCAACCAGAGTTGGTCGTTTGGTGCATCCACCTGAAGGATGTAACTACCTTCATCAACAGCAATTTTGTAATATCCTGAGTCATTGCTTACACCGTAGTAAGTATCATTTCCATCCACTGCTTTAACTATCCACCCTGCAAGTCCTGGCTCCGGGACATTGCTTTCGCAGTTCATGGTAGAATCGAGCACCAAACGACCCAAAATGTAGCCGCACAGGTTGCTGGTGGAACCTGTGAAGTTGTATTCACCGATGGCCGTGCAGCCGTTGGCGTCGGTGACGGTGACCGTGTAATTGCCCGGTAAAAGGTCGGTGACCACGGCGGTGGTGTTTCCATCGATCCAGTTGAAAGTGTAAGGGACTACACCACCGGATACTTCGGCGAACAAGGTGTTGTCTCCGCAATTCACGACGGAAATATCGACCACCAGCGGAGCAGGGTGGGTGGGCGCAAAGGGTGTTGAAACCAACGAACAACCGAAGACGTCGGAGACGGTAACCGTGTACGTGCCGGAAACAAGACCGATCAGATCTTCCTGCGTCGACGCAAACCCGTTCGGGCCCGACCATGCATATGTAAGCGGCTGTGTACCACCAAGAACCGTGATGTTGATTGAACCTGTGGCATCTCCGTTGCAAAATGGGTTGGTAATGGTTTGTTGTCCAGACGGCAAGGAAATGGCCGGTGGAGATCCTATCTGAACCGTACCCACATAATCACATCCCGTCAAATCGGTTGCTGTGAGCTGGTACGTACCAGACTGCACACCACTGAGATTTTGCTGGTTAGAAACATAACCTGCCGGGCCCGTCCATGAAAAGGTATAGGGAGGCACACCGGGAGGCAAAGTGCTGAGAATTACGGCGCCGTCGGATATGTTGAAACAACTTGCATTGGTTACCGTAAAGTTGCCCTGCGGAATTGGATTTTGCGGCACCACCTGGGTAAAGGTCGAAATGGTGCACCCGTTTTCCACATTGGTCGCAATGACTTGGTAGGACCCCAATTGATTCACCATGATACTTTCGGTGCCCTGGCCGTTGATGACGCCCGGACCTACCCAAAACAGATCACAAAAAGTGCAGTTGAAAATATTGGCATTGATGATGGCGGTTCCTGAAATACAATCCAATGGTGTTGTTGGAGGAACCGTAACTCCGGGAGGGTTCACATCCGCAACGACCAGTGCACAAGTTGCACCCGTACAACCTGAATTGTTGGTTACGATTACACAATACTCGCCCGGAAAAAGTGTACTGACGTTTTGGCTGGTGGACACAAACCCGCTGGGCCCGGACCATGTAAACGTAACACCGGGCTGGTCGGCCGATGCCGTCAATACCACCTCCGGTTCATTGCAGGTTATCGTTCCACCCGTGGCCGTTACTTGTGGATATGTTTTGTATTCCACATTGGCGGCCGGCGAAACCGACAAACAAGGATCCGTAAAATCTACAAAGCCCGCGCCGTCGTTGTTGCCCACCACGGCCGAAACCCACACGGGTGAATTGAGGTAAACGGGATTGTACAAAAACATTCCATCGGTGGAATAATCCAGGATGGTTCCGGTTTGGGGTGAGGAGCCGGTAAAAACAACGAAACCAAAAACATCGTCGGCATCGAGTACAGCATTGCCCATGGATACAACCTGAAAATTCAGGCCTTCGCAAAACATGGGATTGTTGATGTCGATGGTGCCGGCCTCGGACGTGCACTGCGCACGCAGACCCGTAGCGGCCAAAGAGAGTAAAATCAGAAGGTACAAATGTCGGATCATAGCAGGTAAATTTTGGCAGTTCGGCTGATGGTAGCCTCGACCGGGTTTGTGTCTACAGTATTTGACTCTGCAAAAATTCATTACGCTGCCCGGGAAAACAAAGACAAATATTTATGTTTGTTGGATTAAATTTTTTGATTAATTTTTGAAAATATTGAAAATCAAATAATTACAATAAATTTGTTTGAAACATTAGCATTTAAAAGCTTCTAAAACAGTGAAGCTATGCCCGAAGTTTGTAGGGGCGCCCCTTGCGGGCGCCCTTTGAACGGCCAGGCGTGCCGAAAAAATGACACCCGGTTTCGCGAGGGCACCCGCAAGGGGCGCCCCTACAAACTTCGGGAAAAGCTCAGAAATAAAAGACATGCTAAACACCCAACTCTTCCGCGCCCTGCAAACCCTAAACGCCACCGAACGCCGTGGATTGGAACGTTTTGCACAATCGCCGTTTTTCAACCGCTCGGACAAACCGGTTTTACTACTGGCTTACCTCGACACTTGTCTTTCCCAAAAACAGGAACCTATTTCTGAAACAGCATTTGAAAAAACATTTCCCAAACAACCGTACGACGACGCCAAACTTCGGCTGGTTTCCAGCACCCTGCTCGCCCTGCTCGAAAAGTACCTCGTTTTTTTGGAAAACGACGCAGATGAAACGTTGATCCACCTACGCCTCACCACGGTATGGCGCAAACGTGGACTGGCCAAACCTTTCCACGCCGCCCTGCGCGACGCACGCAAACACCTGGAAAAACAACCCTGGCGGCATGCCGGCTTTTTTACTTCCCTAACCGACCTCGAGTGGGAGCAATACCAATTCGCTTCTTCGGAACGACGCATGGGTGAGCTCAATTTGCAGGCCGTTTCCGACAACGCCGACGTCGCCTTCTGCGCCCGCAAACTCCAGCTCGCCTGTCTCGCCCTATCCCACCAAATGGTGTACCAGGCCGATTACAAACTCGACCTGATCGACGCGGCGCTCGACTTCGCCGCCCGCCATCCCCACATCCCTGCGCTCGGACTCTACTACCATTGTTACCGTTTTTTGAGCGAAACAGGTGACGCCGAAAACGATTTCCAGGCGTTTAATGCGCTGCTTCGGGAGCACAGCGACAGTTTGCCGCCCGACGAGCAACGTACCCTCTACCTGCTGGCCATCAACTTCGGCATCCGTAAAATCAATACCGCCGGTGCAAGCTGGCCGCGCGATACGTTGACGCTTTATCAAAATGCCCTCGAACGTGGTCTTTTGCTCGAAAACGGCCGCCTCTCACGCTTCGCTTTCAACAACATGGTGGCCATCGCCCTGCGCCTCGACGAACTCGCCTGGGCCGAAACATTCATCCTCAACCACAAACAACAACTCGAACGGCACTACCGCGAAACCACCGCCAGTCTCAACCTCGCCCGTGTGGCGTATGCCCGCCGCGATCTGGATACAGCCCTGCAAAACCTGCAGTTCGCCGATTACAAAGACCT
>JADLBE010000033.1 GCA_020847915.1 Saprospiraceae bacterium | reverse complement strand
ATTGGACGTATTTGCCAACGCAACCGTGCTGGTATTTTTTTCAGGTGTTGCAGGTTTCGGACTTTCCTGCACAGGTGGTTTGGGCTTTGGCTGTTGCTGCACGGTGGGTTTGGTTGCCACTGCCGCCATTTGTTTCACCGGTTCGGGCAGGGGTTCAAACTCGATGACGATTTTCATGCTGAGGTAGGCATGGTTGTCGTTGTACGGCTGGTTGGCCATTTCCACCAAAACCGTGTTGGTTACGCCGGTGTAAAAATAATTGGTCACGTCGTAGGTTAAAACCTCGCTGTAAAGGCAGGAGGTGAGGTCGTTGAACACCGTTTTGCCGCCGTTTCGATCGTTTAGTGTAGCGCTTTTTTTGTGTGGGTTCACCGACTTCTGATTGATGTACACACGCGAAGCATCGTCGCAGTTCACCGTTAAAATGGCCGATTTGATCGGAAACTGGCCTAGTTCGATGGTTTTACGGAACTGGAACGATTCCCAGGAGTCTTTTGCTTTTTTGCTCGCCCATATCGGCATGGTGCCGGGAATGACGCGGGATTCGGGGAAAAGGTCGGCAGTTACGGCATTTCGTGTTCCTCCTTTGAGTGGTGCGCCTTTGGCAGGCATTTGAGCAGCAGACAAAGTGTATTCGCCAAAAACGGTTTGTTCCGCACCCACTTCCCAGGAGCCGTCGGTAACAACCACCAAAGGTGGCGGCGCTTGTTGGCCAGGCAAGGCATGTGAAATAAAAAAAGAAAGGAAAAGCAGGTGGAAAAATGTCCTTATTTTCATTGCCATGTAGTTTGTTATACATAATAGTAGTCAGACGATGGATAAGCATCGTTTGTTACAGGCAATGAAAATTTTAACATTTAGAGTTTGTTCAGATTTAGGAAAATCTGAAAAGGGGCAGAAAAAATGCGTTAGACTTCCTCCCGAAAGGAGATGATCCACAAACCCAGGAACGTAAGTCCGCCGTTGATGAGGATGGTGAGGAAACCCAGGTCTACCAAGCCTTTCGTAAAGGTTTCAAAAACAAACGTGGTGATGGGCGCCAAAACACACACCAACATCACCCACCGGTCGCGGACTTGCAGGGTAGTGAACAACCCGAAGGTGAACAGGCCCAGGAGCGGACCGTACGTGTACCCGGCGATGCGGAACACCAGGTTGATTACCGCGTCGCTGCTCAGGGCGTTGAGCAAGAGGATGATGACCACAAAAAGGGCCGAAAAGCCAAGGTGTACATAGGTGCGTTGCCGGCGGTGTTTCACGGCAAGGGCATCGCGCTCAACCGAGTTGTCGTGGTAAGGATCCTCCACCAGTTTTTGCTTGTCGAAACCAAGAAAATCGACACAAAAGGAGGTGGTGAGGGCCGTCAGGGCGCTGTCGGAACTGGCGTAGGTGCTGGCGATGAGTCCGAGGATAAAAAATACGCCTGCGAAAGTATCGAGGTGGTAAAAGGCGATTTTCGGGTAAAGCTGGTCTGTTTTGGCCGGTATTTCGATGCCCAGCGAACCAGCGTACAAGTAAAGCAGGGCGCCGAGCGTGAGAAACAGAAAATTGATCGCCACCATGTAGATGCAAAACACCAGCATGTTTTTCTGGGCTTCGCGGATGTTTTTGCAGGCCAGGTTTTTTTGCATCAGGTCCTGATCGAGGCCGGTCATCACGATGGCGATGAGGGCGCCACTTACGAACTGTTTTACGAAGTGGTTCGGATTGCCGAAGAAGTTGTCGAAAAAGAACACCTGTCCGTAACGGCTGTTGGTGATGGCGGGCCAGATGTCGCCGGCACCTAGGTTCAACGCTTTGCTGATGGTAACCACCGTAAACACCAATGCCGCGATGAAAAACGTGGTCATGATGGTGTCGGTCCAGATGATGGTTTTTAACCCGCCTTTGTAGGTATACCCGTAAATAAGCGCCAGCATGAGTGTCACGGTAAGCGCGAAAGGCACGCCGAGTGGGCCAAAAACAAATTGCTGCAAAACCATGGCGGCCAAAAACATACGCGCTGCCGAGCCGAGGGTACGGGAAAGCAGGAAAAAGCCTGCTCCGGTTTTGTAGCTATAGCGCCCGAACCTTTGTTCGAGGTAGCCGTAAATCGAGGTTAAATTCAGCCGGTAGTAGAGGGGCATGAGCACCGTAGCAATGAACAGGTAACCCACGAGGTATCCCAGCACCATTTGCATGTAGGAGAAGCCCATGTTGAGGCCGGTTCCGCCCACTTTGCCGGGTATGGAGATAAACGTCACACCACTGATGCTGGTGCCGATCATGGCGTAGGCCACCACATACCAGGGCACTTTCCTGTTGGCAAGAAAAAAGCCTTCGTTGCCCACGTTGCGACCGGTATACCAGGCCACCCCTACCAGCATGGCAAAGTAGAGGAAGAGAACCGTAAGAACGAGGACAGGCGTAAGGTGTGCTGTCATTGGATGGCAATGGTCAAATGGTCACGCGTTGTACGAACAGTATCCGTTGTATGGATAAAGGTGTCTTACAGCGTTCGATATGACACGATTTTTTATCAAGAGGGGGGCGCTCCGCGCTGTGCGGCAAGCCGCAACGCGCGTAGCGCCCCCTGTTTATTTCCATTGTGTCGTGTCAAGTGCCTGCGAGACACCTTCATACATTCAACGGATTCAGCATTAAGATCAAGTTGGAGTTACAAAACCCATTACTTCCCGCTTCAGGGGCGGCAAAGGTAACAGGATTTTTTAAACAAGCGGCCAGCCCTCAGATTCAAGATTGTTCCTGGGCCGTTTTGCCGTATTTTTTGAAATACTCGCGGAACGAAATCATGCGGTGCTGCTGCTCATCCCATAGTTTGTTAAAAATGCAGGCCAGACTTTCGGTGAACGTGATCGAGTTGGCCACTTTGTCAAACACCGGATTTTCATCATGGCATCGTTTCAGTTCGTAGTTTGGAACGAGCGGGTTGAGGTGGTGGATGTGGTGGTATCCGATGTTGCCGGTGAGCCAGTGAAACATTTTGGGTAGTTTGTAATACGTGCTGCCCTGGATGGCGGCGCGGATGTAATCCCATTTGTCTTTCCACTCTTTGTAGGCTGTTTCATGCTGGTGTTGCACATAAAAGAACCACACGGCGATGGTGGCAAAAGCAATCAGGATGGGCAGTTGAACCAGCAGGAAGGCTTTGTAGCCCAACAAAAGGATGATGCCCACATAAAAGCCCAAAAGCAGCAGGTTGTGGCGCAGCAGCGATTTGCGTGCGTGCTCCCAGCCTTTCAGCTTGATGAGCGGCAAACGACTCTGGATGAGCAGGTAGTATGACGGACCGAGCAGGAAAAGCACCGGTGCGCTGCGAAAAATGATGTAGTGCATTTTTTTGTACCACGGCAAAACGTGGAATTCGTTCACCGTAAGCAACTGTATGTCACCAATGTCGCGGTGCTCCCACAGAATGCCGTTGTGGCCGTGGTGGAAGTTGTGGCTTTTGGCCCAATAGCGGTAAGGCATAAAACTAACCACGCTGCAAACCTGTCCGATGATGTCGTTTGCTTTGCGGCTGGCGGTGAAGGATTGGTGGCCGCAGTCGTGCTGGATGAT
>JADLBE010000032.1 GCA_020847915.1 Saprospiraceae bacterium | reverse complement strand
GAATTTTCCCCTAACCTCGCCGTACGGATTGATGCGAAAAGCGCCAATTTCTATGGTTTCCTGGATGTAACCCGGTGGTGTGTTTTCCCAACAGGTTGCTTCCAGATCGTATATGATGTAATGCATCCTGTTAGTTTTTCTTGTCTTTGAGGCATTGTTCAAAAATAGCTTTTTTCAAAACCTCCGGATTTCTTCGGCTGTTGATGGAAATTAGTCTGAAAGGCAGGGAACCATCGGTCCAAAGGAATGCCAAAATAGTTGCGATTTTTCCTTTGGCCAACGCACCTGCATAATCGGCTGCCAGAAAGCTCAAAATGGATGTTACCCTTTTCAACAACGGTTTTACCGGATTTTTCCAAAGTGCATACGGCGTATGCCGGTGTATCAGCGTTCGGATTTTGCGCAGTTCCCTGCCTTCCGAACTTGCATGACCGTGTTTGTGGGCTACTTTGGACGAAGGCACCAGCACTGTTTGGTGACCATAACAAGCATACCGCTGAAAAAGATCTACATCCTCTCCATACATACTGATGGCTGGCTCAAACAGGCCCAACGTTTGGATCACACTGGATCTGATGGCCATACAGGAACCTGAAACGGCATGTTTCAGTGGGTAAACGGGTTTCAGTGGGTTATTACAGATGAAATCCGAAAGCAAATCAGGAACAGGCGTCAGATACATTTTCAGGTACGTATCGTCGATACGTTTCCAATCGGCATCGTAGTTGAAAACCAATGGGGCGGCAATGGCGACTTCGGGATGGTTCAACAACGCGTCAGCCAGTCTTTCCAAAGCTTTTTCGTGCACTTGGGCATCCTGATTGAGGATAACCACCACTTCGGCGCCTGTATTTATGGCCGCTTGTGTACCCAGATTGTTGGCGCGTCCGAATCCGATGGCTGGGTTGTCTTCCAAAATATAAACCCGATCCTTCACCGCAAAACCTGATAAATCCACCTGGATCGTACTGTTGTTCACGATGTAAATGCTTTCGGGCAATAGGCTGCTTTGCAACAAGGAATCCACACAGATCCGCAGCCAGTCCACGGCATTGTAAAAGGGTATGACAACGGCTAAACGCATGGGGCAAAGGTAAGTAGCCTGACATGCTTTCCTGAAAAATTCTCTACCTTCGCGGCCAATCAACACCTTATATGAATCGTTTAACCGTACTGCAGCAACTGATAGAACAAAAAAAGGCCAAAACCTACCTTGAAATTGGCGTTTCTACGGGATGGCTGTTTTTTAAAATCAATGCTCCGGCCAAAGTTGCCGTCGATCCCCATTTCGCCTTTCCCTGGTACAACAAAGTGCGCCGGTTAACCCACGCCGGCCACAGCAAGTTTTACGAAGAAACAAGCGATGCTTTTTTTGCAAATCACGCAAATGTTTTGAAGGAAATAGGAGGCGTCGACGTCGCTTTTGTGGATGGTTTGCACACATGGGACCAGGCTTACCGCGACGTTTTGAACCTACTGCCCTACCTGAATCCGGGTGGTATCATATTGATGCACGACTGCAATCCCCCCAATGAAGCCTGTGCCTATCCTGCCAAAGACATCAACGAATACCGCAAAATTGCGGCTACGGGAGCCATTCCGGGTTACCTGAATTCCTGGAACGGCGACGTCTGGAAAGCTGTGGTTCAACTGCGTGCCCAACACCAGGACCTGGTTACCGGCACCATCGACCTCGATTGGGGTATCGGTTTTGTATACCGTGGAAGCAACAACCATCCCCTACCCTACAGTTTGTCCGATTTGCAGGCGATGACCTACAGCGATTTGGAAAAAGACCGTAAAAACCTGCTCGGGTTGGTGCCGCCGTCGTACGCGGCCTCCCTGATAAACCATCTAAATGTCTGAATACCAGCGCGGTGAGTGAACTGAAGCAACAAGCCTTAAAAGGCATACGTTGGACGGCTGTATCGGCTGTTTTAACTGCCGGAGGGGGTTTGGTGCAGACGTTGATACTCACCCGAATATTGGAAAAAGGTGATTTTGGCATCATGGCCATCATTACCGTGGTGGTAGGTTTGTCGGTACAGCTGGTGGATATGGGTTTCAGCAACGCTTTGTTGCGCGAACAAAATGCCACCAAAATCCAGATCAGTTCCTTGTTTTGGCTTAATGTGAGTATGGGTCTTGTACTCGCGCTGTGCGCTGCGCTTTTGGCCCCGGGGATTGCGCGTTTTTACCAGGTGCCTGAGTTGGAAAACCTGATGTTGTGGATAACACCAGCATTTATTTTCAGTGGCATAGCAGCGCTGTACCAGGTTTTGCTTCAAAAAAGTTTGCGTTTCAGGACGCTTGCCACCATCGAAATACTCTCGTTCGTACTTTCGTTTGCCTGTACGATAACACTGGCGTTTTCCGGTTTTGGCGTTGTTTCGCTGGTGGCGGGTACATTGGTAAAAACCGGCGTTTCAGCCTTGTTGCTTTTTTTTAGTGGTCTGGCGTTGCACCGGCCTACCATGCAATTTTCATGGCAGAATTTGCAACCCATGTGGCGTTTCGGATACTTTCAAACACTGGAAAAGTTCATCAATTATGCCAATGTCAATTTCGACACGTTGTTGATCGGCAGAATCCTGGGCAGGGAAGTTTTGGGCGTATACGACGTCGTCAAAAGACTGCTGATTCAACCCATGTATGTCATCAATCCGGTGGTATGTAAAGTCTCTTATCCGGTGATGGCGCAGGTCCAAAACGATGCGCCGCGTTTGCGGAACATCGCCCTGCGCTCCTTGCAACTGGTGGTATCCGCCAATGCGCCGATTTACATGGCGGCGGCAGTTGGCGCCGATGTATTGGTACCCGTGGTTTTTGGTCCCCAGTGGCAAAGTGGCATTGAGCCGTTCCGTTGGCTGGCCGTTGCTTTTTTGATGCGCACCCTTACCAATCCATTCGGCGGCGTAATCATTGCCAAAGGCAAAATGCACCTTGCAGTTTACCTTCAGCTTTTGATGTTTGCAGGGTTGTGCATCGCGGTTGTGACGGGTTTGTGGGGCGGTATGGCCGGGCTTTTGCAGGCGTTGCTGGTGTTTTACGCCTTGTTGCTTTTGGTGTATTACATACTGATCATCAAGCCATTACTGGGTATTACCATACCCGAACTGGTGATGCATACTTTGCCGGAATGTTTGTGGGCATTGATCAGTTATGCCGTGGCGTATATGATTTTTGGATTTATGGAGCCATCGTGGTTTTCGGTGATTACCTTTGGTTTGGTGGGTCTGGGACTTTATGGCGCCGGGCTGCTGTTGTTTATTCGTCCGGGATTGAAGGCCGAACTGCGTCAAATGTTCAAACGAGGATAAGACATGCGGGTTGTTTTTATTACCCACTATGCGGCGCTGATGGGCGCCAACCGGTCGTTGTTGCATCTTGTGAAAGGATTGCAAAAGTGGCATGGCGTTGTGCCTTTGGTGTTGTGTCCCAAAGAAGGTCCCTTGACCCAGGCGCTTGAAGACAGCAAAATTCCTTATGCCGTTCTTCCTTATGCGAATTGGGCATACACCATACGTTCCCGGTCACTTTACGCTTTTCCCTGGCTTTGGAAAACCTCCAACGACCTGGTGTTTCCAGTGGTTTTGGAACAGGTTGAGCGGTTTCGTCCAGACCTCATCCACAGCAACAGCCAGGCAGTATCCCTTGGATGGCAGCTCAGCGAGGCTTTGGGTTTGCCACACATTTGGCACATTCGTGAATACGGATGGAAGGATTACCAGCTTGTTTTTCCGCTTGGGAATGCCTTCAAACTGGAAAAACTGAACAAGGCGAACCATCTCATTTGTATTTCGGAAACCATTAAATCGCACATGAACGGCGTAACTGCGCCCAAAACGGTTGTTTTTAACGGCATTGGGACACGTGCTCAACTGGAAAAACGCTATGAAAAGACTGTTGACCTAAAAGGAAGGCCTTTTTCCTTCCTGATCATTGGTTTGCTTCAACCTGGCAAAGGACAGCACGAAGCGTTGCAGGCATTTGCACAGGTTTACCGTGCACATCCACACTGCCGTTTGGTCATAGCAGGTACAGGACAACGTTTGTACACCCTTCGTTTAAAAATGATGGCTTGGCTGCTTGGTGTATCCAAAGCTGTCGAATTTACTGGATATGTACCTGATCCG
>JADLBE010000031.1 GCA_020847915.1 Saprospiraceae bacterium | reverse complement strand
CGGAAATCGGGGAAACGCAAAAGCTGGTCGGCGCCCACCACACCCACGAGACCCACGTTGTCGAAATCGAGTCCTTTGGTCACCATCTGGGTACCCACGAGCACGTCGATCTGCTGGTCTTCAAAATCGTGCAACAAAGCGGCCAGGTTGGTTTTGCTGCCTGCTGTGTCGAGGTCGAGGCGCGCGGTGCGCATTTCCGGCAGGTGCAGGTTGAGTTCCTCTTCAATTTTTTCGGTACCAAAACCCAGCATGGTGATTTTGCCGCTTTCGCAGGCCGGACACACGGCGGGTGTTTCCTGCTGGTAACCGCAATAGTGGCAACGCAGGCGTTTGCTGTACTGGTGGTAGGTAAGGCTCACGTCGCAGTGTTTGCACATGGCCGTCCAGCCACACGTTTGGCACTCCAGAATGGGCGCAAAACCGCGTCGGTTCTGGAACAAAATGGCCTGTTCGCCTTTTTCCAAACCCAGTTTTAAACCTTCGAGCAGGGTGGGGGAGAACATGCCCGACATCTGTTTGCTTTTGGCTGCCTTGCGCAGGTCAACCACCTGAATTTCAGGCATTTCCACACCACTGAAACGCCCTTTGAGTTCCACCAATCCGTATTTTCCCTGCAAAGCGTTGTAATAACTTTCGATGGCGGGTGTGGCGCTGCCGAGAAGTACTTTGGCGCCGCAGAGGTTGGCCAGGTAAATGGCGGTGTCGCGGGCGTGGTAGCGCGGCGCCGGGTCGTATTGTTTAAACGAAGGGTCGTGTTCCTCGTCCACCACGATCATTTTCAGGTTTTTAAAAGGTAAAAACAAACCCGATCGCGCACTAAGGATGACCGGTTTGCCCGACGTGGCGGCGCGCCAGATTTCCACCCTTTCCTGGTAATTGATTTTGGAGTGGTACACGGCCACTTCCGAGCCGAACACCTGTTGGAGTCGACCGATGATTTGGGTGGTGAGGGCGATTTCGGGCAGCAGGTAAAGCACCTGGCCGCCGTCGCGGATCACCTCCTGCATCAGTTCGGTGTAGAGTCGTGTTTTGCCACTGCCGGTTACGCCGTGCAAAAGCACCACGTTTTTGGTTTCGAAATGGCTGCGGATGGTCTCGAGGGCCGTTGTCTGGTCGGCGCTGAGGGTTTGAAACTCGCCCGTATCGCCGTCGTATTCGCCGATGCGGCTGATTTCGCGTTTGTAAATTTCGAGGATTCCTTTTTTGGCCAGACTTTTCAGACTGGCTTCCGAGGCGCCGGCTTTTTTCAACAATTCGCTGCGGCGCACGATGGGTTGTTTTTTGGACAAACCGAGCAATGCGAGCAGCAGTTCGAGTTGGCGTTCGGAGGCTTTTTCAAGGGTTTGAAAAACGGGCCTGAGCGCTTCGTTGTCGGACAAGTAGGGTTCGGCGAGGCGCACGGCGTATACCGAGCGGGGTTTGAATTTTTCCTTGAGGTCTTCGCGCAGCGAAAGCACGCCTTCGCCCAGCAGGCGGTGTATGGTGGGGAAAACAGTTTTTTTGTTGAGGATTTTCCGTGCCGTGTCCACCGTGATTTCGTTTTGCAACAGCAGGGCTTCGGCGATGAGGTATTCGTCGGGGGAAAGGCTCGAAAAATCGTCGCCGAAAGTGGGATTAAACACCAGGTTGGTTTCGCTGCTGAGTTTGAGGTGGCCGGGCAGGGCGGCAGACATCACTTCGCCTAGGGTGCAGCAGTAGTAGTCGGCCATCCAGTCCCACAGTTTCAAAAGCTCGGGCGTTACCACGGCGATTTCGTCGAGCACGGCGTTTACACTTTTTACGCGGTAGTCCGGCTTGGTGTTGTGTAACCGTTCCACCAGTCCGCTGTACAATTTGCTGTTGCCGAACGGCACTTCCACGCGCAGTCCGGGCTGCAGCAGGAGCTCGAGCTCCTCAGGCACGCTGTAGGTGTAGGTGCGTTTGGGCAGGGCGAGTGGAAGGATGATGTCGGCAAACATAGTCGGTTGGTCGGTTAGTCGGTTGGTCGGTTAGTCTGTTGGTCACGCTTTGCCAATTTGTCTGAATCAGGATTCCCAGGATTATAGGATTTACATGATTTTGGTCTGTGAAAAAGTTGAATGTTCACATTTTCGTGATCAAAATCATGTAAATCCTATAATCCTGGGAATCCTGATTCAGACAAAAAAGGCGGAGCGCGATGCCCGACCAGCCCACCAACTGACCAACCGACTAAATCTGGCTCAAAATTAAAACAAAAAATATTTTTTACAGTCAACAAACCTAATTTCCGAAAAAACAGTTTATTTTTGTGCAAATCTCTGCGATGGGCATGCGGACAAATTCCGGGTGTCCCTTAGATTGTCTGTCGCAACGAGCACTTTCCCGGGAGTATTTTTTAACAAAATGATGTTTATTACTTGGCATTAAAACCTTCATTCCCGCCCCGTCCCGGCGGTGCTCGTCCGCCAGGCAGCAGGCCCGGAGGCGGACGCCCCTACAACCGCGGTCCGCAACAACAACAACCAGAACACCGCATCAACGATTTGATTCGTGTTCCGGAGATCCGCCTTGTTGGCGACAATCTTGCCGAAATCAGTACGGTTGTTGGCGAAACCATTGAAAGCAACGTTTATCCCACGGCCAAAGCGCGTCAATGGGCTGAAGACATGGGCCTTGATTTGGTTGAAATTTCACCCAATGCTGAGCCGCCTGTATGTCGCATTACCGACTACAACAAGTTTCTTTACCAGAAGAAGAAAAAGGAAAAAGAACTCAAAGCCAACGCCGCCAAGGTGGAGCTTAAAGAGATCCGTTTTGGTCCGGAAACAGGCGAGCACGACTTTGAATTCAAACTCCGCCATGCCAAAACGTTCCTCGGCGAGGGCAACAAGGTGAAAGCCTATGTCCAGTTCCGCGGTCGTGCCATCATGTTCAAAGACCGTGGCGAGCTTCTGCTCCTGCGTTTTATGAAAGAACTTGAAGAGCACGGCGCCGCAGAACAGCTCCCGCGTATGGATGGCAAACGGATGATGGTGATCCTGTCGCCTAAAAAAACAGGCGCACCTAAAAAATAAGCCAGAAACAGATCGGTTCTGATTTGGTCTTTCCGCAAAGGCATATTACCTTTGCGCTCCATTTTTTTAACCATACATTTTTGCCATGCCGAAAATGAAAACCCACTCCGGCGCCAAGAAGCGATTCAAGGTAACCGGCACGGGTAAAATCAAACGCAACAGGGCTCGCGTGCGCCACCTTATGCGTAAGAAGACAACCAAAGCCAAACGCCATCTGCGCGGCTCAGTAGTGGTTCACCCTGCTGAACACGCCCGCATTGAGAGGCTGCTGGCGATGTAAGGTTTCACCACCTTACCACCAAGCGCATGCCTCCGCAAAAGCGGAGCAAAACCATTTTTTAACGAGGATTTCGGAAAAAGCGTGGCTGCTTAACATTTGAACAGCCCCCCGGAATCGCACTAAAAAACATTACCATGCCAAGAGCAACCAACAACCCGGCCAGTCGTGCTCGCCGGAAAAAAATCATGAAGGCCGCCCGCGGTTACTTCGGCGCTCGTTCGAAGGTTTACACCGTGGCCAAAAACACCCTTGAAAAAGGTTGGGCGTACGCTTTTCGTGACCGCAAATTTAAAAAACGCAGCTACCGCCGACTCTGGATTGCCCGTATCAACGCAGCAACCCGTATGGAAGGCCTCAGCTACAGCCGCTTCATCCACGCCCTGGGTGAAAAAGGCATCGGCCTGAACCGCAAAGCCCTCGCCGACCTTGCGCTCAACCACCCCACAACGTTCAAAGCCATTGTGGACGCTGTTAAAAACTAAGACCTTTTTGAAAGGAACTTATGTTAAAATGACAAACGAGGAATCGGCACATCGCCTTTTCCTCGTTTTTTTATGCCCGGATTCAACCGCGCCCGTTGTTTTATTTCCCAACAACTGAAAAATGCCCGAACTTCGGAGCGCTTTACCATCGTACCCAACCCATTCGTATTTTTACCAAACACCTTTAATGATGAAAAAGTCTTTACTCCTCTTTTTGTTTTTGTCCCTGTTCGCCAGCGCCGCCGTACAAGCCCAGGTGTGTATGCGCGACTCCTCCATCCTCATGGATACCACCACAAACATCCTGCTGCCACGTACGTACTCACCCACGTACATGTTTTACGACCTGCTTGATGCCTGCATCGAACAACCCTACAACCAGTCCATCACCATCAAAGTGCCTGAGGCATTCTCCGGCTTTCCCATCAACAGTGTGTCTGTTGCTACCACTGGCGCAATATCCAACCTTCCCGCCGGACTCACCTACACCTGCGACCCGCCAAATTGCACTTTCCTGCCCAATACCCTCGGCTGCATCGTGCTCCATGGTACCCCGACAGCAGCGAATACCCCGGGTATCTTCGACCTGGGCATTATGGCAACGGTGAATACCGCCATTGTCAACCTGCCCATTGAGTTTCCGGGACAAGTAGCGCCTGGTTCGCACTACTACCTCATCCTGCGCAGCATCGCCGATTGCATCAACAGCACCAACGAACTCGGCGGCAAAATCGCCAACGTCCGCAACCAACCCAACCCTTTCAGCGGCCAAACAACCATCACCATCGAGGCCCTGCAAAACGCAGACTACCAGTTCGAAGTGTTCAACACGCTCGGCCAACGCCAGCATTCCCAAAACATCAGCGTGTTCGAAGGCCCCAACCAATTCGAATTCAACGCCTCCAAACTTTCCCCCGGTACCTACTTCTATACCATCGGAAACAAAGAAGGAAAGGTTATCCGGAAGTTGCAAGTAGCCAATAACTAGTGGCAAGTGGCAAGTAGCAAGTAGCAAGTAGCTACTTGCTACTTGTAACTTGTAACTTGCTACTAGTTTTTTTTAATCACCACAAACCGATTGACTATGAAACCCATCCGATTTGCGGCGGCGTTGCTGCTGCTGCTTGCCTGCTCGTATGCAGACGCCCAAACGGGCTGCCCCGGCTGCACCGTTAACCTTCCCACCCTTCCCGACGACACGTTGTACCTTGCGCCCATGCCCGATGGTGTGATCGGACAACCGTACGACGCCGATTTGTCGTTCAGGGTGCCCAAAACCACCACGCCTGTCCATGCAGTGGACAGTACCACGCCTCCTGGCCTTCCCATTTCCAAAATTGAGGTGACGGGTGTTGAAGGACTGCCGGCCGGCATGTTTTGGGAAGCCAACCAACTCGTTTTTGAAACAGCCACCCAAACCGACGGTTGTGTCAAGTTTTGCGGCACGCCCTATGAATCCGACTCGTTCATCATCATTGTAAAACTCAAGGCTACCGTACTTTTCCTAACCCAGGAAACCAGTTTTCCGCTGCGTTTGTACATCGCTCCTCCGGTGAGTACCAACGACGGGTTCAGCATGAACAACTTTACCGGCTGCGGTCCTACAACAGTCACTTTTACCAACAACATCCCTTCCAACGGCAATCCGGGCTTTACGTACGACTGGGATTTTGGCGACAGCACCACCTTTACGGGTGAAAATCCGCCTCCACATACCTACACCGCCCAGGGCATTTACCCTGTCAATTACCATGCTGTAATTGATACGGTGGGGTACATCCTGACCAGCGTGACGGTGTACGATGTGGATTGTACCGATCCGGTGAATGCGCCCGATCTGTTCGTTCGCATCAAGGACGGCGATAATGTGGAAGTGTACAATTCGTCGCCCGCCATCAACAATACCTCCCTGCCGCACACTTTTCAACTCAATTTTCAGCTCGAACCCGGCATCAATTACCTGCTCGAGGTATCCGACGACGATGAAGGCATCAAAGGGGCCGATGATGTTTGCGGCATCGTTCCATTCAACATTTTCAGCAACGATACTTTCAACGTTGGCGGACTCACCGTAGCCCTCAACATCATCCATCCTGTAACGGAAGTGTTTTCTGCTGATACGGTGCTGATTTTCGATTTTCCCGTGCCACCGGTCATCAATGCACCACAGGGACTTACGGTTTGTGAAGGCGACGAACCACTCGTCCTGGTTTCGTCCTACGGGGCCGGAAACCAGTGGATTTTGGACAGTATTTACATTGCCGGAGCCAATGATTTTTTGTTCCAGCCCACCCAAAGCGGCCTTTATCAGGTTCTTTATGCAACACCTTACGGTTGCACGAGCATCTCCGACGGCGTTCCGGTGTTTGTATATCCGCTTCCCGCTGAGCCGGTGTTCACCAATACCAACAACCTGCTGGAAATGGCCGATACTACCCAGCTCGCCGCAGGCAATACGGTGCAATGGCTCCTGAACAACGAGCCCATCGAAGGGGCCACCGGTCCCGAATACTGCGCCACGGAAAGTGGCACGTACTCCCTCCTTGCAACCGATCCATCCACCGGATGCACCGCTGTATTCAATACGTTGGTGACTTTTGATCCCGCCTTCGATTGCACCGTGGGCAGCAAGGAGCCGGTTTGGGGAAGTGTGGGCATTTATCCGAACCCAACCACCGGACAAACTACCCTGCAACTCGATGAGGCACCCCAAAACGATGCCCGGTTGCGCGTTTGGGATGCACAGGGCAAACTGGTTGCAGAACAACCATGGCCGGCCGGAACCGACAGGTTCGAACTCAACGGCAGCACCTGGCCAGGCGGATTGTACCTTCTCGAACTGATAAACGGACAGAAAATCCTCATGGGCAGGCTGGTGAAACAATAAACGTTCCCAAGCCCCCTCACGTGTCTCGTTTTTCGCAGATACCCAAAGCATAAAAAAGTCCCCATTCGGCTGGCCGAATGGGGACTTTTTTTATGCTTTGGGTATCTGCGAAAAACGAGGGTCTATTTAAGCACTACTTTTTGCGTAGCGATACCTTCTTTAAACGTCACGCGTGCGAAGTACAATCCGGGAGCAAGGCCTGCGCGTTGAACTTCGAACTGGCTGGTATTCACGTCGCGGTAGGTGCGAACGATGCGACCGGAGATGTCGACCAACTCGATGTGGAGCATGGCGAAGCTGGCGTTGGATTGCAGCAGGAACGATGCTTCGGCCGGGTTGGGCGATGCAAACATGCCTACTTCAGCAGCGTTGATGTTTTTGGTTGAGCTGCCCAATTGGCAATCGGCGTCAAGTCCAAACACGGCACAAGCGCGTGGAGCGAAGTAGTTGATGATCGAATCGAGGTAATTTCCTGCATAAGCTACGCTGGTATCACAGTTGGAACCGGCAACACCGTAAGGCTCAAGGCTGCTTGCGTATGCCCATGGGCTGGAATCATCAGCAGGCAGGTTGAAGGGGAAAAAGCCTTCGAGGTTGCCATTGATGGAGCGAACGTACACCGAAAGTGGATCGTTGAAGTTGTTGTTTACCCAAACGTCGGCATTGCCATAGGCATTGGCTACGGGTTGAACTGCGCAGCTACCCATAACCTCAACAACCGGAAGGGGAGGTTGTGGTACGTTTACAATACCTGTATCGCAGGGGGCGAAGGGGTCATTGGGCACGTGGAACGACATGATGGGAGTTTCTCCGGGCTCAAGCCACGACAGGTCGCCCATGGCGCCGCCGAGGTTAACCGAAAGTCCGAAGTCGGAGCTGTAACCCACGTGGTTGGGGTAGTTGAGCGTATCGCCTGCAGGGAAGCCGGGGTAGCCGGGGAAAGTGATGCCCACCGTGGTGCCGTCAACATTGCCGTTTACAACTTCAAGAACCATCGGACCATTTGGGGTGAGGAACTTGGGAATGTACGCGTCGGTGATGGTGTCCAAAGTAGCCGAAGCCAGCGTGATGTAACCACCGGTGCCGAAGCCCCAGAGGGTGATTTTATTGGGGTCGATGCCGTAGGAGTTGGCGTTTTCAGCCACATCTTTGCGGAAGTAACGGATGCAGGCGCGGGAGTCCTGTACACCGCGGTAAGTGGCGTTGATCAGGGTAAATACACGTGTTGTTTGGTCGGTAGCAACAGGGTTCCAGCCGAGACGGTAGTCGGCAATAGCGGCTACATAACCCATTTTGGCCAAACGGGTAGCGAGCTCGATGTTGTCGGCGTCGTTGATGGTGCCCGTGCAGCCGCCGTTGAAGGTAGGCGGCAGGAAGTTGCCCGAGTGCAGGATGATGACCAGCGGACGGTCGGTTTCTGTGTCGCCTTCGGGGCTGTACACGTTCATTTTCAGATCTACAGGTACAGCCTGACCTTGCGAGGCAAGGAAAAGAACCGTTGCGTTTCTGGCGTAGGTGACGTTGGTTGTAACGGTTACGTTGTCGAATACTTCATCAAAGTAACGACGGTTTTGAGCCTGGGCGCCAAAGGCAACCAGCAAAAGAAACAGTGAAAGGAGTAAGTGATTAAGATGCTTCATGTTGAAAGTTATTTAGTGTGTGTGAGGGTTATTTTTTTACAAAATCGTACACCAGGGAGAGGTAAGCCATCCTGCCGATGCGTGGGCCGCCGTAGGTTTGCGACACACGGTTGTCGAGAAGGTTGGAACAGCCGAGTTTGAAGGTGGTGTGGATTTTATCAAATGTTGTATTGATTTGAGCGTCGACAAGGTCATACGTCGGTATGGCGCCGGTAAATTGTGGTGATCCTTCAAAGGTAAAACCTTGTATCCACTTGTAGTTAACATTAAATCCAAATTTGGGCAAGCGGACAAACCCGAGGTTTAGTGGTATGTCGCGGCCCGAAATGGTCAGGTTGTATTTGTGTTCCGGTGTGTTGAATGCCGGAATGATGGGGTCGTCTTCGAAAGTTTTGTTCAGTTTGTTCCACGAATAGTTGCCACCCAACATGTAGTAGGTTTTGAAAAAATAATTGAGTCCGATGGCAAAACCCTGGGTGGTTACCTCGTTGGCCGAGTTGGCCGAAACGCGGTAAACCTGGGTGTTTTTGGGAAGGGCAAAAATGGTATCGAACTCGGAGTACACGCCAATGTTGTAACCAATAAAATCGCGGTAGATGCTGAAGTAATAGCCCGCGTCCACGTAAAGGTTTTTAAAAATGGTGGTTCGGTAACCGACCTCAAACGTTTTAACTTTTTCAGGTTTGATTGGAGGTGCGTTAAAATAATCGAGGGTATCGAAATTTTGGGTGTTCAAAAAGTCCAAAAACGATTCTACCGTGATCAGGTTGTTGAATCCGTCGAGGTTGCCGAGCAGGATGGCACGTCCTACATTCAGGTTAAGGTATTGGTCGGTGAGTGTAGGATTGCGAATGGCGCTTGAAAATGAAAAGCGGAGGTAATCATTCACGCCAGGTTTCCAGACAAGGGATGCGGCGGGTGTGGCCAACAGGTTGAAATTCTGGTTTTTATCCAGGCGCAGTGTGGCACTGGCGATCAAACGTTCGTTGGCAAAATGTTTTTCGATGCCGGTATACATGCCAAACTCGGAGTTGGTGATTTTCTCCACCGTGTCCTTAAAAATGGTGCCTTCTGAATTGGGTGTGTACAAACGGGCGTTCGCGCCCACGGTGATCCGCTCCGTCCAGGTTGGGTTGAAAATGTACTCTCCGTGGACATGGTACAAAGCCGATTTGTCGAAAAAACGGGTGCCGCCTTCGGTCGATTTCAACGCCGTAATGCTGTCAAATGCCGATTGGAAACGGGCCGTTCCTGGCGCGAAAAAATCCTGGGTGCCATCCGGATTTTGTCCGTTGTACAAGTTGGCGTAATCTTCTGCAAGCATGTGCCAATACGTAAGCGAATCCTGGTTGGCGGCAAGCCAGTCGAGCGATGGTTGTGGGTCAAAAACGACAAACGGAGGCTCAGGAATAAATTTGATTTCTGTAGGATAAACGGGATCGTTGGGACCGGTCGACACCTTCATTTTTTTCAGGTAAATCTCACTTTGCCAATAATCGGTGTAATCCAGCGACCATTCCTCGTTGGATTTGGCCAGTTCCTGCATGCGCAACGATGTAAAATAGGGGTCGTACGAATCACCTGCATCCTCGTGCGTAGCATAAGCCCGCAGGAAAAACTTGTCCTTTTTTCTGAATTCAAGCCTGTTTTGGAAAAAATTGATGCCGCGCAGACTGAAGCGGTTGTCGCCCTGGTAAACCGTTGTGCCGGTGCCGTAGCTCGAAGAAATGATGAATTCCGGCGATTCGAATTCTTTGGACGGGTTGGTTCTGAGGTGAAAAGAAAGGTTGGCTTTCAGGTTGCGGGTGTCGTAATCCACCATATCAATTTCCTTGTAACCTGTGCGGTAAAAAACGCCCAGACCGGCGGTGCCTTGTCCAAGGTTGTTGGGGTCGGAAAGGTCGCTGAGCGAGTAGTATTCGTCGCCGTAAATGTTTACGGCATCGAAACGTCCGGGGTTGTCGGCCGGACTATCGGCGCCGTCGATGGGGTTGTAGTTGGTGGCCTCCCAGTCGTCGGCACGCAGGTAAAAAAGGTTGGCTTTGAAGGCGTATGCGTAATATCCGTCCTTGTTTTTGTAAGCATCGGCATAACGCACGGCGGTTTCCAATAGGTTCCGGCTGCCGCCTTTGATGCTTGCCGACAGTCCGCGGTGGATGAACGGATTTTTGGTTTCCATGGCGATTACGCCGTTGAAAGCGTTCGGGCCAAAGTACGCCGAGCTGGCGCCCTGGATAAGTTCCACGCGGTTTACGTCGAGGTCGCTGGAACCCAGGAAGTTTCCGAGTGAAAAGTTGAGGCCTGGCGCCTGGTTGTCCACACCGTCGATGGTTTGCAGGGAGCGTACCGGACTGGTGGAGTTGAAGCCGCGGGTGTTGATGATGGTAAAACCGAGGCTTGCCGTGGTAAGGTCCACACCTTTGAGGTTGCCAAGGCCGCTGTAAAAATTCACGGCGGGTGTTTCCTTGATGGCGATGGCGTCGAGGTTTTCAACCGTGAGCGGGGCGGATTTTTGCTTGTCGTCCACACGTTGTCCACGGATCACCGTTTCTTCAATAAGGATGGCGTTTGCGGCGAGTTTAACCTGTATCCGGTCGGTGGCGTTGCTGACCACCACTTCCTGTGTGCTGTAGCCGGTGTAAGCGATGCGCAGCGTTACCGGCAAGGAGGCTACCTTGAGGGTGAAGTCACCTTCGTAGTTGGTGATGGTACCTCCGGTAGCACCAATGATGTTGATGGCTGCACCGATAAGATCTTCGCCCGTTTCAGCATCCAGGACCTTGCCGCGCAGCGTTGTTTGCGCGAACACCGACATGCTGCCAAGCACAGAACACAAGAGGCTGAAAATGATGATTTTGTAAAGTGACTTCATACGTAGGATTAAGTGTTTTTCAAATAAACTATGCTGATGGGGCAGTTTGGACAAATGGTATTTGCTCTGCAAAAAAAGCAATAAAATTTGATTCCAAATTTAAAGTCTGATGAAATTGACATTTAGTGGCGAAAATTCGCCAAATGTGTCCTAACGGGCGAGGTTTGCCGTCCTTTCAGCGCTCGTTGCGCAATACATATCCCTGTCCGAATTGGGTGTGCAGGATCCGCTGCGAAAATCCCTTATCCACCTTGTTCCGCAGATAATTTACATAAACCTCAATCACATTGGTTCCGGTGTCAAAATCCACATCCCATACTTTTTCCGCGATTTCGGTTTTGGACAACACCTTGCCCGGATGGCGCAGAAAAAATTCAAGCAAAGCGAATTCCCTGGGCGTGAGGTGGATGGGCTTGCCTGCGCGCTGAACAGTTTTGGCCAGGGTATCAAGTTCCAGATCGGCAAAGTGTAAAACGGTATCGGTGTTTAGTTGGCCGGCTTGCGGACGGCGGGCCAGAGCCTTAATTCTGGCCAGGAATTCCCGGAATTCGAAAGGTTTGCTCAGGTAATCATCGGCGCCGGCTTCGAGGCCCAGCACTTTGTCGTCGGTTTCGCCAAGGGCCGAAAGTAAAAGCACCGGCGTTTGTATACCCTGCTGACGCAAACGCCTGCACAATTCCAGGCCGTTGAGTTGGGGCATCACGATGTCCGAAACGACCACATCAAACGTTTTGCTGCGGGCCAGCCTCAATCCGGTTTCACCGTCGTAAGCAATGGTTACTTCCCATTGCAATTCTTCCAGTCCCTGTTTCAGCGACTGCAATGTTTTAACTTCGTCTTCTATCAGCAAAATGTGCATCGGCAGCTTCATTCTCCGGGTGAAAGTACTAAAAAAAGTCAACAGTCAACAGTCGACAGTCCGAAGTGTGGGCTACTGACTACTGACTTCAGAATTCGGACTCTTGACTGTGGGCTTCGGACTGTTGACTGTCGACTGTCGACTGTCGACTTTTTTCATCGCCAGCCTTACATCATCGCCATCCAGCACTGCCAGGTAGAATTTTTTGAATTCAGGGAAATCGGTATCCAGCAAAAACCGCTGTTTAAAAACAAGGCTGCGTTTGAGCCGCAAACCTGTGGCTGTTGGTTCAAACGTCAGTTCATAATCGCCGAAACGGGTGTGCAGGATCAGGTTTTGCGGAATTTCCACCAGTTCAAAACCTTGAGGCACTTCAAAGTCGACGGTTTCGAAGATGGGTGCAAGTTCAAAAAAAGCATCAAGATCAATGTCGTTGTAACGCTGCGACGCAAACAAAGCTTTTTGAACCGGCAGGCTCATGGGGAGGGGTAAGGGCATGATCCAAAGGTTGGAAACCCGATCGAGCTGGTGGTACGCGGTTGCTTCCATCTTCAGTGTGAGGGGCGCATCGAAACTGTCGAGCCCTTCAAACCGAAAGGACAACAAATCGAGGTGACTCAACACGCCGCCGCCGAAATACTCCGTCAGCCGCCGGTGTTTTTCTTCCTCGGTGCTGCGCAAAAGTTCCTCCCGCCAGTTTCCGGCAACGGTACCTTTACAACTTATGCTGCTGTTGATCAATACATTGTGCTCTTCGTCGAGCCGAGCCGAGGCATGGATGATGAAACTGGAAACTTCCGGGTCGAGGGCATGGTCGGGGAGCCGGCGCAGCTGTGTTTCGCCGGGCCTGATCACCAGCGCCCAGGCATCGCAGTCGTTGCCAGGCAACACACCGGTAGGAAAATAATCGGTGGTGAGGTCGGCAAAACGCAAAACCCCGTCGCTGAGCTGGTAGGCGACGATGGCGTGGTTGAAAACGTAGATGGTCGGACGTGGTTCGCGGTTGGTAAAGTTGTGGGTGCTTACCAGGGTGTACCACGCCGGTATGCCGTGTTCGCGCAGCAAACTGATCATCAGGGTCGCTACATCTTTGCAGTCGCCTATTTTGCCCGATAAGGTTTCGCCCGGTTTTTTGGGCACGTAGTTGCTGTTGAGGAACGGAACGTAGGAGTAACTGATTTCACTGGTGATGAAATGGTGCAGGGTTTGAACGATGGCCGCTTCCGACATGTCGGGACGAATGAGCTCGCGCACTTTTTCCAACACCTCGTAGTTGGGCTCGCTGCGGCAGTAGGTGGTGCGTTCGTACCATTGCACCACGTGCCCCCAGTCGGGGGCATTGCCCAGCATCAGCCAAGCCACACCGTCGAGGTTGACGGGTGTGCCCACTTCTTCCTCCATTTTGGGCACTTTTTGCCAGCTCCACCGGTACAGGCGCAGGGAAGCACTGTCGCGTGTGGTGTAGTTGCAATCTACTTTGTTGCAGGCTGCGTGCAAGGCCATGGAATCGGGCAGAAGCAGTTCGAACTCGGCTTGTACTACGGGCGCCTGCCAGGAAACGAGGTTGATGTCGAGGAATTCTCCCATCATTTCGTCGGGCATGTTGCTGTCGCTTTGGCCTTCGGCAATGATCACATCGCCGGCCTGAAGATTTTTAAAAACCGCCATGCCCCAGCCGAGGTCGGGCGAGGTTACCGATCCGTCTTTTTTCAAAACCCGGGCATTGCTGATGTTGCCGAGTTGCCGGAGGTCGGCTTCGGTCCAGCGTTTGGCGCCGGCATCGCTGAGGATGTGGATCACCACCCGGCGGCGCGATTCAAGCCGTCGTTCTTCAGGGTAATAGGTGCTCTGCTGGTTGTACAGTGCTATGACCGATTCGGCGCCCGGATAAGCTTCCAGCCACGACCGGTCGCGGGCGGCCGCATCGGTATTTACGGGGCTGAAAAAGGCGTTGTAGGATGTTTTTTCGGCAATTTTATCAATTTTCTCCCGCAATCCGTAAGCGGATATTCCAAGCAGTTTTTCAGCAAATAAGTAGGCGTCCAGCGCGGCTTTTTCGTTCTTTTTTTCAAAAAAAATATCCCCCTGTAGTTCGTACAAATCCGGGTTGAAAGGTTCTGTTTTTAACAATGTCCCGATCAGGGCAAGGGCCTCATCCGTGCGCTCATTTTCAAACAAATAACTCGCCTTTTCGTAAAAAAACAACCGCATCCACGGCGCCGAAACAAGCATGTCATCAAAGGTTGCAAGCACGTCGCGTTGCTGCCCATTTCGTTTCTGGAATTGCAACACGGTCATGTAATCATTAGGATCGAAGGTTTTTTTCAATGCACGGCGGGCTTTTCGGTACAAACGTTCACGATCCTGGTCCGACGGTGGTTTGTGGCTCGAAGGTTTGTAACTCGTGGCTTCGAGGTATTCCGACAGGCGGTCTTTCCATTTGGGGTCGTTGGTGTTCGATAAAAAGTTGCGTACATAGCTGCCGGCTTCCTCATTGCGCCCTTTTTCTTGCAAAAATTTAAGGTAACGGTCGAGCACGAGGCCGTTTTCCGGGCTTAGCGTGAGCAGGTCCATCAGGGCGCTTTGGTATGCCGCTTCATCCTGGTCTTTGTCCAGTTTAAGCAACCGCACGTAACGTTCGGCGAAGGTGGGCGCGGTACTGCTGTCCATGGCGCTCAACAAACTTTCGGCGCGTTCGGGTTTTCCGTTGAGGTCGTAACATTTGGCCAACAGGTAGCGGTGAAAATCGGACGACGAATTTTCGCGTTGTTTTTGCAGCATCCATGCTTCTCCATCCTCTGGCGCCGAGCTCCTTGTGTATGCTTTTATACGCAGGTATTGCCGCCACAAGGCCTCCGGTTGTGCTTTTTCCAGTCTGACAAAATGGGCCAGGTACGGATTTTCCTTAAAAACGACTTGTGTCGGCGGTTTTGCACCTGCGTGGTAGTTTTGCGCGACTCCGGGTTGTATGTTCGTCAAAAGACGGCCCGTTTGAGGATCACACAAGCGCAAAACGAAGCCGGTTCCGGGTGAAAAACGGTCAAAAAGCATGGATTCCAGACTGGTTTGCGGGTCGCGTAGTTTGCGGTCGGTTTGCAACCAGTCGTCGCCTTCATTTTCCTGTTCATGAAACCCGAGTTGTAATCTGGATTCTTCAGGTTCAAAAGGAAACTCAGCCACTTTGACCATCAGGCTGTGCGTCCCTTTTTCCAACTCAAAATACAGGGTTTCAGCATCCCAGTCGGCCACGGCGCCGGGTTGGTGCATTTGCGCGATCAAATACCCGTCGAGCCAAATTTGCATGGGTTCTGACCGGGTGACGTTCAGGGCCACTGTTTGGTGAATCTCCGATTCGATGAAGGTGTGGGCAAAATAAACGGCATGCCCTCCTGTTTGAGGCAGCCGCGAAAAATCGACCTGAGCGCCGGGCTTGGTAAATTCAAGCGGCAACCACCCGACGTTGATGCCCGTAGATGTGCGGAAGGTATCGGAAGGCAAAAAAGGCCTGGTTTCAGGTTCGGCGTTTTCCACAAACCCACTGCCTGCCACATTGAGGAACGGACCAGTGACACACCACGTCCAGTCGGGCACAATGCTCCTGTTGATTTTGTTGGAGGCTTCGAATTGTTTGTGGTAAAAAAGGGAATCGGCCTTGCGGATCCTTTGGGTTAAAATCAGGGATTCGGGAAGGGTAGGCGGCACAGCCTCCGGATTGAGGTGGCCAAACAGCCAGGCATAGGGTGCTTGTTGGGTATGTTTAACCAGTTCAGCAGCATAACGGCAGTAAGGATCGTAATCCCGGGTGGTTTCTGCCAGAAAAAGCAAGCCGCAAAGGGTAGGTTCCGAACGGTCGCCTTCGGCAAATTGTTTTTCAAAAAGCTTTTTGGCTTCGGTAAAACGGTTGTCCCCAACCATCGTCCAGCCATCATTGGATTGCGCACCCAGGACCACAAACGAGAACAACAAACCAAAGTTCAACACCAACCGAACCATCATTACTTTTTCGCCCAAAAATAGAACAAACAACGGTACCCGTGTATTCATGAAATAACAATACAGGAAAGGGGTGGATGTTTGACGGCAGGCCGTCAAACATCCACCCCTTTCCTGTACTGTTGTTCCTACTTCCTTTTCGCCTTCACCGTCAGGTTTTTGTTTTCCTGTTTGCCTTTCCACTCCAGTTTGCTGTCGTTCAGGAGGGTAATTTTGGCCGTGTTGGTGTCGCCCAAAGCGATCATGATGACCTCGTTGGTGCTTTCCTTAACCTGGTATTTGCCCGAAAGCTCGTCGCGATCGCCGTCTTCATACACCACTGTTTGCGAAAAATTGCCCTGTGCTCCGGTGAAGGCATCAAACTTGATGCCTGCCGAATCAACAACAACGCCGATGTATTCAGAGGTATCCACTTTGAAGGAAGTGAATTCCCATTTGCCCACGAGGTCTTCTTTGGCGATGGTCGGTTCGTCTTCGTCTTTTTCGCAGGATGTCATCGCGAAGGCCAGCATGGCAGTGAGCGCAAGCATTTTGGCGGTCATTTGAAATACGTTCGTTTTCATAACTTTTAATGTTTTTAAAAATAGTGATTGTTTTTGTTTCAATGGGTAAGACCTGCGCTGTTTGAATTAGGTTGGGGGCCGTCGATGTCAATTTTCACATTTAAGGTTCTTTTAACAGTTCGCATCAGAAATTAAAATACTATCAATACATTCGTGAAATAAAATGGCGCGCAAGCGCCGCTACACCTTATTATTGATTTAAAAAACCGCTTTACCAATGAAAAAAAATCACTTAATCCTGATTTTTGCCCTTGTTTTGTTTGCCGGCGCATGCCGAAAAAATGAGCCTGCCCCCGAGCTGGCACCCACAGGCACCACCACCGAACTGGACGACCTGATCCGGGCGAAACTCGAATCCGAAGGCCGTTTTGAATGGCAGTGGGCTTCCGACGAGCAGGTTTGGACCGCTTTGACGAACTCCGACCATGTCATGTCGGTTGGTTACCAACCTGAAGGAGAACAAAACGTGCGCGACCGCATCCATGAAATCAACATCAACGACAGCCGCTGGTCGGCCGCACGCCAATCGGTGCTCAACCTCATCCTCGAAAGCGAACGCCGCCTCGATCCGGACATCACCGCCGAATCGCTCACCGCGTTCACCGAAGACGTGTTGCCCGTGGTGGATGTGTATGTGCGCAATCCGGCCACGATCACATTGCTCCGGGCTTCCGGGCTCGTACGTTACGCCGAACCCATGGCTTACGAACCTACTTTCGGCGCCGTGGACCGCAGCGACTCGGGCTGCGGCAGCAACACACCCGCCGGCGGACTCACATCGCCCGCAGATTACACCAACATTACGCCCGACTGCAAACAGTCGTGGAACCACAGCTACCACCAGATCAACCAGGCCTGGGAAAGCAGCACCGGCTCCGGCGTACGTGTTATGATCATCGATACGGGTTGTAGTCCCGACCAGGATAACCTCGGAGCCTCCCTGAACCAGGGCAACTCCAGTGGCAGAAGCATCAGCAAACTGGTCACCCTGCCCCGACCATCCATCTTTGGTATCCAATACGGTCCGGCCGAAACGCCCGACGACGTGTGTGGCCACGGCACCTCCATGCTCGGCGCATGCGGAGCGCCAAGGGGTGAAGACGGCGCCGCAGTGGGCATCGCCTACAATTGCAATTTTACTTCGGTACGCGCCACCGTGGATGTTTTCCTGAACGAAAGTCGGGAAGTAAAAGGCGTGGCCGATGCGTTTGTATTGGCCGGCAATACCTCCAATGTAAAAATCATCAGCCTGAGTTTGGGCCGCCTCACCAGCGCTTCGCAGAT
>JADLBE010000030.1 GCA_020847915.1 Saprospiraceae bacterium | reverse complement strand
TTTTCTTGGACTTTGCAACCCCGATGGGTATACCTGCTACAAAATACCATGAGCGGTTTGCCATGTTTTCGCCGGGGCTGGCGGCCACATCTACAAGACCATGGTAATACCGGACGCCCAGGTTCATGCCGTTGCCTTTAAAAAGCCTGTACCCCAGCCCTACGGTTACACCTGCGTCGAGGGTATGGTATCGTTTGCGAACATCCTTGCTGTACGTCAGTTCGTTGTCGTCGTAGGTGTTGCTGAACTCATCAAAGGCTTTGTAAAACAATCCCAGTTGCGGACCGGCCTCGGCGTAAATATGGTTTTTAAAATTGTATTTGATCAGGATCGGTACATTGAAATAACTCAGCCTGCGTTGTACATCGCCTCCGGCAAAAACCGAGTCCAGATTGGTATTATTCAAAGCATAGATCGGCAAATCATCGGCGCCCATGGTTGATTTGACAATCACGCCGGTATGGACCATCCACGGTTGTTTTTTAAGTTTGAAATCGAAATAAAACCCAAGGTTGAAGGTCCTGAGGTAATCGCTGTTGTCGAGGCCCGACAAGTTCGAAAGGCTCAGTCCGCCGTCCAGACCAAACTCAAGTTTTCCGTTGTTAAGTTTGTCGCCGAGCAACAGGGAAATGAGGATCTGGCTTTGGGCTGTGTGGAAAGCAAAGACTAAAATAAGCAGAAGTGTAAATCGACGCAGCATGTTTTTTATGGTTTGTTGGTGTAAATATACCTTTATAACCATGTGAAGAGGGATGATTTATACCTTTTATCCTCGGAATACTCATCAATGATAATGAGGCCATTCCACAATGTCATGTGTATCTTTGCTGCATCTAAAAGCCAGACATGACAGCATTCCTAAAGCTCCTGTTAACCATGCTTGCAGTTTCTTTTGCTGCAGTGCAGGCTCATGCTCAAACTTTTGAAGAAAACAGGGACATTACGGATGTCATCCGCGATTGGCGGAACAAACCTGCACCTTCACTTTCTCCCGACATTGTTGTAGGTAAAAACTACATTTCCATCCTGCCTGTGATCGGTTATGCTCCGGCCAATGGTTTTCTCATCGGCACGGCCATGAGCATTTCGCGTATGGTTGACAAGCCGCCCACCAAAATGTCGTCGGGCATGGTCAACATGCAACTCACATCCAAAAAACAATTCATCGTCAATGCCCGAAGCAAAATTTACCTGAAAAACAACACATGGTTTTTGCAGGGCGACTGGCGTTTTATGTTGTTTGCACAACCAACCTACGGATTGGGCATTGTTCAGTCGGGCGGAAACAAGTACCTGCTGGCCATCAACGAACTTCCCAACAATTTACCACCCAATGCCGAGGACATGCGTTACAACTACCTCCGTTTTTACGAAGATGTGGTGAAACAAATGGGTGATAAAAACCTGTACATAGGTCTGGGTTTAGCCATAGACATACACTCCAAAATCATCGATCAAAAGTTGGATACCGATACCAGCAGTGAAAATTTTTACATCACCAACCACTATGCGTATTCGGAAAAGTATGGGTTTGATTCAAGCAAATACATTACCAACGGGTTTAACCTCAACATTCTTTCCGATACCCGCGACCATATAGCCAACCCATATTCCGGGTATTATGCCTCCTTTTCGCTCCGGTACAACCCAAGGGTATCCAAAAGCTCGCAGGAGAGCATGTTGGCCAATTATGACTTCCGTTACTATATGGGCTTGTCGCAGGATAAAAAACGCCATTTGCTTGCCTTTTGGAGCTACGGCACCTTCAAACTGCTCGGAAACGTTCCATACCTCGCCTTGCCTTCCATAGGTTGGGATACGTACAACCGCTCCGGCCGTGGATACGTACAGGGACGTTACCGCGGCTTCGACATGGTTTACATGGAAGCCGAATACCGTTTCCCACTTTCCAACAACGGCATGTGGGGCGGCGTAGCTTTTTTGAACAACACATTGGCTTCAGCGCCCGACCAAAAATTATTTGAAAAGACAGCGCCCGGCCTGGGAGTCGGGTTGCGTATGAAAATGGACAAACGCGCACGCGTCAACCTCACTGTGGATTACGGCGTGGGACTCGACAAATCGTCGGGCATTTATTTCAGCATGCAGGAAACGTTTTAAAACAAAAAACCGACCTGGATAAGGTAACGGTAACCAAAGCTGGTGGTGTTGGTTCGTCCGTTAACATCAACTTTTTTGTCGCCCCAAATAATTTCCATACCGGGGTACTTTTCGTCGATCCATGCTTTCAGAGCTTCAACGGCTTCTTGTTTTTCATCCAGATTAAGTTCGCCATCAATGTTGGCTTCAAATGAATACCTCGATATACCCGGGCCAATCATAACCAGGTCGATGGCCAGGCGTTTCCAAAGGATAAACTGGTAGCCGAGTTCAACGCCTGCACCATAAATCCGCAGCTTTTGCGACGTATTGAAATTTTTGGCAATGCCGTCTTCCTGGAAATTCCAGTCGGTATTTCGGTCCAGGGTATACAAATAAGCGTAAGGACCGATGTAAATGCCTCGGGGTGCACGGAACTTGTTTTCTTTTTGGAGGTAAAACCTATAGTCCAACGACAGGTTGTAACCGCTGGCTTTAGAGTCTTTTGTGATGTTAAAGGAAGAATCCAGATCGACGGAAATGAGCTTGGGCATGCTGGTCAGGCCAACATTGAGCGACATGCTTTGGTACGGCCTAATAACCCGTTCATACCCCAGAATGATGTTGTTGGAGCCAAAAAGTAAGGGTTGTGTAAGGCTTATGTGTATAATGTTTTTGCGCTGCTTTACAGAGTCTGTGGCGGCTGTTTGACTTTCAGAGACCAATGGCGCAAACAACAAAGCGAGGATGAATATTACGATCCTGTTTCCCATAAAGCATTTTTGTTTTTTGCAACATGCAGTGCTGGAAAAGCATCTGGCATGTTGTCTGCAAGAAAATTATAAACTCGAAGTCGGGTACAAATGGACGATTTTATTTTAACATTTGTCTGATCTTTCGTCACATCTTTATATGATGCTGGTCATTTTGTGCTTTGTGCTGTTTTGGGCTTTACAAACAAGTCATAAACAGGATGAATCCCGAAGAACAGGTTGCAATTTATGGAAATGTACAATACACCAAGTTCAGTAATTTTTGTAGGAACCATCTTGATTGTAGTATCGGCTATTGAAATCGGTTACAGATTTGGTAACAGGATACTCACTACGGCAAAACAAGAAAAAGAATCGCCCGTTTCGGCGATTGTTGGCTCCATTTTGGGTTTGCTCGCTTTTATCCTGGCGTTTACGTTCAGCATGGTTACAGAAAGGTTTGATGCGCGCAAAGCATTGGTTCGTGAAGAAGCGAGCGCTTTGCGGAACGTTTGGTTGCGTGCCGATTTTTTGCCCGATTCGAACCGCGATGAAGTTGCAAGGCTGCTCAGATCCTACATCGACCATCGGATCAATGTTTTGCAATTGTATCAATCGGACCATTTGGCAGAAGTGCTTGACAGTTCGGAACGTATTCAAAAAAGGTTGTGGGACATGGCTGTCACCAACGCCCGGGTTGATATGAATTCGGATGTAGCAGCCTTGTACATTGAAGCGCTCAATGAAATGATCAATGTCCGTGCAATGCGAATCACGCTTGGGTTGCATACACGCCTGCCGATGGGCATTTGGCTGATCCTGTACATGTTGGTATTTCTGAGTATGGCCGGCGTAGGATACCAAACGGCGATCGTTGGTTCAAGGCGTTCCTGGTCGACACTCATCCTGGCCATCTCTTTTTCACTGGTAATAGCCCTAATATCCATTCTCGATCGTCCGTACAGCCGTTTTCTTGCCGTTCCGCAGGATCCGTTGCAGGAAGTATTGATGATCATGGATGGCAATTTTAAAAAATAACTCTACACGAAATTTCACAACAACCATGAAGTCCATTTTATCCTTCATACGAACCACGCTTACCGGCGGTGTTTTGTTTTTGCTGCCGGTAATCCTGCTGATAATTTTGATTAAAAAGGCATTCGAACTCATCGCGCCACTTGCAGCGCCTTTGGTAGTGTTTATGCCTGTTAATTTTCTGGGTTTTGACGGGAGCAGGCTGGCTGCCATTTTGATGCTTGTAATTTTGTGTTTTATCGGTGGGTTGTTGTTCCGATCAAAACGAGTACAAAAGTGGGTGGTAAGTCTTGAAGACAATGTTTTGTCGGCTGTACCCGGTTATTTCCTGCTCAAAAACGTTGCCGCCGATGTTGTCGGCAATCCGGATGAACACAACATGAAACCCATTTTGTACCAGGAAGAAGATACCTACAGCATTGGTTTTTTGGTGGAAGAGATGGATGGTTGGAGTACCGTTTGGCTCCCGGAAACGCCCAAACAGGACTCCGGCAACGCCATCATCGTTCCGTCAGAGAAAGTTATCCACCTGAATACAAACACTTTCCATTTGCGGCGAAGTTTGAAAGTTTACGGCAAAGGAGTTATCCAGCAGGCAGCAATTAGCAGGCAGTAGGCAGTTGTTAGCAGGCAGCAGGCAGCAGGCAGCAATAAAAAAACACCCAATCCTTTGTTTCCAAACGATTGGGTGTTTTTTTATTGCTGCCTGCTGCCTGCTGCCTGCTGCCTGCTGCCTGCTGCCTGCTGCCTGCTGCCTGCTGCCTGCTAACAGCTAACAGCTGGTTTATTTCATCCCGAAATCCTTGCGGATTTTGTTCAGTGCCGAGCCGTAACGAACCCATTCGATTTGTTGTTCATTGTAGGTGTGCAATACTTCGAACGTATCGGTTGAGCCGTCGGCGTGGTCGAGACGGATTTTCAGATTTTTGCCCGGGGCGAAGGTGTCGAAACCGAGGATGCTCACTTTGTCGTCCTGGCGGATCTTTTCGTAATCGGCCGGGTTGGCAAAGGTGAGGGCGAGCATGCCCTGTTTTTTCAGGTTTGTCTGGTGGATACGTGCGAACGATTTTACCACCACAGCTTTTACGCCGAGGTAGCGTGGTTCCATGGCTGCGTGTTCGCGGCTGGAGCCTTCGCCGTAGTTTTCTTCACCAAACACGATGGTGCCGACGCCTTTTTTCTGGTAAAAACGGCCGCTGGCGGGTACTTCCATGTACTGGCCTGCTTCGATGTTGTACACCTTGTTGCGCTCTTCGTTGAAGGCGTTGGTGGCGCCGATGAGGCAGTTGTTGGAAATGTTTTCCAGGTGACCGCGGTATTTGAGCCACGGACCGGCCATCGAGATGTGGTCGGTGGTGCATTTGCCTTTGGCCTTGATGAGGATGCGCATGTTTTGCACCTCTTCGTTGCTGATGGCTACGAAAGGTTTGAGCAGTTGCAGGCGGTCCGATTTTTTGTCCACGGCCACTTTGACGGCGCTGCCGCGTTTTGCAGGCTCGATGTAGCCGGCATCTTCCACAGCAAAGCCGTTTTTCGGCAGCTCTTCACCTTTGGGCGGGTCGAGTTTCACCGTTTCACCTTTGCGGTTCACCAGCGTGCCCTTTTTGGGGTTGAAGGTGAGGTCGCCGGCGATGGCGAATGCGGTTACGATTTCGGGCGAAGCCACAAAAGCGTGTGTGTTCGGGTTGCCGTCGTTGCGGCCGGTAAAGTTGCGGTTGAACGACGTCATGATGGAGTTGGCGCGTTTGGCATCGTCGATGTGACGGCTCCATTGTCCGATGCACGGACCGCAGGCGTTGGCCAAAACCACACCGCCGATGTTTTCAAAGTCGTTCAAAACACCGTCGCGTTCGGCGGTGAAACGAATGAGTTCCGAACCCGGCGTGATCGTAAATTCGGCTTTCACCTCGAGGTTTTTCTCCTTGGCCTGGCGCGCGATCGATGCTGCGCGGGTAAGGTCTTCGTAGCTCGAGTTGGTGCACGAACCGATGAGGCCCACTTCGAGTTTCACGGGGTATTTGTTCTTTTTCACGGCAGCAGCGAATTTGCTGAGCGGCCATGCGAGGTCCGGCGTAAACGGACCGTTGATGTGTGGTTCGAGTTTCGACAGGTCGAGTTCGATCACCTGGTCGAAGTATTTTTCCGGATTCGCGTAACATTCGGCGTCGCCGGTGAGGTGCTCGGCTACTTTGTTGGCCATGGCGGCTACTTTCGAACGTCCTGTTGCTTTCAGGTATCGTGCTATACTTTTGTCGTAACCAAAAAGCGACGTGGTAGCGCCGATTTCTGCGCCCATGTTGCAAATGGTGCCTTTACCTGTGGCGCTCATGCTTTGGGCGCCTTTGCCGAAGTATTCTACAATGGCTCCGGTTCCGCCTTTTACGGTGAGGATGCCGGCCACGGCAAGGATGACGTCTTTTGGCGAAGCCCAGCCGCGCAGTTTGCCGGTGAGGTGTACACCGATGAGTTTTGGTTTTTGCAGTTCCCAGCCCATGCCGGCCATGGCATCAACGGCGTCGGCGCCACCAACACCGATGGCCACCATGCCCAGACCGCCGGCGTTTACCGTGTGCGAGTCGGTACCGATCATCATACCACCGGGGAAAGCGTAGTTTTCAAGTACGATTTGGTGGATGATGCCGGCGCCCGGTTTCCAGAAACCGATGCCGTATTTCTGCGACACGGTGGAGAGGAAGTCGAACACCTCTTTGTTTTTGTCGAGAGCTACGTTGAGGTCCTTCACAGCGCCGGTTTCGGCGGTGATGAGGTGGTCGCAGTGCACGGTGGAAGGTACGGCTACTTTTTTGCGGCCGCAGGTCATGAACTGGAGCAGGGCCATCTGTGCCGTTGCGTCCTGCATGGCCACACGGTCGACCTGGTAGAACACATAATCTTCGCCGCGCTTGTAGTTCTGCAGCGGACTGTCTTCGTGCAGGTGGGCGTAAAGGATTTTTTCCGCCATGGTGAGCGGACGTTTCAATTTGGCTTTGGCAGCGTTTACACGCTCCGGGTAGTTTTTGTAAAACTCCCGGATCATTTTCAGGTCGAATATCATCGTACCGGTTTGTTTATTGTTTTTAAAGAAGCATTGCGGTTGAAAACCGGGCAAATGTAGTCATTTGGCCAACGAAAATGGAACGGAAAGCAAGGTAAATGGTTAAAAAAAGGGGAAAAAACGCAAAAAACATTCAATGGCTGTATGGATTACAGTCGCCTTGTCTCTTCGTGCTAATTGGCGACTTTTTATGGCTTTATCATACCGCCAACAAACTTTCCGCCTCGATTCAGGTTTGCCTTACCGAGCATGCAGCACTTGCAATGCTTTTCCGAACACCAAACCAAAGAAAACAATTTATGAACCCCACCTTTAAATTGTTGGCCCTGACGTGTATTGTAGTTGCCTACCTGCCCTCGTCTGTAAGGGCGCAACAATGCCTGGCCAATGTAACCCATGCGGAAGGTACACAGACGGTGGGCTGTACAGACGTTACCGTGACTTACGCAGGATATGCTTTCAACAACGGCTTTATGGTTTGTGGGGTCGGGCCATACGTCATCGGGACCTACCTTGACGGCAGTTACACTTTTACATTTTCACAACCCATAGCTTCCGCAGTTTTTAACATAACGGCCCTGCAAAAATCGTTAATCACCGGAGCCAACGAAGAGATTTTTGTATATGTAAATGGTGCTCCTTATTTTTTAGACAATGCAGGAGATACCGGAGCTTGCTTTGTTCAGGCGGAAGTCACCCCATCAGGAACGCTGGAAGCCCCGAACGAAAGCGTTGCCATGTCGGACAATGTGGTTGTTAACGGCCCCATCAGCACACTGACCATCGAATGCCGGCAAACCGGGACGTTGGGATATGGGAACGGCGTACTTTTTTCGCTTTTCATTTGTTGCTGCGTTACGGATGCCGGTATTCTTACCGCCTCACCATCGTTTTTATGTCCTTCAGAACCGGCAAACGTGCCGCCTGCCACACAAACGGCACTGGACGGTGACGATCTGCTTCAGTACATTCTTTTTTCCGACCTCAACGACACGCTCGGCAGCATCATTTCAACCAGCGATATGCCGACGTTTTTGTTCAATCCGGCCACCATGCAAACCGGCGTAGTCTATTACATCGCGGCTATTGCAGGCAACAATGTAAACGACAATGTTGACCTGAATGACCCTTGCCTCGACTTGTCCAACGCCATTCAGGTTACCTGGCGACCACAGCCTGCGGTAGTTTTTTCTGTTGCCGATCCGGACGTTTGCGTGGGCAATTGTACAACCGTCACAGCAAATTTCACCGGAACGGCACCCTTCACACTCACGTACAACACCCTGATTTCAGGTTCTGTGACTCAAGTTTTTTCAGGAAATACAGGCACATTTCAGGTTTGTGCTGCGCTTGGTTCACCGCCCGGAAATCTGGTGGTGCAGGCAGAGGCGCTGGAAGATGCCTTTTGTTCCTGTCCATAAGGGAGTCAGCCACCTAAAAATGACGGGGTAATCCTGCAACCTTCTGCTTGCAGGATCACCCCGACATACCGGTTTGCTCTGCAACTATACGAAACAAAACAGGAAGAACCACTTTTTGCAGCCCTAGAAGCCAGCCGTCTCTACCTGTTGCGTGCCAAACACCTCGCCCCCGGGCTGCGCCGCCAGATGCAGCAGTTTGTGGACCATAGTTTAAACTTTAAACTTCAAACTTTAAACTTCCTTTATATTTGCAAGGCTCTTAGTGTCTTTTTTATACTAACTTGTTACCCCGTCCCGATTTTCACGTCGCAAACGCAGGTAAAAAGTCGCAGGACACCTGATTTTCAAACTACCCTCGTTTTGTTTGTATGAAAAAATTGCTCTTTTCTACCCTTGTTCTTTTCTCCGGTCTGGCTTTGCATGCCCAAACGGTCATTCCTGCTGAGGTGACTTCGTTGCTCGAAAAAAACGGCTGCGTCGCTTGCCACAAGGTGGATAAAAAAATGGTTGGTCCCGCATGGATCGACATTGCGGCCAAAAAGTACTCCAAGAAAAAACTCGTGGACCTGGTGTACAAACCCGTCCCCGAAAACTGGCCCGGCTACGTGCCCATGCAACCCATGCCCCAGGTACCCAAAGCCGATGCCGGCAAAATTGCCGACTGGATTGTAAAAATGGGTAAGTAGTCTAAACCCGGATTTTTGGGACTCGTCCAGTAGGGATCTGGATTGGGATTTTGAAGGGATGGGAGGATTGGGATGGATTGGATTGGATTTTTCACATGCGGAGCCATCCACGCATTTTCATGGTTTGTTGTGGAGATCCTTAAAAGGGCAATGCCCACCCCCGTTATTTAGCGGCAGGACACCGATTTGTAAACCATCTTTTCTTCAAATTTGATGGCGTTTCTGTCCTTAAACACCATTTTTCCGTTGAGTTCGGTCATTTCTCCAAAACCTTCCACGTAGTCGTTGCCCACTCTTTGAAAAGCAACTTCCCTGACGGATTTCTGGCCTTCGGAGGTGAAAGTGTAATCGGCAACGATGACTTTATTCACATTGCTGCCTTCCAAAAAGCCAGTATTGTCGTCTTTCTGAGCAAAATTGTAGTTCAGCGTTCCCATAACTTTTGCATCGGCGATGGTCAGTTTAAGTGAAAACGTGTCGCCGTTGGTGGTGTAAAGGTAACACGACCGGGAGGGCACCGTTACGGTAATCGGCTTTGTCGTTTCAGGTTTCGCCGTTGATTCAGCATCCTGATTGCAGGAAGCCAAAGCGGAAAAGAGCAGGCAGGCGAAGAGCAGTTTTTTCATATTGAATTAATGTGATTTGATTTGTTTGTATAAACAGCTGAATGTCAGATATCTATTTTTTGGTTTCCATTGCCGGAGCGGTATCCAACATTCTCTCCGTGAGGTAAAGGTAAGGCATGTGTAAATGGTGTGCAAAAATCTTGGTTTCGCTGTCGGGATACTTTAAATAATATGCTGCATCGGCCAAAAGTACAATGGTGTGGCCTGTTCGCACGAAATGGTTGGTAGGAGCGTAAGGCGGCGGCTCGTAGCCCGGCAGTTGTTTTTGCACCATTTTACCTGCTTTATCACCCAGGTATTTTTCATAGTTTCTTCTGCTTTTTTCGGTTGGTTTGCTTAGCTTTTTATACACGTATTTCAACACGACCCGGTTAGGGAATTTTTGTTTTTTAATAACCTCTTTGGCATTTACAAACGGATTGGTGTTGTTGAAATCCTGTAATGTTCGAATGGAAAACGGGGTTTCGGGAACCCAGTCGGCCGAATTAACCACATTGAAAGCCCAGCCACCGTGGGTACGAGCTTCGTAATCGTAGGCGTAATAGAGGTTGCCTGGTTTGGGACCGGCGCTGCAATAGGTTTTGAACCGTATGTCGCCTGGTAGTAGGTTTTGGCGCTGGAGACTGTAGAGGTGCGATGTAAGCAAAAAAGCGATGGCGCCGCCCTGGCTGTGGCCGAGGATGATTAC
>JADLBE010000029.1 GCA_020847915.1 Saprospiraceae bacterium | reverse complement strand
TTCATTTTTAAGCAAAAAACCGGTTGTGGCGTTGTACAGAACGCCACAACCGCTAATCTCACTAGAAATGGAGAACAAATTTATCAAAGTGACAACTAAAGGCCTAACTGCCTTTTGACACAACCCCCAATATAATTTGAAAAGTGTCATGTCGAGCGTTAGCGAGACACCTGTTTTTTTACTGCCTGCTGCCCGCTGCCCGCTAAAAACCTAGTTCCCTACCTTATCCATTTTCTCCTGCACGCTTTGTGTGCGTTGTTTTTGGGTTTCGATTTTGCCTTGTGCGGCTTTTTGGTTTTCTGCGTTTAGCAGGAGTTTTTCTTCCGCAATTTTGATTTTTTCCTGGTAATCGGCGATGGATTCGCGGAGTTTGGCGTCTTCCTTTTGAAGTTTGATCAATTCGTTTTCGTGGTTTTTGAGGACTTTGTTTTCGGCGGCAAGTTCGATGGCGATCATGTCGCGTTGGGCGTGCGTATCGAAATCTTCGAGCACTGTGATGGTTTCTTCCGTTTGGTTGGGGCGGGTATCGCGGCTTAGGAATTCGGTGCCGTAGTCGAACCATAAATTGAGTGCTGCACCGCCGGCGGTTTTTTCCACGTTGGCGTACAGGTTGCCGGGGTCGTTGCCGGTGGCTTTGGTTTGCACATCGGTGGCCGACCATTCGCCCGACTTGCGGTCGCGTTTCAGTTTGGTGCCGAATTTTTGTTTGGCAAAGGTTTCCCAGGAGTCTTCGAGGGTTTTTGTTTCGGCGCCGGGCACATCGATGGTGAAACAAGGTTTAACGCCGAGCGACATTTGTTTTTGCCCCTCATACACGCGCTGTTTTTGCGCCGTGGCTGCCGAAACGGCAAAAAAGCATAAAAATAGGGCGATCATCAATCGGTTTGTCATGGTTTTTGCAATTTCAGTTGGATGAATGAAAACGTGTTTGTCTGCAAATTTGAATACTTCAAAAACAACAAGATGTAAAAATGAAGGTTTATGCAGGGAAAATGAAATAAGCGGATTTTCTTTGTAGCCCCTTTTGACATAAATGCAAAAACACCACCATACGAATGGCCAAGATTTTGATAGTTGATGATGAAATGCCGATCCGCCGTACCCTGCGCGAGATCCTTGAGTTTGAACAATACGATGTGGACGAGGCAAGCGACGGACTGGAATGTGTGTCGAAAGTACAAAACAACAAGTACGACGTGGTGATCATGGACATCAAGATGCCAAAAATGGACGGCATCGAGGCGCTCGAACGTTTGCAGATCCTGAGTCCGGAAACACCTGTCATCATGGTGAGCGGCCACGGCACCATCGATACCGCCGTTGAAGCCGTAAAAAAAGGCGCCTTCGACTTTATATCCAAACCGCCGGACCTCAACCGCATGCTCATCACCGTGCGCAACGCCCTCGAGCGTTCCGAACTGGTGAACACCACCCACGTCCTGCGCAAACAGGTAAAAACCAGCAAAGGTGTAACCATGATTGGCGACAGTGCGCCCATCATCGAAATCAAACGCCTGCTCGAACGTGTGGCGCCTACCGACAGCCGTGTGCTCATCACCGGCCAAAACGGTACGGGCAAAGAACTCGTCGCCCGGTGGATCCATGAAAAAAGCAACCGGGTTGATGGACCCATCGTGGAAGTAAACTGCGCAGCCATTCCCGCAGAGCTTATTGAAAGCGAACTGTTTGGCCACAAAAAAGGATCGTTCACCGGCGCCATTGCCGACCGTCCGGGCAAATTTGAACAAGCCAACGGCGGCACCCTTTTCCTCGACGAAATCGGCGACATGAGCCTCGATGCACAGGCCAAAGTGCTGCGCGCCCTTCAGGAAAGCCGCATCACAAGGGTAGGCGACAACAAAGAAATCAAAGTGGATGTACGTGTACTAGCCGCCACCAACAAAGACTTGCGCAAGGAAATTTCCGAAGGCCGCTTCCGCGAAGACCTTTACCACCGCCTGGCCGTCATCGTTGTAACGGTTCCTTCGCTCAACGAACGCCGCGAAGACATCCCGCTTTTGGTCGAACACTTCAACCGCCGCATCGCCGACGATTACGGACACCCACCCAAAACCTACACCCCGGAAGCCATCGAAGCGCTCCAGAACTACAACTGGTCGGGCAACATCCGCGAACTGGCCAACGTAGTGGAACGCCTCACGATTTTGTGCGACCAGGTTGTACATGCGGAGGATATTCAACGGTACGTTTATCCGAAGTAAGTCGGTTGGTCGGTTGGTCGGTTAGTCGGTTGGTCCGACTAACTGACCAACCGACCAACCGACCAACTTTAAGCACTTTTTAATTTACCAAAACAAGGAAACACTTTACTTTGCAGACAAAATACTCTTAAAACTGATTTACCACTTTGAAAGTCCTTTCCAAATCCAGTGAATACGGGTTGCGCGCGTTGTTGTACATGGTTACCAGAAGTGGTGAACAGGAATACGTGAGCATTCGGGAGATGTCGGAGGAACTTGAGATTTCGTTTCATTTTTTAACCAAAATCCTGCAAAATCTGACCCAGGCCAACATGTTGGTTTCGTACCGCGGACCAAGCGGCGGCGTAGCGTTCAACACGCCTCCGGAAGACATTCTGTTGGTTGATGTGGTGCGTATTTTGGAGGGCGACGATTTTTTCGACAAATGCCTGCTCGGACTCCCGGGCTGCGGCGAACGGTCGCCCTGCCCGATGCACGAATTCTGGAAAGGCATCAAGGCCGCACTTAAACAGGAGTTTGAAACCACATCGCTGGCAGCAATGGGCAAATCCATCCAGTTGAAAAGCCTAAGGCTCGTCCCATGATGGGTCGGTTTTTTTTGATTATAATTAAGACAAAATACTCTTAAACCTTAATACCCTCCGCACACCGCTTTTGTTTCACCTATTAACAATCTTCCGCCATGGGTCCAAAACGTACTTTCCTGACCTATCTCATGAATCCCAAAAACTGGTGGCTTCCCTTTTTCCTCATCCTTGGCATCAGTTTGGCCGGTGTCGCCTTCATCGGCTACGAAACGTACGATAAGGCGCCGCCCATTCCCGACTTCACCGATGAAAAAGGGCATGTGGTGGTCAGCAACGCGCAAATTCTGGAGGGACAACGCATTTTCCACCACTACGCTTTGATGGAATACGGCAGCATGTTTGGCGACGGGGCGTTGCGCGGGCCCGACTTTACAGCCCAGGCACTGCATGAAATTTCCGTCAACATGGCGCAATACCACCGGCAGCAGATGGTTGCAGGACCATCCGATCAGGAGGCTTTGTTGTTGCAGGGACTCCAGGAACGTGTTAAAGCAGAGATCAAGGCAAATCGCTACAATCCGGAAAACAACCGCACCACCATGAGTCCGGCACAAGTGGCCGCCGTCGTCGGTCTGCGCGGTTTTTACACCAAAGTTTTTACACAGTCCGATTTCCCCGAGGCTTTCAAACCGGCAGGTTACCTCACCGATCCGGCGGAAATCAATGCCCTGAGCGATTTCTTTTTTTGGGGCGCCTGGGTTTGCAGCGCAGAGCGGCCCGGCACCGGGTACAGCTACACCCACAACTGGCCTTTCGATCCGCAGGCCGGCAACACGGCCACGCCTTCCACCATGCTGTGGAGCATGCTGGGGTTGTTCGGGCTGATCCTCGGTTTGGGCTTCGTGCTTTATTACTACGGACAATTCGACCAGCTTTCGGACCAGTATTACACCAAAAATTCCGGGGAAATGGTGACGGTGGCCAAGCTGCTTGATTTCCAGCCCACACCTTCGCAACGTGCAACATTCAAATTTTTCGTCACCGGCATCCTGCTTTTCCTCATTCAGGTATTGGCAGGCGTGCTCACCGTCCATGATTTTGTAGGGTTTACAACCATTTTTGGCATCGACCTTCAGGCATTGATCCCCATCACCGTATCCAGGAGCTGGCACGTATTGTTTTCGCTGCTGTGGATCTCGGCCTGCTGGGTGGGTGTTTCCATTTTTATTTTGCCCTTGCTGGCCAAGCGGGAAATACGTGGACAGGTAAAACTCATCAACCTGTTGTATGGCATTTTTCTGGTCATCGGTTTGGGCTCGTTCGTGGGTTTGTACATGGGTCCCAAAAACCTGCTCGGCACGATGTCGCGCTGGCTCGGTCACCAGGGTTGGGAATTTGTCGAACTCGGTCGTTTTTACCAGTACCTGCTGATGGGTGTGTTTATCCTTTGGGCAGTGATCGTTTACCGCGGCGTGAAGCCGGTGTTGGTTCGCAAAAACCCCTGGGCATTGCCCAATTGGATGTTGTACAGCGTGGTATCCATCATGGTGCTTTTGATGTCGGGTTTTGTGGCTACGCCAAAAACAAATTTCGTCATCGCCGATTTCTGGCGCTGGTGTGTAGTTCACATGTGGGCCGAGGCTTTTTTTGAAGTTTTCACCACCATCATCGTGGGTTACCTCATGGTTTTGATGGGATTGGTAAACCGCGATTCGGTAAACAAGGTCGTATTCCTGGCCACTTTGTTGTTTTTGGGTTCGGGTTTGCTGGGCATTTCGCACAATTTTTACTGGAATGCAAAACCGGTGGGCACACTGGCCATCGGCAGCATATTTTCCACCTTACAAGTGGTGCCGCTGGTTTTGCTCACCCTGGAGGCATGGCGTTTTCAGCGCATGCCGGCCACGTTGAACCGCAGCGGGAATGGCAACGGTAAATCGTCGTTGTTTGCCATGCCGGCCGTATTCCTCTTTTTGGTCGGCGTCAATTTCTGGAACTTCTTCGGCGCCGGCGTATTTGGCCTCATCATCAACCTGCCGATCGCCAACTACTACGAGCACGGCACGTACCTGACGGTGAACCACGGACACGCCGCCTTGATGGGCGTTTACGGCAACCTGTCGATCGGCGCTTTGCTGTTCTGCTGCCGCTACCTGGGCAAACCGGAACACTGGAACGAAAAACTGGTGAAAAACGCCTTCTGGTCGATCAACGTCGGTTTGTTGCTGATGGTCATCATGGACCTTTTCCCGGCGGGTTTGCACCAGCTTTTTGCCGCCATGGACAAAGGCTTGTGGTTCGCCCGTTCGCAGGCATTTATACAATCGCCGGCTTTCCAAACCATGACATGGTTGCGCATCGTGGGCGGCACCTTGTTCACCATTGGTGGTGTTTTCCCGCTCACATGGTTCATTTTGAAACAAACTGCATACCTCAAACCATCTGTTTTGCCTTTAACACCGGTTGCACAAAAGCCGGTGGAAGAGGAAGTATCCGTTCCCTAACCTGCCTTAAGTTTTCATTCTCCAAAATTTTAATGCCATGAAAAGTTTATCACCCATGCGTTTACTGGTGCTTCTTCTGCTGGCTTCGGCCGTAATGTTTACCTCCTGTCAGGAAGATGATGTTACCCCACCCGACAACACCCAAACGGCGGCTTACGATGCCGGTGTTTTCCTGAAATGGAACCAAAAATTTATGGAACTCGACCGCTATGCCAGGGGCAACAGGCCGGGAACGGGTCCGCGCTCGCTGGCATACCTGGGTTTGGCGGCCTACGAATCGGTCGTGGCCGGTATGCCTGAAAACAATTCTTTGCGCTACCAATATGGCGGTTTGCACCTTCCTGAGGCGGACAACGGACGGGTTTACTACTGGCCGGCCTGTGTAAACGCCTCCTACGGTTATCTGATGGAAAAGTTTTTTCCACAAATGGAATCAGAATACCCCGATATGTACAACAGCATTGGCCACTTGCGCGAACAACTGCACCTTCAATATGCTCAGGAAACATCGGCAGACGTTCTGGAGCGATCGGAAGCCTACGGCCGGGCTGTGGCCGAAGCCGTTTACAACTGGGAAAACCTCGACATCGTGGGCCACGACGCCTTCCTGAATCCACAACCTGCCGATTACGTACCGCCATCCGGTCCGGGCCTGTGGCAACCCACCTGGTCGGATTACAGTCCGGCCGTATTCCCCTACTGGGGCGGTGTGCGTTGTTTTGCCATGGGTGAATCCGACTTGCTGGCCAAACCTCCCGTACCGTACAGTGAAGTAGATGGTTCGCCTTTTTACATGCAGGCCATGGAAACGTACAGTATGGTAAACAACATCACCGCCAACGGTCCGGGCGCACACGACGGAAAATGGCGCGCCGAATTTTGGAGCGACGACAACCTGAATCTGACGTTTGGTCCACCCACTCGCCTCATCGCCATCGCCACCCAGGTAGCCGAGGCCGAACACCTCAACCTGGCGCAATGCGCTGAGTTGTATGCCAAGTTGGGCATGGCCCTGAGCGACGCCGGTGTGGCCGTCTGGAAATCAAAATACCACTACAATGTTGAACGTCCGATCGCTTACATCCGCAGGGTCGTTTCGCAAAAATACCCCGAAGCGGCCGACTGGAAAACACTGCTGAACGATCCGACGACAGGTCTGACAAGCCTCACCCCTGCCTTCCCTGCCTACCCGTCCGGACACTCCGGCTTCGGTGGTGCGGGCGGAAGAATCCTGTCCTCCATCTTTGAATACAACACCGACCACCCGGGAGCTTATTCCTTTACCGACCTCTGCCACCAAAACCGTTCGGAGTTCATCGGCACACCGCGTACGTTTTCTTCTTTTAAAGAAATGGCCGACGAGGATGCGTATTCCCGGTTGCCGCTTGGCGTGCATTTCCGGATGGACTGCGACGAAGGTGTACGCCTGGGCGAACTCGCCGCGCAGCGCGTGCTTGAAATGCCGTGGAAAAAATGATCATTTGAATAATCCATTCTATTGTTCTTAGCAGACAAGTTGTGATGAAGCCGGGCGACCGCAAGGTTGCCCGGCAATTTCAACACATTTCTTCAACCGATTACACATGCATCCAAGGCTTACCATTTCCCTGTTGGGAGTTTCTTTCCTCGCATATTCTTTCAGCATTTACCTGCAGCCGACACTCGACACTGCTACACCTGCAAACGAAACAAACCTCACGGCGGAAGGCCGGCTGGTGTGGCAGAAATACAACTGTCAAAGTTGTCACCAGTTGTACGGTTTGGGCGGTTATTTGGGTCCCGACCTCACCAACGTCATGTCGGCCCCGAACAAAGGCGTACCGCTCCTTCGCGCCCTGCTGAAAGCGCCTACCCCGCCCATGCCTGTTTACAATCTTTCCGAAACGGAAACGGATGCGTTGGTCGCTTTTCTGACCGCCATGGATGCGAGCGGTTCTTCGTCGCCCAAAAACTTTACCATTTTGCCGACAGGCATGATCCAACCGAAGTAAATCACCATGCACACCTCTTTTGGAAACCGATTTCTGGCTGCCGCCCTGGCAGCGCTTTGTTTTGCTTTGTTTTTCGGTCTGCTGGCCGGGTTGTACTACCTCGATCCATCCTGGGGCACCTTGCTTCCTGGTTTTGAAGCGCTGAGGCCCATGCACGTTTCCGCAGCCATGTTCTGGATCCTGTTGGGCGCTACGGGTTGTGTGTATTACGGCATACAAAACCTTTGGGGGGCACGTCCGTCGAACCAACTGGCAGGGATCCAGGGACTGCTGTGGCTGGTGGGAATCGGGGGCATTTTTTACAGTTATTTCAGCGGCACTTTCGGTGGACGGGAGTATTGGGAGTTTGATCCCGTGTGGGCGCTTCCGATTGCGGGCGCCTGGCTGATTTTCCTTTACAATTTTGTAAACATAGCCCGCAAACAAACCAACTGGCCGGTGTACGCCTGGATGTGGATGACAGGCATCATCTTTTTTCTTTTCTCTTTTGCAGAAAACTACCTGTGGTTGTTTCCGTATTTCCGAGGGCATGTGGTCACGGACATGACGATCCAATGGAAGGTAAACGGATCGCTTGTGGGCGCCTGGAACCAGTTGCTGTACGGCACGGCTTTTTTCATCATGGAAAGGATCAGTAAAAACGCCGGGGTGGGGCGCAGCAAACTTGCGTTTACGATGTATTTCCTCGGTTTGTTCAACCTCATGTTCAATTGGGGCCACCACATTTACACCCTGCCTACGGAGCCGTATGTGCGTTATGTCGGTTACGCCGTGAGCATGACGGAATGGGTGTTTTTTGCAAAAATCGTGTACAATTGGAAAAAAAGCGTGGGTGAAGCGCAACGACACTACCATTATTTCCCCTACCGCTTTTTGATGGCGGCCGACGTGTGGGTTTTCCTAAATCTCGGAATGGCCATGTTTATGTCCATCCCCGCCTTCAATTTATACACCCACGGCACTCACGTCAC